>SHWL01000007.1 GCA_009693865.1 Acetobacteraceae bacterium | reverse complement strand
TCTGGGCATCGGCGCCGCGCCCGGCGGGGTGAGGAAACTCACCGTGTAACCCTCACATGACGTGGATGTAGTGCCACTCGCGCCGCCGGGAGGCCGCAAAGGCCTGATCAGTCAGAGTTTATTTTGGTCGATGTTAAATATGGGTTAAGCATTGCCGAATATTTAGGCGTTATTCAACCTATTGATTTAATTTATTATTCTTCGTCAACGGCGGATCAAACCGGGTATGTGAAGCCGTCAATCGGGCGTGACAGCAAACGGGCGGCGGGTTGTGATCAATTTCCCTGACGCCGCTCAATTTCGACCCCCGCTGAGGCGGAATCGGCGAAGACATCCAGCTTCTCAACCCGGATCCGGGCGAGGTGTATTCTCGGGTCGGTAAGACACGCATCGGCGATCCGCTCGGCCAGGGTTTCCACCAGCCGGACATGCCCGGAGCCGACGATCGCGCGCACCGTGTTGGCGATCTGCTCGTAATCCACGACGCGGATCAGTTCATCCCGCCCAATCGGAACACGCGACAACGGGCGGGCGCCGTCGTCTTCCACGCCGAGATCGACGTTGATCCGCACGCGCTGGGTTGCATCGTGCTCCGGCGGGTGCACGCCGATGCTGGCTTGCAGCACCATGTCGCGAAGAAACACGTGGCGGAGGCCGCGCGCGGCGTCGGCGATGCGTTGCGTGTCCATCATGCGCTCCTCTGGGACGAGGTCATGCGCCCGGCGGCGGGACGCCATTCGGGTCAATCATCTGGCCGGTCATGGAGCGGAACGCAAGGATGGCGAGCGCCGCATGGGCAATTTCGTCTGCTCCCCCGGAGGGGCCGCCCGCGATGCCATTCACCCGGATCCGCGGAGCCAGTGCCAGCGCCATGGTCTGGGTAAGGGTCCAGAGCGCCGCCTTGGTCAGGGAATACGACAGGTAATCCTGCCTTGTTCCCCCGCCCAACAAATTGATCGCCACGCCCTCGCAGGCCTCCGGCAGCGCCTTTGCGAAATGCTGGATCAGCACGAAGGGCGCGCGCAGATTGGTCTGCATATGCGCGTCCCAGATCGCGCGAGGCGCCTGATCCCAGGTGTCGCGCGCGGCGAGGCTGGCGGCATTCACCAGCACGCCGATCGCGCCCAGAGCGGCGGCGGCACGGCCGGGCAGGGCGGCAGTCTGTTCTTCGTCGGCCAGATCGGCGGGCAACGCCACGATCCCGGAGGGGAGGTCCCGCGGGCTGCCTCCCGGATCGCACTGCATCGCGACCGCGAACCCAGCATTGGCCAACGCACGGCCAATTGCGAGGCCAGTTCCGTGCCCGCCGCCGGTGATCAGCGCAACGCGTGGAATTGTGTCCGAGATCGAAAAATTCACGGACCACGCCGCCGCTTCATGCCATGTCCCCGCCGCTTGGAGGGATCGTAGCCACCACCGCCGGGCCCCATCGGCTCCGGCGTCCGATCCCGTTTCGGCCGCAGACTCGCGCTCGCCCGTGGCGGCGGTTCCAGGCCAAGGTCGAGCGCCTCCAGCCGTTTGATCTCGTCGCGCAGCCTCGCGGCTTCCTCGAATTCCAGATCGGCGGCGGCGGCGCGCATGCGCTTTTCCAGGTCGGCGATGGCGGATTTCAGGTTCTTGCCAACAAAGTCGCTGATGCCGGAGTCCTTCACCGGGGCGACGGTGACGTAGTCCTGCTCGAACACGCTTTCCAGCACCTTGCCGATCTGTTTGCGCACCGATTGCGGGGTGATGCCGTTGTCTTCGTTCCAGGTGCGTTGTTTGTTACGCCGCCGGTCGGTCTCCTCGATCGCCGCTCGCAACGACCGCGTCATCACATCCGCATACAGAATCACCCGCCCGTCGATGTTACGCGCCGCGCGCCCGATGGTCTGAATCAACGACGTCTGCGACCGCAGGAAACCCTCCTTGTCGGCGTCCAGGATCGCCACCAGCGAGCACTCGGGAATGTCGAGACCTTCGCGCAGAAGATTGATCCCGATCAGCACGTCGAACACGCCGAGACGCAGATCGCGGATGATCTCGATCCGCTCCAGCGTGTCGATATCGGAATGGAGGTAACGGACCCGGACGCCGTGCTCGGTCAGATAGTCGGTCAGATCCTCGGCCATGCGCTTGGTCAACGTGGTGACCAGCACGCGGCTGCCCTTGGCCGCCATGGCGCGGCATTCCGCCAGCAGATCGTCCACCTGATGCTCGACCGGCCGGACTTCGGTGATCGGGTCGATCAGGCCGGTGGGGCGGATGACCTGTTCCGCGAAGGCGCCCGCGGTGCGTTCCATTTCCCACGGGCCGGGCGTCGCGGAGACGAACATCGTCATGGGACGGAACCGTTCCCATTCCTCGAACTTCAAAGGGCGGTTATCGATGCACGAGGGCAGCCGGAATCCGAACTCCGCCAGTACCGATTTGCGGTTGAAGTCGCCGCGGTACATGCCGCCAAGCTGAGGCACCGTGACGTGGGATTCATCGACGATCAGCAACGCGTTTTCCGGTAAATACTCGAACAGGGTCGGCGGCGGATCGCCGGGGTCGCGTCCGGTCAGATAGCGAGAGTAATTCTCGATCCCCTTACAGGAGCCCGTCGTCTCCATCATCTCAATATCGAAGGTCGTGCGCTGAGTAAGCCGCTCGATTTCGAGCAGTTTGCCTTCGGTGGTCAGTTCCTCGATTCGCTGCTTCAGCTCGATTTTTATGTCCTTGATCGCCTGCGCCAAAGTCGGCCGCGGCGTGACATAGTGGCTGTTGGCGTAAACGGTGATTTCCTTCAGTTCGGCGGTTTTCTCCCCGGTCAACGGATCGAATTCGTGGATCGCTTCGATGTCGTCGCCGAACAGCGTGATCCGCCAGGCCCGGTCTTCCTGATGCGCGGGAAAGATATCGACGATCTCGCCACGAAGACGGAACGCGCCGCGCTGGAAGGCGGTGTCGTTGCGCCGGTATTGCAACTCCACCAGCGCGCGGGCTAACGAATCGCGATCGATGGTGCCGCCGATTTCCAGCTTCACGACCATGCGTGAATAAGTCTCGACCGACCCGATACCGTAAATGCACGACACCGAGGCCACGATCACCACATCGTTCCGCTCCAGCAGCGCCTGTGTCGCCGCGTGCCGCATCCTGTCTATCTGCTCATTAACCTGGGCGTCTTTCTCAATATAAGTATCGGTGCGCGGAACATACGCCTCAGGCTGGTAGTAATCGTAATAACTGACGAAATACTCCACGGCGTTGTCGGGGAAAAAACTTTTCATCTCGCCATAAAGCTGTGCCGCGAGCGTTTTGTTCGGCGCCAGGATCAACGTCGGCTTCTGCACCGCCTCGATCACTTTGGCCATCGTGAACGTCTTGCCGGAGCCGGTGACACCCAGCAACACCTGATCGCGATCCTCGGCCGCGACGCCGCGCACGAGTTCCACGATCGCCGTGGGCTGGTCGCCGGCCGGCTGATATTCGGACACGACCTTGAACCGCCTGGTCAGCGGCTTGGCCGGCTGCTTTGGCGGCATGAACAGCGCGGGAGGGGGGCGAAGCAGGGTTTCGGACATCGGCTTACTCCGTCAGGCGAGGCCAGGTTCGCGGCGCGCGACTTCCAGTGGGTCGTTGCCGTCGCGGCGGTCCCGAGGGCTCAACCGCGAATATGCGCTGCCCCTGACGTCCGGAGAAGGGGTTGGATCACCCTACCACGCGCTCACATCAAGCCAGGTGCTTTGATACGTCGCGCCCTCGCCCATGTCGGTAAAGCCGTCCGCGCAGAGCATGTTGACCGTACCGCCAACTGTTTCATCGTCAGGCCGCTGACCCGGCACCAGAACGATGCCTGGCTGGATTTCATCCCGCACATGCAGGATCAACCCGACCTCGCCCCGTTCATTGCGGAGGCGCACGCGCTGTCCCTCGCTCAAACCGCGCGCCGCCGCGTCGTCCGGGTGCAGCACGGCATGCGGCTGACCCTCACGCTCACGCAGAAATGCATTGGCGGAAAACGCCGTGTGGCTTTGGAAGTAACCCGGCGTGGTCAACAAACGCAGCCTTCCGTCGCCGGTGTCTTCGGGATCCGGACGCCAGTCGGGCATCGGCGGCAGGCCTTGTTTCGCCAGGGTCCCGGAATAAAACTCCAGCTTCCCGGACGGTGTGGCGAAGACCTGCCCGCCGCGGCCGCCAATCGATACCGCTTTGCCGTCCAGCAATCCCGCTGGATCGAACCGCGTGAGCGCGCCTGTCGCGCCCCGGAACAATTCCCCGACCAACTCGGGAGGCGACATCTGAAACACCCGATCCGTCACGCCGAGACGCGCGGCCAGGGTCTGTGTCAGACGATGATTGGACCAGGCTTCGCCACATGGTTCGATGACCCGTTGCCCATATTGCATGTAATACGTGCCATAGGCGCGGTAGAAGTCGTCGGTCTCCAGATACGTCGTCGCCGGCAACACGATGTCGGCGAACTTCGCTGTCTCGGTCATGAACGGGTCGTGCACGACGGTGAACAGATCTTCGCGCGCGAGTCCGGCGCGGATGACCGCGGTATTGGGATTGGTGACCGCCGGGTTGTTCGCGGCGATGAACAACGCCCGGATCGGTGGATCGTTCAGGCCGCGCAATGCCTCACCAAGTTTCAGGTGGTTGATCGTTCGCGCTTCCGCCGGGCCGGACGGCTTGCGCAGTGCGTTATAATTGAACTCGAACCCCGCCACTGTCGCGAGCAACGCGCCGCCGCCGTAACGGCCATAGGCGCCGGTGACTCCGGGCAGCAACGCCACGGAGCGCAGGTTCTGTCCGCCGTCGGTCGACCGGCTCAGCCCGAACCCAATCCGGATGAACGATTTTTTGGCCGCGCCATACCAGGCCGCGAACGTTTCAATGTCGGCGACAGAGAGGCCGGTGATCGCCGCGGTCGCCTCCGGTGTGAACCGAGGCAGAATTTCGCGTTCGACGCGGTCGAAACCCAGCGTCTGGCTGGCCAGATACGCGCGATCCACCTTCCCATCCCGCGCCAGGATGTTCATGACGCCCAGGGCCAACGCGGAATCTGTGCCAATACGAACAGGCAACCACAGATCGGCGACCCGCGCCGCGCGCGTCCGGCGAGGATCGATCACCACCAGTTTCACTCCGGCGGCCCGGCGTTTCTCGATCGCGGCCCAAAGATGCACGTTGGTCGCGTGCAGATCGGAGCTCCAGGACACCATCAGATCGGACGCCTGGACGGATTCCGGATCGGCGCCTCCCACGTCGCCAAGAGTCGCGACCCATGCCGCGTCGGAGCAGGAATCGCACACCGTGCCGCCACGCAACCTGCTGCAGCCCAACGCGTGAAACAATCCGTTCGTCAGGCCGCGATTGATCTGCCCCTGATGGGCGCTGTACGCGTAACCCAGCAACGCGAGCGGTCCTGATTCCGCCATGACCCGTTTCCAGGTCGAGACGATCTCGTCCAGCGCGGCGTCCCACGTGATCGGGGTGAATTTTCCCTCTCCTTTGCGCCCGGTACGCCGCAACGGCGTGGTCAGACGCTCCGGCGAGTAAGCCAGATCGGCGTCGCGATTGACCTTGCCGCAGGCGAACCCCGCGGTGAACGGATGCTCCGGATCGCCCTCGATCTTCACCACGCGGCCGTTTTCCACATGGGCCAGGATCGAGCACATATCGGGACAGTCATGGGCGCAAACGGTGCGGATCGTGGGCATGATCGGACCTTGGCTGTTGGATCGAGGAGTGTCGCATGACCGCTGGGGCCGGGAACAGGGCCAAGAAAGTCAGGCGAGGCTGAGCCGTTTGGGCCATTCGCCCGAGCGGGCAGGTCACGAATTGCGCGGACCCATGAAGCGCCACCACATTCATTCAATCGGCCGGGATTTCCATTTTACCAGCACGAGCGATCGTGCTTCGCGCACGGTCATTTCGGTTCGCGGCTCTTTGTATTGACGGTGCAATGCGTATTGTACCGCATGGGTCCGTCGCCGATATTAAAATAGACCTGGGTCTGTGTTTGCGAATCAGGCACGATCGCCGTCAGAACGTCGAAGCCGCATCCGCCGTTCATTACGAGCCCTTGCAACTGGGGCTTCAGGCCCATGTAGCGAAGGATGCGATACTCCATCGGGATTTGCGCGCCCACCACGAATGCCGTTTCCGGTGACAGGCCGTCGCCCGACCGCATGATATTCCGAATGGCGTCCTCCGCGTCCGCGTCGAACTTCTGCTGCGCGGTCGCCTCCACCTCCGGGTCCGGGACAACACGAAACCATACTTCAGTGGCGGATTTCGTTTCGGTATCGAACGCCGTGATCACGTCCGAAGCGCCGGCGGTCCGTTGCCGCTGGAACCGAAGGCCACGCTTTATCAGTACCTCGTATTCCCACAGGATACGCGGGGCGCGATATGCGGTCGCGGCCGATTTGCCGTCGCCGGACTGCATGATCTTGCGCACTGTCTTCTCGGCCTCGTCATCTGCCCAGGCCGGCGCTGGGCTCAGGAGCGTCACGCGAACGGCGACGACAGCGATCAGCAAGGCGGTCGCCGCGCGGATCAGATTGGCGCGCTGGCGCCCGACCCGCGCCATGCTACCGCGCCACCCCCAAAACCCAGGCCAGCACGCCCTTTTGCGCATGCAACCGGTTCTCGGCCTCATCGAACACCACGGATTGCGGTCCGTCGATCACGTCTTCCGTCACTTCCTCCCCGCGATGGGCCGGCAGACAGTGCATGAAAATCGCGTCCTTGGCCGCCTTCGCCATCAACGCGCCGGTAACCTGATACGGTGCCAGCATGTTGTGCCGGTTGGTGTTCGGATCATCGGCCATCGACACCCACGTATCCGTTACCACGCAGCGCGCGTTCTTCACCGCCGCCACGGGATCGTCCGTCAACTCAATCGATCCACCCTGAGCACGAGCCCAATCGATCAGGTCCTGAGGCGGACGCAGTCCGTCAGGTGTCGCGAGGCGCAACGTGAAACCAAACCGCACCGCCGCCTCGATCCAACTGCGGGCGACGTTGTTGCCGTCGCCGCACCAGGCCACGACCTGGCCGGCGATCGGGCCACGATGCTCCTCGAATGTCAGGACATCCGCCATAAGCTGACAGGGATGCGACGTGTCCGTCAGACCGTTGATCACGGGCACGGTCGCATGGTCCGCGAGGTCTCGCAGTTTCGACGTTGCATCGGTGCGCAGCATGATCGCATCGACATAGCGCGACAGCACCTTCGCTGTGTCGGCGATACTTTCCCCGCGGCCAATCTGCATGTCCTTGGCGGTGAGGTTGATCACGTCGCCGCCCAGTTGACGCATCCCGACCTCGAACGAAACGCGAGTCCGGGTAGATGGTTTTTCAAAAATCAACGCCAGCGTCTTGCCGGTCAGTGGCCGTGACGGCACGCCGCGGGCCTTTTTGTAGTGCGCCGCGACGTCCAGCATTTGCCGTAACGTCGCGGGATCGAAATCTCGAAGATCCAGGAAGTGCCGTGGACCGGCCCCCTCGGAAGGGGACCGGCCCGCGGAACCGGGTAGGCGGCGCAGCGCCGAACTCACTGCGCGGCGGCCTTGGTGGCGTTCGCGGCACAATTCGCCGCCGCGCGGCGAACCATCGCGACCGCCTGACCGAGATCGTCGTCGGTAACGACCAACGGTGGCGCCAGACGCAGCACGTTTTCGCCCGCGGTGATCGCCATCAGTCCCTCGGCCACGCATGCGCGCTGCACGTCGCCTTGCGGCATCGCGCATTTCAGCCCGCGCAACAGGCCCTGACCGCGCGCGTCGACGAATACCGTGGGGAACTCGACCGCGATCTTGGTCAACTCGGCACCCAGGGCTCGGCCTTTACGATCGACCTCGGCGAGGAAGCCGGGGGCGAGGATCACGTCCAGCACGGCGTTGCCTGCCGCGCAGGCCAGCGGATTGCCGCCATATGTCGTGCCATGCGTGCCGGGAATGAGCGCCTTGGCGAATTGTTCCTTGGCCAGAACGGCACCCAACGGGAAGCCGCCGCCGATCCCTTTCGCCGAGGACATCACGTCGGGCACGATGCCCGCCCACTCATGCGCGAACAGTTTTCCCGTTCGCCCCATGCCGGACTGCACTTCGTCCATGCCGAGGATGATGCCGTGCTCGTCGCAGGCCGCGCGCAGGTCTTGCAGGAATCGCGGATCGGCCGGACGCACGCCGCCCTCGCCCTGGATCGGCTCAACGATAATGCCGCAGGTGTTCGGCCCGATCTTGTCGCGCACGGCGTTCATGTTGCCAAACGGAACGTGATCGAAACCTTCCACCACGGGGCCGAACCCATGCAAATAATGCTCGTTGCCAGTGGCGGCGAGTGTGGCCAGGGTGCGGCCGTGGAACGCGCCCTCGAAGCAGATGAACCGGAAGCGTTCCGGCTTACCGGCGTCGTACATCGCGCGGCGCATCATCTTGATCATGCCCTCGTTCGCCTCGGCGCCCGAGTTGCAGAAGAACACGCTGTCGGCGAAGGTCGCCGCGACCAGCCGCTCGGCCAGCCGTTCCGCTTGCGGAATGCGATACAGATTGGAGACATGCATCACTTTGGCGGCCTGCTCGGCGATGGCCTTGGCCAGATGCGGATGCCCATGTCCCAACGAGGCCGTGGCGATGCCCGACCCGAAATCCAGGAATCGTCGGCCGTCCACCGTCCACAGCCAGGCGCCTTCGCCCCGCTCAAAAGCGAGGTCGGCACGAGCGTAGTTCGGTAGCAGAGCCGGTATCATGAGATTTTGACCATGGTTGCGTTGCTTCCAATGGATCGCCCACCCGCGACCATTCGGGGCGGGCTCCACGGAAGCGGCCATCTTTCGCCACCTGACGTGGCAATGTCAAACATCTTGGTTTGCCGGGGATGGGTTTGCCCGGGAGGGCGGGCGTGGCATCGTGGGGGATG
Organism: Acetobacteraceae bacterium; assembly: GCA_009693865.1. GTDB lineage: Bacteria > Pseudomonadota > Alphaproteobacteria > Acetobacterales > Acetobacteraceae > Rhodopila. Next base: position 56,535 of record SHWL01000007.1, on the reverse strand, counting down.
TTCAATCGGCGCACGCGTTCTTCGCGAGATGTGTCCTCCAGGCCGCCGCCGGACGAAGCGTCGCTGCGTGAGGCGGCGACGTCCTACGTGGCACGTTATGCGGCGACTGAAACCGGTTTGAAACTTGTGTTGTTCCGGCGCATCGACCGGTGGGCGCGGCAGGCCGCCGGCATGGACAACGCCAACCGGGACAACGCCAACCGGGACAACGCCAGCCGGGACACCGCGTCCGATCGCGCGGCCGTCGCCAGGGCCATGGTCCCCGCGATTGTCGCCCGCATGGTTGAGTTGGGACTGCTCAACGATGCCGCCTTCGCGGAAAGCCGGGCCCAGGGTCTGGCGCTGACGGGGCGATCGCGGCGGGCGATCACCGCGCGGTTGATGGCCAAGGGGATCGGCTCGGAGCAGGCCCGGTCGGCATTGGCGGAAGACGAGGGCGGCGAACTGGTCTCCGCCCTGATCCTGACCCGCAAGCGGCGCCTTGGCCCGTTCCGGATGGAAGCCGAAGGGGACCGGAACAAGGAACTCGGCGTGCTGGCGCGGGCGGGCTTTCCGCGGGACGTGGCATTGCGCGCGCTGGAAATGGAGCTGGAACACGCCGAGGCGGCGATCAGGGAGGCCAGAACATGACGGAACGTTTCGACATCGCTTATTTGATTCTGAGTGGCACTACGACCGCGGCGCGCTGTCCGGAGATTCTGCGTGGCCTGGTCGGGCTGGGTTTTTCAACCGTCATCGCGCTGCCGACGCCGAACGCATCGCGCACGATTTCCGGGCGCGATCTGGCCGATGTCGAGGGAATCCAGGTGGTTCAGTCCTATTTCGATCTGGCCATCCGGCCGCGACCGCCGCGCGGCGTGGTGTTGTTCGCGCCGTGCAGCTTCAATTCACTGAACAAGCTCGCACATGGTATCGCCGATAGTCTCGCGTTGTCGGTAGCGGCCGAGGCGATCGGCCGGGGCACACCGGTGATCGTGGCCCCGTCATTGAACCAGCCATTGCTGGATCACCCGATGGCGCGAGCATCGTTACGCACGCTGCCGGAGTGGGGTGTGATCGTGGTGCCGCCCGCGGATGACGGCGAGGGACCGCGCCTCGCCCCGACGGTGCGATTGCTTGACGCGGTGCGTCCGTACGTTCGTTGAGGCCGAGACCCCGCCACGTACGTCGGCTGATGCGCGGCTTCTCCCTGGTGTGTCTGCCGGGGTGCGACCCCGCCCCGTACGTCCTATGAGGCGCGACCCATCCTTCGTGCGTCCGTTGAGGTACGGCCTCTCCTCGTCATGGCCCTACTCGTTCGGGCCACCGGCAGCGGCACTGCGCTCAACCAGATAACCCGATCTGGCCGGGCCGCAACGCAATACGCGAAAGTCCGGCGTTCCGGCCGCCGATCATATCCCGACATTTCCCGATTTCCGCCGTGCCGCCAAAAGCTTGTTGGACTCAAAAAACCGATCCACCGCCATCGCATGTGCCGCCCGTGCTTCCGCGTCGAAATCCTCCACCGGCCGAGGTTCCGGCTCAAAATGCCCGTAATCGTCCCGTCCCCGCACCAGCGCCGCGCTGACCCGCGCATCGTTCACAAGCCGGCAATGCGTTGGAATATAGCTGACGCCGATGCCGATCCGCCGCTCGTTCGTCCGGTTCGGATCCGAAGAATGCACGATATGCGTGTGGTGCAATGAGATCTGCCCAGATTTCAGCGGCATCGTCACGTATTTAGTGTAATCAAGCGGATGGTCGATCGTCTGACCGCGCGATAACAGATTGCCAGGTATCGCGGTATCCTTGTGAGGACGTTGCCCGATAACCTGACTGCCGGGAATGATCTTGAGGCACCCCATCTCCGGCGTCGCATCCGTCAACGCGATCCAGGCGGTGATCTGCTCATACGGCTCCAGGCCGAAATACGTGCCATCCTGATGCCAGGACACATGCGAGGGCTGGTTCGGCTCCTTGAGCCACGACGTCAGATGATAAATCAGGATATTTGGCCCGATGAGGCTTTCGACCGCGTCCAATACTTTCTCGTGGCGCACCAGCTCATCCATCCAGGTGAACAGGAGATGCGATTTCGACCTTGCCAGATTGGGCAGCTCGCCGAGAGTAGCACCTTGCTCGCGCTCGAATTTCTCCAACCGGCCGCGGTAATGACGCACTTCTCCGGGCGTCAGACAGTCGATCGGAAACAGGCACCCGTCACGCCGATATTGCGCGACCTGTTGAGGTGAGAGACTGGCGGACATGATCTGGTCTCCGGGTTGACCAATCCTAAGGCAGGGCGCCCATGGGAGTCCAGGTCAGCCGCTTACGCTCGCGTCGCGACGCGATATTCCCCAGCGATCTAAATGATCCCTCGCGCTCTCAGATCCGCGATATCGGCGGCGCTGTACCCCAGTTCCGCCAGTATACCGTTCGTGTGCTGCCCCAGATCCGGGGTCGGCCGCAAAGCCTCCGGTTGCGGATTGTCGCTTAAATTGATCGGTTGCCCAACGACCCGAATATCCCCCAGCACCGGATGATGCACCGCCCGAGCGATCCCCAGATGCTGAGTTTGCGGCTCCGCGAAAACGCCCGCGATGTCGTTGATCGGTCCGCACGGAACGCCCGCTTTGTTGATCGTCTCCAACCAATACGCACTGGGCTTGGTCCGGGTGATCTCCCCGATTTTCTCGTTCAGAACCTTACGGTTTTTCGAACGGAGGCCGCCGTTGGCATAGTCCGGGTCGGACAGCGCCTGCTCCCATCCGATCGCCTTGCAGAACCGCTCCCATAGGCCCTGGCCCGCGGCGGCAATGTTGATGTGTCCGTCCTCGGTCGGAAACACGCCCGTGGGAATGCCGGTTGGATGATCGTTGCCCGCCTGTCCTGGAACCTCATGCGCGATCAGCCAGCGCGAGGCCTGGAAGTCCAGCATGAAAATCTGCGCCTCCAGCAACGAAGTATGCACCCATTGCCCCTTGCCGGTTTGCGCGCGCTGCATCAGCGCCAGCAGGATGGCCTGCGACAGAAAGATGCCCGAGGTCAGATCGGCGATCGGAATGCCAACCCGAACCGGTCCCTGCCCCGCCAATCCCGTTATCGACATCAGTCCCCCCATTCCCTGGGCGATCTGATCCACGCCGGGCCGCGTGGCGTCCGGCCCACTCTGGCCAAACCCCGAGATGGAGCCATACACGATGCGCGGATTGACCGCGGCGATGGTGTCGTAATCGACCTTCAGCCGGTATTTCACGTCGGAGCGGTAGTTCTCCACCACGACATCGGCCTTCGCCGCCAGCATCATGAAAATAGCGTGCGCTTCCGGCGTCTTCAGGTTCAACGTCATGCCGCGTTTGTTACGGTGCAGATTCTGGAAATCGAAGCCGTGGCGATTGCCGCCGACCACGTCGCCCTTCGCCTCCCCCGGCGGTTCGATCTTGATCACGTCGGCGCCCCAATCCGCCAATTGCCGGACCGCCGTGGGGCCGGCGCGGTGGGCGGTGAGGTCGAGAACCTTCAGACCGTTCAGCGGGAGATTGGCCATTGTTTGACTCCGTGCGCATGACGAGGCGTTGATGCCCTATCCTGCGGCAAGCCGATCCCGTCGTATAGATCGAGGGCGGTTTCCCGACGCCCTTCCCGTCATGGTTCGGCTTGACCGCATCGACATCAGGATAAGGCCCAGGGCGTGGGAGATTTTCTCCCAAAACCGTCATGGCCCGGCTCGTCCGGGTCACCCATTTCAGCACGGTGCCACAACGGGTGACCCGGACGAGCCGGGCCATGACGGTGAAAAGAGAATATCCGTCTCAAGCCGGCACTTATCCTGATGCCTATGCGGCTCGTCCGGGCCACCCATTTCAGCGCAGTGCCACAACGGGTGACCCGGACGAGCCGGGCCATGACGGCGAAAAGAGAATATCCGTCTCCGGTTCTCCGTTATCCTGATGCCCATGCGGTCAAGCCGAGCCATGACGGGAGGGGCGGCGATCCGATGCAACCTGTCGGCAAAACGCGTTAAGCCGCCTTCGCCATCTGCCGCAGCACGTACTGCAAAATCCCGCCGTGCTGGTAATAGCCGACCTCATCCACCGTATCGATCCGGCACGTCACCGGCACGGTATCCGTCGTGCCGTTCACGCGATGGATATGCAATGCCAGTTCCATTCGCGGCGACAGCTTATCCAGACCCAGGATGTCAATCGCTTCCTCCCCGGAAAGATTTAACTTCGTCCGGTCCATGCCATCCTTGAACGTCAAAGGTAGCACACCCATGCCGACCAGATTCGAACGATGGATGCGTTCGAAACTCTCGACAATCACCGCCTTGACCCCCAGCAGGAACGTCCCCTTGGCGGCCCAATCGCGCGACGATCCGGTGCCGTATTCCTTGCCGCCGAAGATGACCAGCGGCACGCCCTCAGCCTTGTATCGCATGGCGGCATCGAAGATCGGCATCTGATCGCCCGAGGGCACGTGCCGCGTCATGCCGCCTTCGACATTTTGCAGCATTTCGTTCCGGATACGAATATTCGCGAATGTGCCACGCATCATGATCTCATGGTTACCGCGCCGCGCGCCGTAACTGTTGAAATCCTTCTGCTGCACCTGCCGCTCGCCCAGATAGTCGCCCGCCGGCGAGACTTTCCGGATCGATCCCGCCGGGCTGATGTGATCGGTGGTGATCGAATCACCCAAACACGCCAGCACCCGCGCGCCCCGGACATCGGAGATCGGCGTGGGCTCCATCGTCATGCCGTCGAAATAGGGCGGGTTCTTGACGTAAGTGGAGCCATCGACCCAGCGATACGTGGCGCTGTCGCGATCGGTCTGAATCGCCTGCCACTGCTTTGGCCCTTTGCTGACCTCGCCATACCGCTTCAGGAACTGATCCCGCGACAGACTGGACGCGACCACATCGGCGATTTCCTTGTTTGTCGGCCAGACATCGCGCAAATACACCGGTTGCCCATCGTTGCCGATCCCCAAAGGCTCCGTCGTGATGTCCTGCGTCACCTTGCCCAACAGCGCGTACGCAACGACCAACGGCGGCGACGCGAGGTAATTCGCTCGCACATTCGCATGCACCCGTCCCTCGAAATTGCGGTTGCCGGAGATCACCGCGGCGCCAACCAGACGGTTATCCTCGATCGCGTCCACGATGGCATCGTCCAGCGGGCCGGAGTTGCCGATGCAGGTCGTGCAGCCATACCCGACGAGGTTGAAGCCAATCGCGTCCAAATCCTCGGTCAATCCGGCCTTGTCCAGATAGTCCGTGACCACCTGCGATCCGGGCGCCAGCGAGGTCTTGACCCAGGGCTTCGGCTTCAACCCCTTCGCCCGTGCCTTCCGCGCGACCAGGCCGGCGGCCACCAGCACTGACGGGTTCGACGTATTGGTGCATGACGTGATCGCCGCGATCACCACGTCGCCGTGGGTAATTTCGTAGTTCTTGCCTGCCACTTTCACCGATACTCCGGCTTCGTTGGCGGGCACGCCCAGACCTTTGGTCAGCTCGCCCTTGAACGATGATGCTATGTCCTTCAGCAGCACCCGGTCCTGCGGCCGTTTCGGGCCCGCAAGCGACGGCTGTACCGTGCCGAGGTCCAGATCCAGGGTATCCGTGAACACCGGATCCGGCATCCCTGGCTCCAGGAACATGCCCTGCGCTTTCAAATAGGCCTCGGCGAGCTCGATGCGATGGGTGTCACGCCCACTCAGGCGGAGATAATCCAGCGCGATCTTATCGACCGGGAAGAAGCCGCAGGTGGCGCCATATTCAGGCGCCATGTTGCCGATGGTCGCGCGATCCGGCAGCGCCAGATTTTCCAGTCCAGGTCCAAAGAATTCCACGAACTTGCCGACCACGCCCTTGCGCCGCAGCATCTGCGTGACGGTCAGCACCAGGTCGGTGGCGGTCGCGCCTTCCGGCAGGCGTCCCGTCATGCGAAAGCCGATGACATCCGGGATCAGCATGGCGATCGGCTGTCCCAGCATCGCGGCCTCGGCCTCGATCCCGCCCACGCCCCAGCCAAGGACACCCAGGCCGTTGACCATGGTGGTGTGGGAGTCGGTGCCATACAGCGTGTCGGGATAAACGAAGGTAGAGCCGCCGTTGGTGCTGGTCCAGGCCACCTGGCTCAGATACTCCAGGTTCACCTGATGGCAGATGCCGGTGCCGGGCGGGACAACGCGGAAGTTGGCGAAGGCGTCCTGGCCCCAGCGCAGGAAGCGATAACGTTCGCCGTTACGCTCGAACTCCAGATCCTCGTTTTTGGAGGCCGCGTCGGCCGTCGCGAACACGTCGATCTGGATCGAGTGATCGATGACCAGATCGACCGGCACCAACGGGTTCACCTTGGCCGGATCGCCGCCGAGACGGATGATGCCGTCGCGCATGGCGGCGAGGTCGACGACCGCGGGGACGCCGGTGAAATCCTGCATCAGGATGCGCGCGGGTTTGAAGGGAACTTCCTTTGTGGAGCTGGCTTTCTCCAACCATCCCACGATCGATTTCGCGTCATCGACGGTGTAGCTGCGCCCGTCCTCGAACCGCAGGACGTTTTCCAGCAGCACTTTCAGGCTGACCGGCAGGCGGGAGAAATCGCCCAGGGATTTTGCGGCGGCGGGCAAGGAGAAGTAGTCGTAGGTCTTGCCACCTACCGTCAGCGTGTCGCGTGTTTTGAGGGTGTCGGTTCCGATGGATGTCATGCCGTTGATCCCGTCCGCTGTCGGGCGGCGGGTAGGCCCCGGGCCGCCATTGTCCTATTACCCAGCCGGGCTTTAACCACACCATGTAAGGGCCGTCCATCGGCCTGCTCTGAAAGGGGTTTCCGTGCTGCGAGCCGAAGACCTCACCGTCATCAGGGGCGAGCGTCTCGTGTTCCAGGGCCTGAGCTTTTCGCTGCTGAAGGGCGGCGCCCTGATTCTGGCTGGCCCCAATGGCGCGGGAAAGTCGACATTGTTGCGGCTGCTGGCGGGCCTGGCGAGGCCGGACTCTGGGCGGCTGCTCTGGGCCGGCGCGGACGTGCGGGCCGATCGCGTGGCGCATGGGCGGCGTGTCGCGCTGTTGGGCCATCAGGATGCGCTGAAACCAGGTCTTACAGCGGCCGAAAACCTGGAGTTCGCCGCCCGTCTGTCCGGCCGTTCCGCCGCCGCCGCGCTGTTCGAACTAGGGCTGGAGGCGTTGGCCGATTTGCCCGCGCGCGTGCTTTCCGCGGGCCAGAAGCGCCGCCTGGCCCTGGCGAGGGTCAGCCTGTCTTCCGCCCCGCTCTGGTTGTTGGACGAGCCCACCTTGGGTCTGGACGATGCGGCAGTGGAGCGGTTGGGCGCCCTGTTGTCCCGCCATCGCGACCACGGCGGCATGATCGTCGCCGCCACCCATGTCGTGCTGCCTTTGTCGGGGGCGGAGACAATCCAATTGGCCGCGCCATGATCGCGATCCTTGTTCGAGAGTTGAGGCTGTCGGTGCGGCACGGCGCCGACACGCTTGCCGCGGTGCTGTTCTTCCTGCTGATCGTCTCATTGTTCCCCCTCGCCATCGGTCCGGCCCCTGAAACTTTGGGCCGCATGGCGCCGGGGATCATCTGGGTCTCGGCGCTGCTGTCCGCGTTCCTGTCGCTGGACCGGCTGTTCGGCGCGGATTTTGAGGATGGGTCGTTGGATCAACTGCTGCTGTCGGGTGTGCCGGGGATGGGCATCGCGGCGGCGAAAACACTGGCGCATTGGATCGTGACCGGTTTGCCGTTGCTGCTGGCGGCGGCGCCTCTCGCGTTGATGCTGCGGATGCCGGAGGAGGCGATACCTTCGTTGCTGATGGGCCTGGTACCGGGGACGGCGTTGCTGTCGTTGTTCGGTACAGCGGGCGCCGCGATCGTCGTGGGCGCGCGGCGAGCGGGGATGCTGTTGCCGTTGCTGGTGCTGCCGTTGGTGACGCCGGTGCTGATTTTTGGCGTGGCAGCGGCTGACTCGGCGGCGACGGGAATGTCGCCCAGGCCGCATTTGTTGTTGTTGGCGGGGTTGCTGATGGCGGCGTTGCCGATGTGTCCGCTGGCCGCGGGCGCGGCGTTGCGGGGGGCGTCGGAGTAACGGGGGGGTCGATCGGGGTCGATCGGCGGATTGGTGATGCGGTACGGCGGGGGAGGCGGTATAAGCGGCGAACAGGATGGATTTGAAAGACCGTACCGTGAGCGACGCTACCTTGGAACTCATTCTCGCAGCGATTGCGGAGACCCGCGACGAGGCTCGTGAATTTCGTACGGAAATCCGCGACAGGCTTGCCGCGCTTGAAGCCGAGCTCATTCAGACCCGGACCGAGGTCATGGGCCGGATCGACCGGTTGCAAGATCGGGTAGCCGCGCTGGAAGCCGACCTTGCTCAGGCGCGGACCGAGATCATGAATCGGATCGATCGGTTACAAGACCGGCTGATTACGCAGCGCGATGACGATGTCGTTCAATTCAACGCGATTGAGCGCGCCGAGCGTTTGATGAAGACGACCCGGGAAGATGTCGGCGGTCTGAGCGAGCAGATCAATGCTCTGATTCGTCAAGTGCGCACACTTAGTGGTCGTATCGATCACCTTGAGGACCGCTCAGGGGCCGCGTAAGACTCGAATGCGAAGAGGTCGACGGAATAACGCGATTTCATGGCGTCCCGACCAAATTTACTCAGCGTCCTGCGCGGGAGGAGACCGGGGGATGGTCTGACTCCCGCACTATGCAACCATCTAGAACCGATACGAGCGCGTCCACCCTCGGAATCCACGTATTCTCCTCCTCACTCGGTGGCTCCCTGGTCGGGGAATACTGCTTCCCGTAGCTCTCTGGGACGCGGGGAGCTGGCCCTTCTGGATTCTTCATCACCACGAAGCCAGATCGTCATCATGTCTACAGCGGAGGCTTGCCTCTGTTTAAATTCATTTGTACCGAGTTAACATATTGCTGCAAACGTACCGCGTAGTTTGGATCTTCCAGAGTTAGGTAAAATACATAGTTATTCCACGTCAAGTAAAGACGCGGGGAGTCACATAATTTCAATCCATCCCAACGTTTTTCTACGCGTTGACACCACCAAAACGATGGAGCAGCGCCACTGGCCGCATTGGCGGTGTATTGCAGAGTTGGTTTCCCATATTTTTGTATATCCGCATCGAATAGTTGTTGTGCCTCGACCTGACTTGGTTTGTAGGTAGTCATTGAGACCGCTATCACTTCTTCCTCGCCTCCTGAACCTGGCGGTACCCTTTCTCCGAACACAACATCAAGTTGGTAAATATCTTTTTTGGAGGACATTTTTTTTACAAACGTCGAACTCTGACGCAACTGGCTTGGCTGGTGTTCAACTGACGGAAATCCAGAGTTTGAAAAATTGGACAACAGCGACTCCACTTGAAACACACTCATATTGCGGGCAACCCCGCTAATATTGAAACCCGTAGCATCTACCGGAGCCTGCTCGATAGGTGTCGGTGCCTGAGCGAATACCCGAATTGGCCACATAAGCAACATTGCGAGCGCCATGCCGCCGCAGAGGTCACGCCACCTACCATCTATTGAGATCATGCAGATTCTCTCCCCCGTACCGCCATTTGTTGATTCGGCTAAGGCCCTGCTGAACGATCGCCCCTACCTCCCCAAAAACCGCGGCGCCCGCTTCTCCATGAACGCCTCCCGCCCTTCCTTGAAATCGGCGGAGTTGAAGCAAATCTCCCCAATCTCCTTGATCGCCCTCATATTCCGTTTCGACTCGTCCTTCAGCATCTCGGTAATCGTCAGTTTCGACGCCCGCACCGACAACGGCGCATTTTCCGAAATTGCCCGAGCGATACCCATCACCGTCTCGTCCAGGTCCTCAACCGGAACGCACTGATTGATCAGCCCGATCCGCTCGGCCTCAACCCCGCCAATCCGCCGCGCGGTATACAAAATCATCCGCGCATGCGCCGGCCCAACCAGATCGATCAATCGCGTGATCGAGTCTGGCGCATACGCGACCGAAAGCCGAGCCGCCGGAATCCCGAACTGACTGTCAGGCGTCGCGATCCGCAGATCGGTGGCCATCGCGATCGCCAGTCCGCCACCCATGCAGAAGCCTCGGATTTTGGCGATGATCGGCTTCGAGAAATTATGGAACTTCTCCCGCCCGATCCCGGTGATCCGGTCGTATTCCTTCTGCGTCTCCGCGCTGTTTCGGTTCTTCGCGAACTGGCTGATGTCCGCCCCCGAAACAAACGCCTTGTCCCCGGTACCGGCCATCACGACCACACCGATCGTGTCGTCCTGTTCGAACGCGTCCAGGATTTCACCCAGTCCGAGCCACATCTCCATCGACATGGCGTTGCGCTTCTCGGGCTGGTTGAACGTCACCAGCCCGATCCCGCCATCCCGCGCCGCCAGCATTTTACCGTTGGCGTACTCGGTTGTTCCAACTCTCTCCAACATCTCAGATCGCTCCCTTCGCGCGCATGTCCGCGATCTCGGCATCGGTATATCCGACCGACTTCATGATCTCATCCTGATGCTCACCCGCGTCCGGAGTATGACGCCTGATCGCCTTGGAGAAACCCGAGATATTGATCGCCGACGCGACAACCTCCGTTTCCCCGATATACGGGCTGTTCATGACTGTCGCCATGCCCAAATGTTTCACCTGCGGATCGGCGAACACCTGATCGATAGTGTAAATCGGCCCGCAGGGAATGCCATTACTTTCGCACGCATTAATCCAGTGCTCGGCCGGTTTCGTCCGCGTGACCTCGGAGATCATCGCGTTGATGGTCTTCCGGTCCTTGCTACGGCCGATCTGAGTTTTCCACTCTTCCTTCTGCAACCATTCCGTCTTGCCAATGGTCTCGCAGAACCGCGCGAACACCCGCGACGAACTGGCGGCGATGTTGATATGCCCATCGCTGGTCGGAAACACGCCGGTTGGAATGCCCGTCGGATGATCGTTGCCCGCCTGGCCCGCGATCTCTTTCTCGATCAGCCAGCGGCTGCCCTGGAAGTCGAGCATGAAAATCTGCGCCTCCAGCAGGCTGGTCGTGACCCAGCGGCCGACGCCCGTCCGCTCCCGGTCGTACAACGCCATCATGCAGCCAAGCGCCAGCAGATTGCCCGCCGTCAGATCGTCGATCGGAATGCCTACCCGCACCGGCCCCTGACCCGGCAACCCCGTGATCGACATCAGCCCGCCCATTCCCTGGGCGATCTGGTCCACCCCGGCGCGCGGCCCGTACGGACCGGTCTGCCCAAAGCCCGAGATCGAGCCGAAGACGATCCGCGGATTGACCGCCTTCACATCGTCGTACGACACCTTCAACCGGTGCTTCACGTCGGCGCGCATGTTCTCCAGCACCACGTCCGCGGTCTTCACCAGCCGCATGAACGCCGCGTGGCCCTCCGGCGTCTTGAGGTTCAGGGTCATCGCGCGCTTGTTCCGGTGCAGGTTCTGAAAGTCGAACCCATGGCGGCGTCCCGCGACGTCCTCACCGTCCGAGGGCGGCGGCTCAATCCGGATCACATTCGCGCCCCAGTCGGCGAAGTGGCGCACGGCGGTGGGTCCCGCGCGAGCAAGCGTGATGTCGAGGACCGTGATGCCGTTCAACGGCAGCCGGGTCTGGCTCTGTTCGATCAGCGCCTTGTCGGCGGGGCTTTCAGGCATTCTTGCGTCCTCCAGTATGGCCGGGCCGGTGGCCCATTCGGATAATCGGGCCGATAGTCCGCCCGGACGGCGTTTTGCTCAAGACCCGGACCGCGAAACGGGCGGCGTCAGGGACGGTGCGGCCGCCATTGGCATCAAAAATCGTCTGTTATGACGAATTCACGATGGTCTGCGGTTTGAGTCACGCCGCCCTTCGTTTGCCACCTTAGGTTGCTGTATTCGCCCGGTGTGCCCCCAACCACACGCGCCGGTCGTCGGGCCATTTTGTGGCCCAGGTCAACCCGGACCAAACTTCGACCCGGCTTTCTTCGGAGGGCCGGGTCATTTTTCATGGTTCGTCCAGGACCAGGCGCCATTCGTTTCACGCGCGACAGCCGGAAAACCGGGGGTTCGTCCTTGACGGACGCGCGCCTCACCGTCATAAGCCCGGCTTCTTATCGACCAGAGGGCACCCAGGGTATGTCGCGACGCTGTGAGATCACCGGCAAAGGCGTGTTGAGTGGCAACAATGTCAGCCACGCCAACAACAAGACCCGCCGCCGGTTCCTGCCGAACCTTCAGGTCACCTCGCTCCTGTCGGACGCTCTTGGTGAGTCGATCCGGTTGCGCCTGTCGACCCGGGCAATCCGGACGATCGAGCACAACGGCGGCATCGACGCGTTCCTGTTGGGCAAGAATGCCTCCAAGTTGACCACGCGTGGCCAGGAACTGAAGCGCAAGGTGACCATCGCCAAGGCGAAACAGGCGGCCGCCCAGGCGCCTTAAAGCGCGGGACGGACCGAATTCGCGCTCGTCACGAGGCCGGCGGCGTCATGACCGGTGCCGCCATAAGGAACCGGCCGAGACGTCACGACCCAGGTCCAAGGTCACAGCACCAGGAACGGCAGCAAGGCATCCAACCGCCGACGCCCTTCCTCGGTTGCGATCAGCCTCCCGTCATGCCAGAGCACATATCCCTCCGCCTCAGCCCGCTGAAGCGCTTGCGCGTCGAGCGCGCTTTCCAGCGCTTGACCGGTGCGGGCGAGGAATCGGACCGCCGACACGCCCTCCGCCAGCCGCAGCCCCATCAGCAGCATCTCCCGAACCATCTCCCTGGGCTCCAGAGCGATTTCCTCAGTCGTCCCGTGCCCCACCCGCTCAACGCGCTCAGCCCATGGCTCCGGAGCGCGGTGACGGCGAGTCGCGAACAGCCGGTCGCCCAACGTGATCCGGCCATGCGCGCCCGGACCGATGCCCGCGTAATCGCCATAGCGCCAATACTGCAGGTTGTGCCGGCTCTCCGCGCCCGGCTTCGCATAATTCGAGATTTCGTAGGGCAGCAGCCCGAATCGTGCGGCCTCTTCCTGTGTCGCATCGTACAGTTCCGCCGCAAGATCGTCCTCCGGCAGCACAAGCTCACCCCGCCTGTGCAGCGCCTCAAAATTAGTGCCAGGCTCAATGGTCAGTTGGTACAGCGACAAATGGTCTGCGGCGAGGTCCAGTGCCCGCCGCAGCTCGGACCGCCAGGCCGCGATCGTCTGCCCAGGCCGCGCATAGATCAGATCGAACGAGACCCGCGGAAACAGCCGCCGGGCGATTTCCAGCGCGGCGATCGCCTGCTCCACCGAATGCCGCCGCCCGAGCATTGCCAATGCCTCCGGCTCCAGACTTTGAATGCCGATGGAAATCCGGTTGACCCCGGCTTCGCGTAACGCGGCGAGGCGGCCGATTTCGACGCTGGTCGGGTTCGCCTCCAGCGTGATTTCCAGATTGTTCTGCACATCAAACAACCCGCGCGCGTCTTCCAGCAGCAGCGCCACCGTCTCCGGTTCCATCAAACTGGGCGTCCCGCCACCGAAGAAGATCGAGCGTAACGTTCGCCGGCCCAAATGTTCCGCCTCCGAGGCCAATTCGCGTCGCAACGCATCGCGAAACCGAGCCTGCGGAATGACTTCCCGGACATGGGCGTTGAAGTCGCAGTAAGGGCAGCGCGACAGGCAAAAGGGCCAGTGAATATAGAGCGCGATGGGCTCTGAGGCCTGTGTCATGACCCGGGATTTATACCGTCGGTCCTGCGTTTTGACTCTTGCCCCACCCCGTCGTCCGCGGACCCCCGCCTTCGCAGGGGCAGGCTTGTTCCGGAGACCTGAAGCGGCACGGTACCGCGACCGGTCCACGGGACGAGCCCGTGGATGACGGGGTGGGGGTGGCACGGCAGGCCGATCGCCTGGGCCGTTGGAAGCAGGCGCGCTTCCATCAAACCCGCAGGTGATCGGGAATGCGCAGTCCAAGATGGCAGGGCACGTCCCAGACCTCCCGCACCGCGCGTAACGGTTTGAAGCCCGCGCGGATGTAATTCGGCAGCGCGCGAGGGTGATCCGCGGTGCAGGTGTTGACCGTCACCGTGCGCGGCCCGCAGGCCCAGGCGGCGTCGATGGCCTGACGCAGAAAGCCCGGTCCGGCGCCGGTACCGATCATGTGCGGCATCAGACCGAAATAGCTTATGTTGACGTTGTGGCCGTAACGGCCGTCGAGTTCGAAGAACCCCGCCGGCTCGCCATCCTTATACAGCACGTGCAACCCCACCCACGGGTCGCGCAGCAGGATCGTCAGATCGTCGTCCGGCATGATCCGGCGCAGCCACCAGACGTAATCGCGGCCCACCGTGTTATACAGATACCGGTAGAACCCGACGGTTGGTGCCGCCAACGCCTCGGTCTTCATCTTCTCAGGCAACGGCGGAGCGGGTGTCACCGGCGGGGCGTCCATGCGCAGGAACGTGACCGTCACGGCCACGCTGTCGCAGGGCTCCTCCCGCCGCATCCGCACCGGTCAGCCGCCGGCCCGGTTGGCTACCAGCTCGGTCACGACAGCCGGGTCGGCGAGGGTCGAGGTATCGCCAAGGCTGTCCGTCTCGTTGGCGGCGATCTTGCGCAGGATCCGGCGCATGATCTTGCCGCTGCGGGTCTTCGGCAGGCCCGGCGCCCACTGGATCACGTCGGGCGAGGCGATCGGCCCGATCTCCTTTCGCACCCAGCCAACGAGTTCGCGACGCAGTTCCTCGGTCGGTTCCTCGTGCAGGTTGAGGGTGACATAGGCGTAGATGCCCTGGCCTTTGATGTCGTGCGGATACCCGACGACCGCGGCCTCGGCGACTTTCGGATGCGCGACCAACGCGCTTTCGACCTCGGCGGTGCCCATGCGGTGGCCCGAAACATTGATGACGTCATCGACCCGGCCGGTGATCCAGTAATAGCCGTCGGCATCCCGCCGCGCGCCGTCGCCGGTGAAGTAAAGCCCTTTGAAGGTCGAAAAATAGGTTTGGATGAACCGCTCGTGATCGCCGTAGACCGTGCGCATCTGGCCCGGCCAGGAGTCGGACAGGCACAGATTGCCCTCGGTCGCGCCGTGCAGTTCGTTGCCCTCGGCATCGACGATCAGCGGCCGGACGCCAGGCAGCGGCAGAGTGGCGGAGCCGGGCTTCAAGGCCGTCGCGCCGGGCAGCGGGCTGATCAGGATGCCCCCGGTCTCGGTCTGCCACCAGGTATCGACGATCGGGCAGCGATGCTCACCCACGACGCGGTTGTACCAGAGCCAGGCTTCGGGATTGATCGGCTCGCCGACGCTGCCGAGAAGACGCAGCGAGGCGCGGGAGGTCTTCTTCACCGGGCCGTCGCCATCGCGCATCAAAGCGCGGATCGCGGTGGGGGCGGTGTAGAAAATGTTGACCTGGTGCTTGTCCACGACCTGCCAGAACCGGCTGCTGTCGGGGTAGTTCGGCACGCCTTCGAACATCAGCGTCGTCGCGCCGTTCGCGAGCGGTCCGTAGACGATATAGGTGTGGCCGGTGACCCAGCCCACGTCGGCGGTGCACCAGAAGATGTCGCCGGAATGATAATCGAACACCAGTTCGTGGGTGTACGACGCCCACACCATATACCCGCCGGTGGTGTGCAGCACGCCCTTCGGCTTGCCGGTGCTGCCGGACGTATAGAGGATGAACAGCGGATCCTCGGCGCTCATTTCCTCCGGCGGGCAATCGGGCGAGGCGGCGGCGCACAGAGAGTCGTAATCGTGGTCGCGGCCGGATAGCATCGTGACCGTCCCGCCGGTGACTTTGGCGACGATGACGTTCGTCACGGTGGGGCAGGATTTCAGCGCCTCGTCGGCGTTGGCTTTCAGCGGGACGCGGCGGCCACCGCGGCGGCCCTCGTCCGCCGTGATCAGCATCGTGGAGCCGCAATCCTGAATGCGGTTCGCCAGGCTGTCCGGGGAAAATCCACCGAACACGACCGAGTGAATGGCGCCGACCCGGGCGCAGGCCAGCATGGCAACGGCCGCTTCCACGACCATCGGCATATAGACCGTGACCACGTCGCCCTTCTTCACGCCCAGGCCGCGCATCGCACTGGCGAGGCGGCACACTTTCTCATGCAACTGCCGGTAAGAGACACGCGTGCTGACGTTCGGGTCGTCGCTTTCCCAAATGATCGCCGTCTGGTCGCCTCTTGTGGCAAGGTGGCGGTCGAGGCAGGAGACCGACGCGTTCAACGTTCCGTCCTCGAACCATTTGATCAAGACATCGCCGTTGAAGCTGGTGTTCTTGCCCTTGGCCGGGGCCTTCATCCAGGCAACGCGTTTGGCCTCCTGGAGCCAGTAGCCATCGGGATCGCGGGCGGCGTGTTCATAGCGGGCGCGGTAACCGGCCTGGTCGACATACGCCTTCGCCGCGAAATCCGCGCGCACCGGGAAAAGCTGGTCTCCGGACGGGTGTGTGCCGGGCATAAGCGAGGTTCCTTTGCCGCTGGTGGCTGGACGTTACAAACCGGCGCTGGCGGGGACGTGGATGACACCGTCCCTGATCTCGAACTTCACGACATCCAGATAATCGCCTTTGCACGGCCCGAGCAGGCATTCCCCGGTCAAGGGCGCGAAGGCAGCGCCATGCGTCGCGCAGATGATGTATTTGCCGTCCCTGGACATGAACTGATCGGGCATCCAGTCCAATGGCGTGCCGATATGCGGGCACGAGTTGACGAAGACCTTGACGTCCTCGCCTTTACGGTAGGCGACCAGACCGCTGAAACCTCCGGGCGCCGGGGGAAACCCCACGGTGCCGCCGTCGGCGATTTCCTCGACGCGGCACAGGGCACGCGCTTCCGTTGATATTATTGTTTCCATTCACCCATCTCACATATTAAGGACCAATGTTCCGGACTCAATTCCATGACCGACAACCGCGATTGGCGGATCAACGGGATCCCGGCCAGGGCCGGTTCCGCCTTGATCGCCACCAAGGTCACTGGCTTTGGCACGGGTGCCACCGTTTTCATGTCGACGCAAACCCAATCGCCTTTTTCGGCCGAGGTATCGGGGTAGGCTTCCCTCGCGACCTCCACCACGCCGACGATCTCCTTGCCGACGTTGGAGTGGTAGAAGAAGGCAAGGTCGCCTTTCTTCATGGCTTTGAGGTTCAGTTTGGCGGAATGGTTGCGCACGCCGGTCCACGGTTCGACGCCGTTGGCGACCTGATTATCCCAGGAAAACGCGTCGGGTTCCGATTTGACCAGCCAATAGCGCATCTGTGTCCGCTCCGTTGGGGGTCATTGTAAGGGATTGGGGCGGGGCTTCAATCGGGGGATTGGTCAGGCGGCCGTTCGGAGCCTCGCCCGCCGGTTCGGCCCGTCAGGCGCGACGTTGCTCCCGGTCGAAGGTCGCGGGATCGACGATTGGGATGCCCTGGAACGGATTGAGGACCAGCAAATCCGCGTCTCCCGAAATGATCACGTCGGCTTGTCACAGAACCGCCAGTTCGAGGAACTTATCGTCGTCCGGGTTTCGGCAGGCCCGCAAATCTTCAACGACATGCACCATCTCGGATGCGCGAATCAAGGCCGTCAGATGTCAGCAATTCTCATTTTGGCGCTGACGCTCGCTTTTTCGTCATCCTCCGGCGTGACCGGAGGATCGGTAACGGCACATATCCGCGTATGATAGCGCCAAAAAGCGATGCGTCGTGCCGCTTCGGATCCTCCGGTCACGCCGGAGGATGACGATTGGGGAGAGGTCTGCAGCCAAAATGAGAATTGCTGGTCAGATGTTCGATGAATTCCAGATCGCGTATGAGTCTCGCCAGTCTGGGCTTGGCAAGTTTGAGGTGGAATTCCGTTTCGGTCGCGTGCGATTTGAGGAAGACTCCACGTTGTTGAATCCACCGGATACAGTGGCGCGGAGACGAGTCGGCTTTCAGACAGGCGCTGATGAGGACGTTGGTGTCGACGACGGCCCGCACGTCAGCTGGAGGGCTTGATTATGCCGCGACGCATGTCTTCGTTGGCCTCGCGCCGTGCCTCCTTGATCAGGCCGTCGATGGCCTGATCGCTCAGACCCGCCGCGTCGATCCTGGGCTGGCTGTCCCTGCGTCCCTGAGTTAACCAATCCTCTGGCTCGACCACGACGGTGACCAGGCGTGCCGCATCGATCCCGCGACGGGCAAGTTCAGCCGCCACTTCCCCCGCGGTGCTTTCGATGATCTCCACGCCAGCTTTCGACATTGCCGCTTTCCTGTCTTAACAACCCAACTCGTACCAGGCGGACACTGGAAGCATTGTAGCATCATCCGGCCAGATTGCTGGTGGAAATATCCCGGTCTCCAGTTCCGTTCAGATAACAATATCGCGAGGGACGGCGAAACAACAACCATTTGCAATCTCCCTGCCATCGATTCCGGCTGACACAATTCAGGCTCCGTGGTAAACGGGTGATGCCATGATCCGGTCCTCAATCCACGATCCCGTGTTGACGCGTTTCCGAGCCGCGCTGGCCACGCTGTTCGGTGATCGGTTGGAACGTGTCGTGTTGTACGGCTCTCGGGCGCGTGGGGACTTTCATCCCGACTCAGACTACGATGTCGCCGTCTTTCTGAGCGAAATGATCAGCCGGACAGAGGCGATGGACGACCTCGCTCGGGTGGAAACGGACATTCTTCGGGATTCCGGTGCACTGATCAATGCGCTGCCGTTCCCTGCCGCGGCCTGGCACGAGCGAACCGGCTTCATGCACGAGGTTCGGCGCGACGGACTGGATTTATGAAGCCGGAAACCGCCGATTATCTCGCCCAGGCTCGAGAGTGCCTCGACGCGGCGATCCAGGTCAATACGTTCCCATTACCTCAAATCGCCGCCAAGGAAGCTTATCTCGCCGCCTTTCATGCCGTTCATGCCTTTGTTTTCGAAACCACTGGCAAGATCGTCAAGACTCACCGTGGCATGCGGACGATGTTCGCGCTGCTGACGCGAGACGATCCACGAATGGACTCGTCGTTTCCATCACTTTTGGCGCGGCTCTACAAATTCAAGGAAGTCGCCGATTATGCCGTTGGATCGCTGTCGGTCGTCACGGTGACCGAGGCGGAAGGCGCGATAGACATCGGGCGGCGTTTTGTCGTTACGATCACCGAGGTGCTGTCGTCCGATCCGGCGTCCGCCGGCGAGCCGCGGGAATCCGAGGTCTGATCTGGACCGCACCGCGATCCGGCGACCGGTGCCAGATTTGTCGAACTCTTGGTCACTCCGCCGCCGCGCGTGGAATATCGCCGCCGCTCCGAATCGATCCCTTCGAAGGCTTCGCCGGATGTCCCGTCAATGCCCGAGTATCTTCGACAAGAACAATCGCGCCCGTTCATTCCCCGCGGCGGCAAAGAAATCGTCCTTCCCCGTGTCAACGACAATCTCCCCACGATCCATGAACACCACTCGATGCGCGACCTTCCGGGCGAACCCCATTTCATGTGTGACAACCATCATGGTCATGCCCTCGCGCGCCAGTTCCGGCAACACGAAGTACCACAGGAACAATTGCACCAGCAGCGGAATGTTCCGCGACGGTTCGATCCAAACGCATGACACGGATTTTGGATCCCGCGATAGATCGCCCGTCACCCGGCCAGGTTGGCCGTGTGACAATGGACCGGCCACCGGCGCCGATTGATCGCGGTGCTTCAATCCTCCGCGCGGATCGACTACATGACGTGCATGGCCACGCGCCCCATCGATATCGCGCCGGATGATGCCGCCCCCTCGGGCGGATCGTCGCTGCATCGTTTCGCCAATCCAGGCCGGTTTTTGCGCCTGTCGGAGTCCGTGCTGCCATGGCTCACCGCCGCCGCGATCGTTTTGACGGTGACCGGCCTTGGCTGGGGCTTGTTCGTCTCGCCCGCCGATTGGCAACAGGGCGACGCGGTCCGCATCATGTATGTCCATGTGCCATCGGCCTGGCTGGCCTCGGCGGGGTATGTTTCGCTGGCTCTGTGCTCGCTGTTTTCGCTGGTCTGGCGCCACCCGCTGGCCGATTTGGCGGCGGTCGAGATCGGGCCGGTCGGCGCCGGTTTCACGGCGTTGTGCCTCGCGACCGGCAGCCTGTGGGGCAAGCCAATGTGGGGCGCCTGGTGGGTCTGGGACGCGCGGCTGACGTCGGTCCTTGTGCTGCTGTTCCTGTATCTGGGCCATATCGTGCTGGTGCGCGCCTTCGACGATCCCGTGCGAGGCTACCGCGCCGGAGCCGTGCTGGCACTGGCCGGCGTGGTCAACCTGCCGGTGATCAAATTCAGCGTGGACTGGTGGAATACACTGCACCAACCCGCGACGATCAAGTTCACCCAGGCGCCGTCGATGACCTCGGACATGCTCTGGCCCCTGCTGATCGCCGCCCTGGGGTTCACGCTGTCCTTCGCCGCGATCGCCGTCGCCCGTTTGCGCGCGGCGGTGATGGAGCGGCGGATTCGTGGCCTGCTGATGGCGCGGGCGGTGTCCCGATGACCCATTTACCGTTCATTGTGGGATCTTACGCGCTCGCCGCGCTGCTCCTTGGCGGGTTCGGAATTGCCGCGTGGGTACGGGGAAGCGCGGCGCGAGCACGTCTCGCCGCCATCGATCCGCGGCGCGAAAGGACCAGCCAATGACCCGCAAGCACCGCCGCCTTTTGATCGTGCTTGTCTTTGGGGCCTGCATCGGCTCCGCCGTGGCGCTGACGTTGATCGCGTTCAACGACAATCTGGTGTTTTTCGTGTCGCCGTCCGACCTCTCGAAAATGGCCGTGAACGGCCGAACGCTCCGCCTGGGTGGGCTGGTGGAACCCGGCAGCGTGGTCCGCGGCGAGGCGCGTAACGCCGGCACCACATTCCGCGTCACCGATGGGGCCAACAGCGTGGTGGTCACCTTTAAGGGCATCGTCCCCGATCTGTTCCGGGAGGGACAGGGCGTCGTCACGCTTGGCGCGTTGCGCCCGGATGGGACGTTCCTGGCCTCGGAAGTGCTGGCCAAGCACGACGAGAACTATATGCCCAAGGAAGTGGCCGAGGCGTTGAAGAAGTCTGGCCAATGGAAATCTGAGTCGGAAGCGCTGCCCGCGCGGCCTCTGAGCGCCCCGTTCGGCAAGACCTCGGGCGGGTGAGTGAAGGAACGCCGGATGGAAAAGACAGCCGTGGACAATGAGACTGAAACGCCGGCGGACCACATGCCGCCCAGGCCGGTCATTCAAACACCGCTCCCCCCGGAGATTGGCGGGGTGAAGGGGCCGGAGCCCACCCGATACGGCGACTGGGAGCATAAGGGGCGGTGTACGGATTTTTGAGCGAATTGCGGGTGGGTTGAACCCTGCCGGCCTCAGTTTTGCGCCGCGAACAACGGTTCATAAAGCCGGTCCAGATTCGCGGCGCGTAGCGCGTCATGCACGAAGGACTCGTTCACGGTGTCGATGCGGCGGCGACCGGCCGGTGCGAACAGTTCAGGACGCTCCATCGCCAGCGTCAGAAGCCGCTTGGTTGGGGCGGAGGGTTGGATTTCACCGGCCTCGTATTTTTCGAAGGATTTCTGCCCGGTTCCGAACAGGCGGCCGGCTTCGCGCTGGGTCAGGCCGCAGCGCTGGCGGATGGCGCGAATGACGACGGGGACAAAGATTTTTTCGCCGCGCGCCAGGGCTTTCGCCGTGCGGCGAGCCATGTCAGCGACCTGATTGTCGGCGTCGACGAGTTGGCCCTCCATGTCCTCGGGGTCGTCGAGGGAACACCACCAGCCCGGTTGGAGGTAGGTGTAGGTTTTGCCGTCGATCTTGAACGAGACGGATTTTTCGCCGCGGGTCATGGGACGCCCGGATTCCGCGCTGGCCATTGTGGCGGGATAGTTTCTGGGGGTCTTGCCCATGATCATGCTTCCTTGAAGCTGATCGGCAGCAGGGATTGCCGAGAGTCGCGGGTGAACTTCACGTAAAGAGCCCGGCCTGCATGAAGCGGCTTGTATACGTCCTGCCAAGACCGTGTGATCCGCGATCGACGTCATCGATTTCTCAAAATCCTTTCGGGCCAATGACCGGATGACCGAGACGACCGCCTGATCGTCCATGCCGGGATCGTCCGCCCCTTGCTTTGAGGCGAAGGTGCGATTGAGGCGAGATGGGTCGGCGAACGCCGCCTGGATGGCAGTGAGCGGATAATGCGGCCTCCGTTTCTCCGTGCGACATCCGATCCCCCATTATGGGGGGTTGGCCCTGTTGTCAAGCTGAGGGCCAAGGATGCAGCAATTCTCATTATGGCGCTGACGCTTGCTTTTTCGTCATCCTCCGGCGCGACCGGAGGATCCGGAGCGGCACCATGCCTCGCTTACGGGCGCTATTATACGCGGATATGTGCCGCTACCGATCCTCCGGTCGCGCCGGAGGATGACGATTTGGGAGAGGTCAGCAGCCATAATGAGAATTGCTGCCAAGGATGGGCGGAATTGGTTAACGAAAAGCTGACGTGGTAGGCTTGACCGCGAATAGTGAAAATCCTACCGCTTCACCAACGTTCCAGGCCCAGCCTCGGTGAACAGTTCCAGCAGACAGGCATGCGGCACGCGGCCATCGAGAATGACCGCGCCCTTCACACCCTGGCGCACGGCATCGACACAACATTCCACCTTCGGAATCATCCCGCCGGTGATCGTGCCGTCCGCGATCCGCTCTGCCACCTCGGTCAGGGTCAGCGAGGGAATGAGCACCTTGTCCTTGTCCAGCACGCCCGCCACGTCGGTCAGCATCAACAGCCGGTCCGCGCGCAGTGCGCCCGCGATCGCCGAGGCGACCGTGTCGGCATTGATGTTGTAGGTTTGACCGTCCGCGTCCATGCCAACGGGCGCGATCACCGGCACCAGTCCGCCACCGGTCAACGCGTGGATCACCCGCACATCGACCCCGACGGGTTCGCCGACGAAGCCCAGGTCGAGCGCTCGCTCGATATGGCTGTCGGGATCCTTCTTGGTCCGTTGCAGCTTGCGCGCCCGGATCATGCCGCCGTCCTTGCCGCAAATCCCGACCGCCAAAGCGCCGGCCTGAGTGATCAGCCCCGAGACGTATTTGTTGACGGTGCCGGCGAGGACCATCTCCACCACCTCGACCATCGCGGCATCGGTAACCCGCAGCCCGTCGATGAACGTCGAAGTGATCGCGAGCCGCTTCAACATCGCGTTGATCTGCGGTCCGCCGCCATGCACCACGACCGGATTGATCCCGACCTGTTTCAGTAGCGCGATGTCGCGGCCGAATTCCAGGGCCAGGGCTTCCTCGCCCATCGCGTGGCCGCCGTACTTCACCACCACCGTGGTTCCCGCATAGCGGCGCAGGAACGGCAGGGCCTGCGCCAGGACATGGGCTCGCGCGGTCGCGGACGAGAGATCGGAGGGGGATGTCGTACTCATGGCGGGCAACTAAGGCGGCGCGCCAATATGGGTCAAGGCCGGAGAGCGGAGGGCCGCGGTTAGTCGTTGAAGATGGTCATGAAGATCACCAACCACGTCACGCCCGCTGGCGCAGCATGTAGCGCAGCACCTTACCGGCCGGGTTTTTCGGCAGTTCCGTCTCGAAGCTGATCTCGCGCGGATAGGCATGGGCCGACAAACGCCGCCGTACCAGTTGCCGCAGTTCCTCCGCCAGCGCCTCCGTCGGTTCGGTATTACCCCGTAGCACAACGAAAGCCTTGACGATTTCCGTCCGTTCCGGATCCGGTTTGCCCACCACCGCCGCCTCAGCCACCGACATGTGCTCGATCAGCACGTTCTCCACGTCCGCCGGCCCGATCCGATACCCTGCCGAAGTGATGATATCGTCGTTGCGGCCGGTGAAATAGAGATAACCCTCCTCATCCTGCTTCATGACGTCGCCGGTCAAATACCATTTCCCCTGGAAGCTCGGCGTCTCCGCCTTCCAGTAGCCGGTGAAGAAGAACAGCGGGGACGCGCTCCGGTCGATCGCCAGCACGCCGGTCTGTCCCGGCGGCACCGGATTGAGGTTGTCGTCCAGCAAAGCCCAGCTCATTCCTGGGCTGATCAGGCCAACGCTGCCGACGCGGGCCTCGTGACGCAGTCCGTGATGGTTGAGGAAATTCACCCCCATCTCGCTCTGCCCGTATAGCTCGTGGATCGGCACCGCCAGCGCCTCCGCCGCCCAGCGATTGAGCTCCGGGTTGAGCGGTTCGCCACCGCTTGAGATCGCCCGGAGCCGGCCGCGAATCGGCGCGACCGCCTCGATTCCGGCGGCCCGCATCACTCGGAACACGGTTGGAGCGGCGACCATATTGGTGACACCGAGTTCGTTAACCACCCGCACCGTCGATTCGACCGTGAAAGCACCTTCGTACATCACCGTCGTGCAACCCCTGAGCAACGGCGCGGTCAGCGTTCCAATCATGCCCAGAGCCCATCCTGGATCGGCGAAACACCAGTAGATGTCGCTCTCTCGCAAATCGATGCCCTCGCGAATGAACATCGCGAATTGCAGCAGCGAGAACAGCGGATAGACCACGCCTTTGGGCTTTCCGGTCGTTCCGGAGGTGAACAGGATGATGAAGGGATCGTCGTGCCGGCGCATCGCCGGCGGGAAGACGGCGGGTTGAGCCGCCATTTCGGCCTCGAAATCCCCATCGCCCTCCCGCGCCGCCGCGCCTCGCCGCAGCGTCAGTACGGGTGGGCAGTTCGGTACATCGTCGAGCTTGGGCCGGTTCGCGCCATCAACCACGATCAGTTTCGCGTCGCTGCCGCCGGGGTCCACGACCCGCGACTGCACCGCCGCCGGCCCGAATGCGGTGAACAGCGGCTGATACACCGCGCCGACCCGCCAGGTTCCGAGCACCGCGACCAGCAGCTCGGGAATCCGGGGCAGCATACCCGCCACCACATCTCCGGGTCCGATTCCGCGCGCCTTCAGCACATTGGCGAAGCGCGCCGACTCCACGTCGAATTCGCGGTAGGTGACGTCGCGCTTTTGGGCGTCCGCGCCCATCCACCGTAAAGCCACTCGATCACTGCCGGCCCAACGCGCGCAGCAGGCGACATATCCATTCAGCTCGGCGTCGAGCGGGGCCGAAAATATCTCGCGAGCGAAATCTTCAAGCGCAAATGACGCATGGGCCTCGTGATAGTCGCGCATTCTGCCGTCCCCCCTTTGATGTTGCTTTTTTTCGGCATGCGTCCGTTGACCCACGCATCTGGCCACTCAACCGGCAAATCCGACGTACTTGGCCTTTCTAAGCATTCCGGAAGGACAATAACGCCTTCTTCGCGCAATCAACAAGATCGGAGGCGACACGATGGTCCAGGAAGTCCAGTGACCCGAGACCTCGCGTTGACAGTCCGCCGGAGCGAGCCGACTGAATATCGCGGTCCCGGTGGGCACCAGCTTCAGACCGCCGCCTTTACTGGATGGGGTTCAGACCGATGTCCCATGAACGGCGGGCGGTTGATGACCGATATCAATTTGATACCGGTCCGGTGGTCCCTTACGGAAGGTCATGAATTTTAAGTCTCGGCGTCGACGGAATGATGCGCACGGCGAAAATTAGAAGCATTCCCGGGCTGTGGATATTTCCATGACCATACGGGGAACGTTATAGATCGTGCCAGGGATCTACCCCCGTTCTGCTATTCTTGATTCGTGCACTAAACGCGGTCCGCCATCCAGGCTTAAGCGCGGAGGCCACCGATAATCCGAACCTGCCAAATCCACCCGTTCCAGCACATTCAAACTGACCCATACCGGGGGCCGGGCCGCCCTCAGCCCTTCAGTACACTCATGAAGATCACCAGCAGCAAAAGCGCCGCGCCTTGCAGCAGCACGCGATAGCGCATGAACCGGTTCGAGGTGGCGCCGCTGGCCCCTCTCGCCATGCCGATCAAACCCGCGAACAGCATGCCCAGGGTGCCAAGCATCAGCAGGCCGACGACGATGGAGGCGAAGGTGTGCATCGGCGAAGCTTAGCCGATCCGGCCTCGATAGTTAAGGTTCAGTTTAGCAGGCAGCTCAATCGTCATGCTCAGGCTTGTTATTTGGGCCACCGGGTCAGCACGGTGCCGCGACGGGTGGCCCGGACGAGCCGGGCCATGACGTGTTTGGGAGAAACCTTCCCGCCCTTCGGCCGTATCCTGATGCACATGCGGACGAGCCGGCCACGACGATTTTGGGAGAATACCTCCCACCCCTTGGGCTTTATCCTGATGCTTATGCGAACAAGCGGTGCCATGACGACGGAAGGAGGTTGTTCCGATGCAAAAAGATCGAAAATTGCCGTGGGATTGGGGCCCTACGCGCGGACCCGCGTCGCATTGATCCGCGTTACGTCCCGGCCGCTATCGCCGCGGCCCCGGTATGAGGTGGCGTTTGCGGCGGCTGCCGGGTTGGCGCGGATTGTATAGCCAACTTCATCGCCGCCAACGAAAACGGCCGCGTCTCGGGCGTTTGGATCGCCCCAACCGGTGGCCCGGGCGGGATTGGGGACGAAGGTTGGGCGCGCGGTTCGGGCTCCACCCGGGCGGGTGCGACAGGGACGTCGGCCTCCACTTTCAGCGGCGGCGCGATCTTGGTAGGCTTTTCTTCCGCTGCCAGCTTGGCACGGCGCGCCTGGCGCCGCGTGAGTTGCGCCAGAAAGCCCATCTGGACCCGGCCCAACGCCATCGCCTGCTGCCGGAGCTTGGAGGCGTCGTCCGGCATGGTGGCGTTTTGCGCGTCGTGGACCGCGTCCAGCGCGAGATTCTGAAACAGCACCACCTGGCCGGCGAGCATGATCTCCACGCCGTCCCCGGGCTCATATTCCTCGATCTGCCGCAATGCGATCCGGGCACGGCTCTGGCGCTCGGCGAGTGACTCGTTGGGCCGATCGGAGATGGCCTTGATGACGCCCCCGGTCAGGAGGAGCAGCAGGTCTTCGGCTTCGGAGTTGGGTGCGATGGTCATAGGAACCAGTCCTTGTTCTGGGCGGTAATTCCCTTTCTGTTTCCTCGAACGGCAAAATCGCGTCAATCTTTTGTTCGTCACGACGCCCTCGCCACCGCGGAATCGCCGCATGCCGAGATGCGACCAGGCTGCTTATTCCAATTGACCGGCAGGGGCGGTTCGTGGTCGCTCTTGCACCCATGATCCGTCATCGATTTTGGCTGTTCGTCCTCCTCCCGCTCGCCGCGCTCGTGCTGGCCCAGGGACCGGCGCGCGCGCAGCCGAAACCCGCGCCGGCCGCGGCGCCGCCCGTCTCGATCTCGCCCGAGCAGGCCCGCGCGGTCCTGGACACGCTCAACGATCCGAAGAAGCGCGCCGCGTTCGCCGCGACGCTGGATGCGCTCGTCAAGGGTCAGCCGGAACTGCCCACGCCGCTGCCACCGCCGCCGGAACCAGTGCCGGGAAAAGACGCGAAGCCGCCCGCCGAGTCCGGCACGATCCAGCTCGCTCCCGACAGTCTCGGCGCCCAGGTGTTGCTGGCCGCATCGTCGCTTCTGAACGATCTCGCGGATGACTCGATGGCGGCCCTGAACACGGTCCAGAGCATTCCGTTGCTGTGGGCCTGGGGCGTTGTCATGCTGACCAATCCGATCGGGCAGCGTCTGCTGTGGGACGCGGCCTGGCGGCTGGCGGTCGCGATGATCCTGGCGGTCGGCGTCGAACTGGCGTTGCGCGTCCTGATGCGCCGCCCGATGGCCCATGTGTTGTCGATGGGCCACCGCGATCCATCGCCCGCGGACGCGGACCCGACGGAGCGGGCGGAGCAAGGCGACGTCGAACCTCCTGCGCGCCCCATCGGCGAGGACAATTTTCCCCGGCGGCTTCGGCTCGGCCTTGCCCGCTTTGCGTTGGAAATCGTGCCGGTGCTCGGCTTGCTGATCGCGGGCCACATGGTGGCCGCGTCGGCTCTGGGCGGAAATTCCGACAGCCGTTTGATCATCCTCGCGGTAACCAGCGCGGTCGCGGTCAGCCAGACCCTGCTGGCGCTGCAGACGTGGCTCTTCATGGCCGAGCCGCCCGGTCTGAGGTTGGCCGATGTTTCCCCCGCGATGGGGATGTACCTGATGCAATGGGGGCGGCGGCTGATCCTGATCGGCGTGCCCGGTTATACGATCGGCGAGGTCGGATTGCTTCTGGGCATGTCCAAGCCATCGCATGTCGCGTTGCGGAAGGCCGTGGGGCTGGTGCTGCTGGTGTGCCTGGCCATCATGACCGTGCAGCGGCGGCAGCGGGTGCGGGCCTGGCTGAGCGCTTCGCCCGACGCGGAGGGCGGGCTGGCACGGCTGCGTAACCGCCTGGCGCGGCATTGGTATTGGGCCGCCCTGTTCTTCCTCGGGGCGAGTTGGCTCAGTTGGACCCTGCGCGCGCCGGATGCGATCGCCCGCGGCCTTTGGTATTTCGCGGTTACCGCCGCGGTGGCCGCCGCCGCCGCGATCGCCAGGGTGGCGGTCACATCCTGGCTCGGGCGGCTGGAGAACGGACTGCGGGAGGGTCCGGATCATTCTGTGCGGGTGCGCCTGGGCGCCTATCATCCGGCGTTCCGGCAACTGACCCGCCTGCTGATCAACCTGCTGGCAATATTGGCTTTGCTACAACTTTACGGTCTGGGCGGCCTGACCTGGCTGCTGACCAGCGACGTCGGGCATCGTGTCGCCTCGGGGCTTGGCACGCTGGCGGTGACGATCGGCGCCGCCTTCGCCGTCTGGGAAGGCGTCAACATCGCGATCCAGCGGCATCTGGAGACGCTGCGGCGGGATGCGCAGGCGGCGCGCCTGGCGCGGCTGCGGACGCTGCTGCCTTTGGTCCGGACCACGTTGTCGATCACCATCGCCATCGTCGCGGGCCTGATGGTGTTGAGCGAGATCGGTGTGAATATCGCGCCCTTGCTGGCGGGTGCGGGAATCGTTGGCGTGGCGATCGGTTTCGGGTCGCAGAAATTGGTTCAGGACGTCATTACGGGCGTGTTCCTGCTGCTGGAAAATACCATGCAGGTGGGGGACGTCGTGAAGGTGGGCGATCAGTCCGGGCTGGTGGAAAGCCTGTCGGTGCGAACGATCCGCTTGCGCACCGAAGATGGATCGGTCGTTGTCATTCCGTTCAGTGCCGTCACCACCGTCATCAACATGACCCGCGATTTCAGCCGCGCCGTCATCTCCCTGAACGTTTCGGCCAGCGAGGATGTCGACCGCGTCGTCGATACGATGCGCGAGATCGTGCGCGAAATGCGCGCGGAAGATGCCTGGAGCGCGATTATCCTGGACGATCTGGAGGTCTGGGGCCTCGACAAATTCACCGACTCCGCGTTGCTGATTAAATGCCGGATCATGTGCACGCCGTTCGGCCGCTGGCCGGTGAGCCGCGAGTTCAATCGCCGTTTGAAGCTGCGATTCCAGATGATCGGGGTCGCCACGCCGTGGTCTGCCCTGAGGTTGCTGCCAGTTCCGGATGGGGTGCCATCGCCGCCGCCCACGATCCCGGTTTCGGCTCAGTGACGCGCGCGCGCCGGGCCGGCGTTGTTCAACAGGTTACGTTGATTCAACGTCTCGGCGAGCCACGCCATGCGTTGCCGTTCCGCGTCCACCGACGGATTTAATTCCGGGGCGATGACGATCTGATCGAAGCCCTCGGTCACCTCGGCGATGGAGGCGTCGCGCGCCGCCGGATCGGCGAGGAACCAATGTCCGGCGTGTTCAAGCCCGATGGGAGTGTCCCCGGCCGCCGGCTGGTTCATCAGCACCGTGAACCGGCCGCCACGCAACGTCGCGAGTTCCCGCATGCGCCGCAGCAGCGCGCGAGTCAGATCTATGCCGTATTGGACTCGCGCGGGACGGGGGCGCATCCAGATCGACCAAGGCGAACGCTGCTCTTCCAGGACATCGTCGATGTGCGATTGTGCTGGAATTCCGCCTGGGGCGGCGGTGGCGCCGGGATCGGCCGCGGGCAGCAACCAATTCCACCGCCGCCCGGCATCGAAGATGCGCGGCATGAACCAGGTGGAAAGCTTCGAGTGGTAGACGGATTGCCCAAGTCCCTCGGTCGGGCCGCGCAACTCCGCGCCGTGCAAGGTGAAGGTCGGTTTGAACCGGGTCAGGCCAGGCAAAGGCTGCCCGGAGCGGAACGTGTTGCGGGGGACATCCTCGGCGGGGGATATCCAGGAGATGACCAGATCGGCCCGTCCGCCGGCAAGATATTCCTGCAAGGCAAGAGATCCCTGGTCCTGGCCATAACCCCGGGCGCCCAGAGCGATGACCCGGACGTTCGGATTGTAGGGCCGCAAGGCCCGCTCCAGGATCAGGTCGAGCGTTTCATCCGATGGGCAGTGGCCGCATTCGACGGACTCCGCGCCGGTCAGCACCACCACGAAGTCGAGCGGGCGGCGCGGTGGCCAGGGCCGGCCTCGATACCCGAGTTGATTGAATGGGCCGTCGGGTACCGTGGCGCGCCAGCCGCTCACGACGGTCGCCGGCCGGTCCCGGTAGCGCATCGCGATCTCGGCGACGGCGAGGCAAAGCAGAGCCATCGCGATCGCGAGCGCAATTCTCAGGATTCGACTGTGATAGCGTGCAGCCAAAGGCGAGGGGACTCCGCGTGACCGGCGAATCATACGCCGGTATCTGGTTGAAGGCACGATGCGAGCGGCTCTTTGACAGGTCTTGATTTTTGTCAGGCCAGCCATGTGGCACGGAAAGGGTTAGATAGACTCGCGGAACGATCGGGCACGCGGGTTCCGGTCCGGGGCTTACACCGGGACAGCTTCCACGCTAGTTTCTTACATCGGCCAACGAGACCCGCCTTTGACGGCGGACCTGGAACGGAGGAAACACGCATGGATGCCACCACTGGTGAAGCCCGTATGGGCGGCCAAAACTGCCTGAACGGCGTTCGCATTCTGGACCTGACTCAGTTCGAGGCGGGGCCGTCCTGTACCGAGGCTTTGGCCTGGCTTGGCGCTGAGGTGGTCAAGGTGGAAAATCCCGGTGGCGGCGATCCCGGCCGCGCGCTTGGCGGCGCGGGCGGAGTCGACGATCCGTATTTTCTGTTGTTCAATGCCAACAAAAAATCGGTGACGGTCAATTTAAAAGATCCCAAGGGTCTGCAACTGGTCAAGGACCTCGCGAAGCAGGCCGACGTGATGGTGGAAAATTTCGCGCCCGGCGCGATCGAACGCCTGGGTCTGGGTTACGACGTGATCAAGGAGGTCAATCCGTCGATCATCTTTTGCCAGGTGAAGGGTTTCGGCGAAGGCAGCCCGTATGAGAAAAACCTCGCGTTCGACATGATAGCGCAGGCTTGCGGCGGCACGATGAGCATCACCGGCGAGAAAGATGGCCGCCCGTTGAAGCCGGGCCCGTCGCTTGGCGATACCGGCACCGGCATGTTGCTGGCGATCTCCATTCTGGGTGCTTTGTACCGGCGTAAGGAAACCGGCCAGGGCGATCACCTCCAGGTCGCGATGCAGGACGCGATGCTGCATTACATCCGCATCGCCTTCGCGGCGCAGTACCGCACCGGGAAGGCGGCGGGCCGGGCGGGCGATAGCTCGGTTTCAGCAACGATCCCGCCAATGGGCACATTCCCGTGCAAGGGTGGGGGATTGAACGATTACGTGTACGTTTTTACCAGCCGGGCGAACCCCGACCATTGGCGCCGCCTGCTGAGAGTGATCGGGCGCGCCGAACTGATTGGCGACGAACGGTACGAGACACCTGCCGCGCGGGCGGAGCGGCCGGACGACGTCAACGGCATGATCTCGGCCTGGACCCGCCAGCACACCAAGCACGAGGCGATGGAAATCATCGGCGCGGCCGGCATTCCGGCGGGCGCGGTGCTCGACACGATGGAACTGAGCGAAGACCCGACGTTCGAGCAGCGCGGCATCATGCCGGTGATCGATCATCCGGTGAAAGGCAAGTTCAAGATGGTTGCGTGGCCGGTGCGTTTCGGTGGCTCGCCGCCTCCCGTGAAGCCCGCGCCGTTGCTTGGCGCGAACAATGAGGATGTGCTGACAAGCTGGCTGGGTCTTGGCGCCGGCGATGTCGGCAAGCTCAAGGCCGGCGGCACGATCGGCTGAACCTCTTCACGTTTAATTAAGGAGACTGTGAAAATGGCGGAACTTACGGGTTCTGAGATCATCGCCAAATGTCTGGCGAAAGAGGGGGTCGCCGATCTCTTCTACATCATGGGTGGGCCGATGCTGCTGGCGGAGGCCACCTGCATTAAGGAAGGCATTCGCATGATCGACGTCCGCCATGAGCAGGCGGCGGCGTTCGCGTGTCAGGCCTATAGCCGGCTGAAACAAACCCCCAGCGTTTGCATGGCGGCGTCGGGCCCCGGCGTGACCAACCTCGTCACCGGCATGGCGAACGCGCTGGTCGATTGCTGCCCGGTGGTGGCGTTCGGCGGGTCGAGCCCGTTGAGCCAGTTCGGCCGCCAGGTGTTCCAGGAGATCGATCAGGTCGAGCTGATGCGTGGTGTCTGCAAATATGTCGATCGTCTGATCAACCTGAAGCGCATTCCGCAGCAGATCAATTTCGCGCTGCAAAAGGCGATGACCGGCAAACCTGGGCCTGTTTATATCGATTGCCCCGGGGACATGCTTTATCAAAAGATCGACGAGAACCTCGTCGATTGGAGCTATGCCGGACGGCCTCTGGTTGACTCCCGGCCGATGGGCGATCCGAAGCAGATCGCCGCTTTGGTCGCGGCGTTGCAGACGGCGGAACGGCCGGTGATCGTTTCGGGATCGGGCGTGATCTGGTCGCGGGCGTGGAGCGAAATGCAACAGTTCGTCGAGGCTGCGGGCGTGCCGTTTTACACCACGCCGCAGGGCCGGGGCGTGGTGCCGGACGATCATGAGTATTCCTATCTGGCGATGCGGTCCTCGGCGTTCCGCGACGCGGATTTGATCGTCGTGTTGGGCACGCGGATGAATTATATCATCGGTCATGCCTCGCCGCCCAGGTTTGGGCCGAACGCGACGATTGCGCGGATCGATATTGATTCGGCGGAAATCGCTATGGCGGCTCGTTATGTCGATATCCCGATCGTTGGCGATTGCAAGGCGGTGCTGGGTCAGTTGCTGGAGGGGATCAAAGGCAAGGTCGCGCCGGGCAGGTTCTCGGCGTGGCGTGAGAAGCTGCAAACGGGTGAGCAGCAGAAGCGAGTCGCCGCCGGGGCCAACCGGCCCGCTGACGATGGCGACATTCATCCGGTTCGCATGCTGGAAGCGGTTCGCGATTTCGCCAGGCGCGATGCGATCCTGTGCGTGGACGGGCAGGAGACGCTGAACTTCGGCCGTCAGACAATGCCTTGTTTCTCACCGGGGCATCGGTTGAACTCGGGGCCGTTCGGCACGATGGGCGTTGGATTGCCGTTCGGGGTTGGCGCCAAGGTGGCCTGCCCGGATAAGCAGGTGATCGTGGTGCATGGCGACGGATCGATGGGCATGAACGCGATGGAGATGGACACCGCGATCCGGCACAAAATTCCGTTGCTGATCGTGATCAGTTTGAATGGCGGCTGGACCGGCGATCCGAACCGCGAAAAACCGGGACGCGATCTTGGTTACATGCGGTACGACCTGATGTGCGAGGCTTTGGGCGGGCATGGCCAGTATGTCACGAAGCCTGAGGACATCACGCCGTCGCTGGTTCGCGCGCAGGCGGAGGTGGACAAGGGCCGGGTCGCGCTGGTGAACGTGCGCACGGATTATCGCGCGCGGTACGCGGGGGCATCGTTCTCCGATTATTCGACCTGAGTTTGGGGGCTTGAAGTTGAGGGATCCCGTTCACCCCAGGGGTGAACGGGATTTTTCATGTCGGGGCCGCGCGTTTAAACTCTGGCTCTCGGCCCGTCCACCATCGCCATGGCACGGCTTGTCCGGGCCACCCGTTCGGGCACAGTGCCGCGACCGGTAGCCCGGACAAGCCGTGCCATGGCGGGAGAGAGGACAGCGCGTCAATCTTTAAGACAAGCGCGGTGGTATCACGCCGCCGCCGTGCCGCCCCGATCCGGCTTCAGGTCGATCAGCGGGGTGCCGTCCAGGCAATCCAGTCCTCGAACTCGCAGGATCACGCCGGATCGTTCCACCAGCACCACGACAGACGACGCGATCGGATTGGGCCGCACCGGCGAGCGTAACGCAAACGTTCCAATAGGCTCGGAACCCCGAGGTGTTTGCCGCACCAGATCGCGACGGGCCTCATGCATCCAGTACAGCACCTGAAGCCGTGGATGGGTTTCGATCCCGGTCAGCGCGTCCAGCCAGCGTTCGTCCACCTCGATGGTGCAAATCGGACCATTTGCTGTGTCGCCACGGCGAGGGCACTCGCCCCGGGTCGGCCAGGGCGTGCGAATACGGCCGATGAAGTAAACCCCCGCATCGGTGCGGTCCGGCAAGGGAACCGCGGTCTCCCCCGGGCGGATCGATGGATCGGATTGTTCCGTCACGGTGAGAAGGCCCTGGGACGCAGCGCGATCTGAAACGCCTCCAGCGGCGCCAAGGACGGGGCGGCGCAAATCTGGCCGGACCCAACCGGTCCGGTCTCCGACCCGTCCACGAACCGTGCGAAGCACGCGAAATCGTAACGTGCCGCCACTGGGCCGCGCAGGCGCAGGCAGAAGCCTCGCAGCGGCAACGCCAGTCCGCGGCTACCGCAGAAATGTCCGCCCGGCAGCCAGGGAGACAACCAGTCGCGGCCCAGTACCGCGCGCAATTCGAAGTCGTCCGGCGTGATGCCCATGCGAGGCGCCAGGCTGAAACCTTCGATCGCCCGCCCGGCGCCGCGCTGGCCGATCCAATCGCCGAATTTCGCCTCCACGTCGCCAAGCCCTTGGACATGGGCGACGACCTCGGCCGTGATGGGCGCGGGTGGGCCACCCGGCATCCCGGCCTGAAAGTTACCGGGAGCCCGTGGCGCGATCGCCGCCTCCGGGTTCAACCGCTCCAGCTTCAGGTCCGGGGGCCGCGAGGGGGCGCCGGAGGCAATCCAGTACAGGGTCACCATCACCCGGCCGCCACCGGCGGCGGCCCGCAGCAAGGTCGGCTCGTCAGTGGCGGTCATCCAGCCATCGCCGCGCATCGCGCTGATGGCGACCGTCTCCCGCTGTCCGGGGGGGCCGGGCGGCAGGGAAACGCGGACGCCGGGGAGGCCTGGCGTTGGATCGAAAGGACCCGGCGTCAGGGACAGGGCAAAAATCCCGGGTTCCAGCCGGATGATCCGGCTCAAGACATTCAGGTCAGCGGTTTGTGGCAGTTCGCCGGGGTGGGGCATGGTCGGTCTGTTTCCGTGTGTTTGAGTCTCGCCGCGGGTCGCGTTCTTCTGGGCGCCGCCCGCCAGCAACGCTCGAACCTTAGGCGCAAATCGCTTGATCGTATCGTCTTTAATATCGGCATCCCGGGCGAGATAGTCGAATACGGCATCATCGTAGGGCGGCTCATAATCCGGCGCCCGGTTGTCGAACATCGCGTTGCCGCGCCGGAGCTTCGCCTGCCAATCCCACTGCGACCGGGTAATGCAGCGATGGATGACCAGTGCCTCGTGGCAGACCGCGGGCTGAATGGCGGTATTCGGCACCGCGCGTCCCCGGTGACGCCAGGCAGGTCCGCGCATCGCACGATCGGCTTGACGTGGTGGTTCACCGGCCGATCGCCGGCCAACCGCATGTCGTAATTTTCGATCATGAGACCGCCTGGCGGTTCTTCCCAACCCGAGGGGCCGAAACATCGCCAGTGGACCAGCACGGCGGCGAAATCGCCCCAGGACCGGAGCAGGGGGCGATGCTGTCGTCTCGGGTTGGCACCAGAAACTCATCCAAATCGATGAAGGCGGCCCATTCGAAGGCATATGCGAAACGATCGATGAAGTGCCGATACGCGGGTAACTGGCCCGGCCGTTCCGGCCAATCGACGATCTCCGCGAAGCTGGCGAAGGGGGAGGCGCGGACACGCCCGGCGCCTCGGCGATGATGGAGGCGAGCACGGTGTCCGCGCCGGCCTGGTCCGCGCGCATGATCGTCGCGCCGGTGCCGTCGATGGTGCGGCCGATCTAACGGTGGCCATTATCCGATTATTAATCTTGGGCGCGTAGACGCGGCGGTGCCGTTCGGGGTGAGCGGGAGACCGATATTGTGAGAAAGGACTTGCGCGACATGCTTGTTCGGGCATATAAAGATGGAGTTGGGCTGCCGGACCTCAAACCGGTGGTTTGGATCGGCGGCGCGAAAGAGGATCTGGTGGCTTTCCCCGAGGAGGTCGTGAGAGCGGTCGGGTTCGCACTCTATGAGGCCCAGAAGGGCGGGAAGCATCCGCACGCAAAGCCGTTGCATGGCTTTGGTGGCGCTGGCGTCCTGGAGGTGGTGGAGAACGACGACGGTGACACATTCCGCGCCGTCTACACGGTGCGTTTGGCTGGACGTGTGTACGTTTTGCATGCGTTTCAGAAGAAATCGAAGCACGGGATCGGGACGCCGAAAGCGGAGATCGATCTTGTGACAGCGCGGTTACGCCGGGCGGAACAGGAACATGCCGCGTGGCTGTTGGAGCAAAAAGGAGCGGGCGGATATGGTTGACGATATTAAAGTTGAAGTTGGCAGTGGTAACGTTTTCGCCGACCTCGGGTTATCGAACCCCGAGGAAAGCCTCGCGAAGGCTGAACTGGCTTCGCGTATTGGCGGTGCAATCCGGGAGCGGCGGCTTACTCAGGCGGCGGCGGCGGCGATCCTGGGGATCGATCAACCGAAAGTGTCGCGGTTGCAACGTGGATACCTCACGAATTTCTCTGTCGAGCGGCTGATGCAGTTCCTGACATTGCTGGGACGGGATGTCGAGATTTCCGTGAAACCAGCTGCGCGGGGCGTGGGGCGGGTGAGGGTCGTGGAGGGCGTTTGAAGTCCTCCGACCGTCGAAGAACGGGACTACCCCAACGCGGCCACACCCGGGAGCGTCTTGCCCTCCAGCCATTCCAGAAATGCGCCGCCGGCGGACGAGACGTACGACAGTTTTTCAATCACCCCGGCTTGCCGCAACGCGGACACGGTGTCGCCGCCGCCGGCCACACTACGCAGCGCGCCTCGGGCGGTCGCTTCCGCCACTGCTTTCGCGAGGGCCATCGTGGCCATGTCGAAGGGCGGGGTCTCGAAGGCGCCCAGGGGACCGTTCCAGACGAGGGTTTTCCAGGATGGCAGGCGGGCGATCAGCGCGGCGATCGAAGCGGGGCCGGTGTCGAGGATCATGGTGTCCGCGGGCACGGCGTCCACGCTGACGGTCTGGGTCGGAGGGTTGGCGCGGAACTCGGCGGAGACCACCGCGTCGGTGGGCAGCACGACCTCGCATCCGGCTTTCGCCGCCTGGACCAGGATTTCGCGGGCGGTCGCGTGCATCTCGGCTTCTTGTAACGATTTTCCGGCGGCTTTGCCTTGAGCTGCCAGGAAGGTGTTCGCCATCGCGCCGCCGATGACCAGCACGTTCACTTTGCCCACCAGGTTGCCCAGAAGCTCCAGTTTGGTGGAGACCTTGGAGCCGCCGACGATGGCGGCAACCGGGCGTTGGGGATTGCCCAGGGCGGCGTCGAGGGCTTCCAACTCGGCTTGCATCAGGCGGCCGGCGTAGGCGGGCAGGAGGTGGGCCACGCCTTCGGTGCTGGCGTGCGCGCGGTGGGCGGCGGAGAAGGCGTCGTTGACGAAGGCGTCGGCCAACTTCGCGAGGGCGGCGCTGAAGGTTGGGTCGTTCTTTTCCTCGGCGGCGTGGTAGCGGGTGTTTTCCAGCACCAGGACGTCGCCGTTGGCCATGGCGGCGACGGCGGTTTCGGCGTCCGGGCCGATGCAGTCGTTGGCGAAGGCGACCGGCTTGCCCAGTACGTGGCTTAGGGCGCCGGCCATGGGCTTGAGCGACATCCCGGGGACGCGCTTGCCCTGGGGGCGATCGAAGTGGCTGCACACGATGACCTTGGCGCCCTTGGCGGAGAGTTCCTTGATGGTGGGCGACAGACGCTCGATCCGGGTGAGGTCTGTGATCTTGCCGTCGCGGACAGGGACGTTGAGGTCGGCGCGCATCAGGACGCGTTTGCCCGCGGGGGCGAGGGAGTCGAGGGTGCGGAAAGGCATGGT
Organism: Acetobacteraceae bacterium; assembly: GCA_009693865.1. GTDB lineage: Bacteria > Pseudomonadota > Alphaproteobacteria > Acetobacterales > Acetobacteraceae > Rhodopila. The sequence continues at coordinate 18,513 of SHWL01000007.1, read as the reverse complement.
GGGTGGTCCTCGTCGGGATGCGGCGTTTTAGCGTTGGGACGGCGGGGAGGCCATCCTTGGCGGGAAGGGGATACCGGCGTGGCCGCCAACCGCGGGGTATTGCGTCAATCGCGGGATCCCGGCCACGGATCCCTCGCGGCCACACTGCTCTGGCACGAGACACTCGTTCGCGCCTATCCTGCGACGGCGCTTGCAACCCCAGGACACCGATCGTGGCGATCGATACACTCACCGCCGTACGGCGCCAACTCGCGAAGACGGAACCTGAACTCCGGCGGCGCGGCGTGCGCCACCTCGCGGTATTCGGTTCCGTCGCCCGTGGCGAGGACCGATCGGACAGCGACATCGACCTCGCCGTGGAGATCGAGGAAGGCCATCCCTTCTCGGTGATCCGAATGGAAGACACCCGCCTTCTGTTGGAGGATGCCCTCCGCCGCCCGGTCGATCTTGGCGAGATTGAAAGCTTCCGCCCCCTGGTCCGCGCGGCGTTCGAGCGTGATAAAGTGCCGATCTTCTGATGGCGCGCGCCGATGAGTCCTGAGTTCAGGACATCCTTTCGGCGATTGCCGACATCCGGGCGGACACGGCGGGAATGGACTTCGCCGCGTTCGCCGCGAAACCGGCGATCGTGCGTTCGGTCCTTTATTCCATCGCGATCCTGGGTGAGGCGGCGAAAAATATCAGCCCAGAGTTCAAAGTATCATATCCGGACATTCCATGGCGGGCGATCGCCGGGATTCGCGATAAAATCGTCCACGAATATTTCCGGACCAATACACGGCGCGTCTGGGACGTCGCCGCCTGCGACATCGACGATCTGGAACGGGCACTGAGGAAACCACTGAGCGGCCCTCCGGACGGGGACTGACGCGGGAGCACCGCGCCAGGAAAACACATCATCCCCTTCAGGCGGCCAGGCCGTTTACGAAAATCCGGAGTCTTACAAACTCCCGAACAGCGCCGCCGTATCCGACATCCGGTTCGAGAACCCCCACTCATTGTCATACCAGCCCATCACCCGGGCCAGGCCGCCATCCACGACCGCGGTCTGCGTCTCATCGAACGTGCAGGACGCCGGGTTATGGTTGAAGTCGATTGAAACCAGCCTGGCCCTGTTGTAATCCAGAATGCCCGCGAGCTCACCCTTCGACGCGTCCAGCATCGCGGCGTTGATTTCATCCTTCGTCGCCTGTTTCGCCAGATTCACGTCCAGCGACACGAGCGACACGTTCGGCGTCGGGATGCGGATGGCGGTGCCATCCAGCTTGCCCTTCAGCTCCGGCATCACCAGGCCGACGGCGCGGGCGGCACCGGTTGACGTCGGGATCGCCGACACCGCCGCCGCGCGGGCGCGATGCAGGTCACTGTGCAGCGAATCCTGCAGGTTCTGATCGCCGGTATAGGCGTGGATCGTCACCATATAGCCGCGCAGGATACCGAAGCGGTCGTGCAGAACCTTCGCCATTGGCGCCAGGCAATTCGTCGTGCACGATGCGTTGGAGATCACCGTCATCGCGGATGTGATCGTCTTGTGGTTGACTCCATAAACGATGGTCGCGTCGACCTCGTCCGCCGGCGCGGAAATCAACACTTTGCGCGCACCTGCCGTCAGCAGCGCCGACGCTTTGGCCTTCGACGCGAATATCCCGGTACATTCCAGCGCCACGTCGACACCGCCGTATGGCACTTTGGTCGGGTCGCGCTCGGCCGAGACGGTCAGCGGGCCGTAGACTTTCCCGTTGTGGCGGATGGTGATCGTGTTGCCCGACACCTCGACCTGGCCGGGGAAGCGGCCATGCACGCTGTCATAGGCGAACAGATGCGCGTTGGTCTCGACGGAGCCAAGATCGTTGATGGCGACGGGGACGACGTCCTCGCGCCCGCTTTCGACGATCGCGCGCAGCACGAGGCGCCCGATCCGGCCAAACCCATTGATCGCGACCTTGACTGGCATGTCCGTTTTCCTTCCTACCTGGTTCCAAGCCGTTGACGCACGGCCGCGGCGACGGCATCGGCCGTGATTCCAAAGTGTTTATACAGTGCCTCGGCCGGGGCCGATGCGCCAAATCCGGTCATGCCGATGAACACACCATCAGGGCCCAGATACCGCTCCCAACCAAACCCGCCCGCGGCCTCGATCCCGACCCGGAACGCGGTGCCGAGGACGGACGCACGGTATGCCGCGTCCTGGGTTTCGAACAGTTCCCAACAGGGCAGGGACACGACGGCCACCTGGATGCCGTCGACGGCCAGCATGGCGCGTGCCTCCATGGCCAACGAGACTTCCGAGCCGGTGGCGATCAAAGTGGCCTGGCGGGGTCTCTCGGCTTCGGCCAGAACGTAGCCGCCGCGGGCGGTCAGGTTCTCGCCGGCTTCGAAGCGCAACGCGGGCAGAGTCTGACGGGTCAGGACCAGCAGGCTGGGCCCGTCGGCGCGGCGGATCGCCAGTTCCCAGGCCTCTACCGTTTCCATCGTGTCGGCGGGCCGGAACACATGCACGTTGGGCATCGCGCGGAGGCTGGCGAGGTGCTCGACCGGTTGATGGGTCGGACCGTCCTCGCCCAGACCGATGGAGTCGTGGGTCAGGACGTGGATCACTCGCTGGTGCATCAGCGCGCCGAGCCGGAGCGCTGGGCGCATGTAGTCAGTGAAGATGAAGAACGTTCCGGTATAGGGGATTACCCCGCCATGCAGCGCCATGCCGTTTGCGGCGGCGGCCATCCCATGTTCGCGGATGCCGTAATGTACATATTGGCCGCCAAAACTCCCCGGAGTGACGACCGCCTGACCCTTGACCAGGGTCAGGTTCGAGCCTGTCAGATCGGCAGAGCCGCCCACCAGCTCCGGCGTCGCGGAGACCAGGGTCTCCAGCGCCTTCTGGCTGGACTGACGGGTGGCGATCTTCGGTTTGGTCTCGGCGATTTCCCGCTTGAGGGCGGCGACCGCTTCACCCCAGTTGTCCGGCAGCCGGCCCGCCATCGTGCGTTCGAACTCGACGCGCTGGTTGCTGCCGGTCAGGCGTTTCAGCCAGGCGCGGCGAGTGCCGGCGGACCGTTCTCCGGCGGCATGCCAGGGGGCCAGGAGTTCGTCAGGCACGGTGAAGGGCGGCGCGGTCCAGCCCAGGAGTTGTTTGGCGGCGGCGGCCTCGGGCGCGCCAAGCGGGGATCCGTGGCTGCCCGCTGTACCGGCTTTGGTGGGCGCGCCCAGACCGATCACGGTGCGGCAGGCGATCAAGGAGGGTTTGCGGGAGCGAGAGGCGGCGGACAAGGCGGCGGCCACTTCCTCGGGGTCGTGGCCATCGACGCGGCGGACAGCCCAGTTGGCGGCGGCGAACCGCTTCAGCGGATCGTCGGACGCGGAAAGCGCGGTATCCCCGTCGATCGAGATATGGTTGTCGTCGTAAAGCACCGTCAGTTTGGACAGCCCGAGATGACCCGCGAGGCCGATGGCTTCGTGGCTCACGCCCTCCATCAGATCGCCGTCGGAGGCGATGACCCAGGTGCGGTGATCGACCAGCGACTTGCCGAAGCGCGCCGCCAGGATGCGCTCGGCCAGTGCCATGCCGACGGCGGTGGCGAGGCCCTGGCCCAGGGGACCGGTGGTGGTTTCGATGGCGGGGTGCTCGCCCCATTCGGGGTGGCCGGCGGCGGGGGAGTGCAATTGCCGGAACGTCTTCAGTTGCTCCATCCGCATGCCCGCGTGGCCGGTCAGGTGCAGCAGCGCATACAGTAGCATGGAGCCGTGGCCCGCCGAGAGCACGAACCGGTCGCGGTCGTGCCAGCGCGGGTCGGCGGCGTCGAATTTCAGGAAGCGGGTCCAAAGCACCGTGGCGGCGTCGGCCATGCCCATCGGCATTCCTGGATGGCCGGACTTCGCGGCTTCGACCGCGTCGATCGCCAGCGCGCGAATCGCGTCGGCCATCCGCCTGGTCTCGGTGATCGGGCGCGAGAGGATCTCGGCTTGCAGCGCCAGGGCGGGGTTGCTGCCAGAGGTTTCCGAAGTGGCCGCCATGATGTCTCCTTGTACGGCGCCGCTATAGGGGGCGGCGGGGCCGCGGGCAAGTCCTTCGGGGAAGGTTGGCGGTTGTTCCGCTGTGTCCGCTGCTGTCGGGAGGTCGGCCCGCTCTTGCCTGAGACCGGACGCATTGTATGATTCGGTCCCGATACGTCCCGATACGTCCCGACCGCACGGCGATGCCGGCGCGCGATCGCACCGCCGCCCAAACCAGGGAGCAGACAGCATGCCGCCCGCCGAACATCGATCCGATCCTGGCCGCCGCCACCTCGCTCTGGGCGCCCTGGCCCTCTGCGGCCTCGCCGCGCTGGCGCGGCCGGCACGCGCCCAATCGCCCGCGCTGACGGGCATCTGGGCTTTGTCCTGGCGCGGCGCCCGCGACACCTACGAAGGCACACTCGAAATTCACGCCGCCACCACGCCCAACGTCTATGCCGGCCGGTTGCTGCTGCGCGCCTCCCGCGGCGGAATCGTCAACGAAGACGCCTCCATCGTCGTCACCGGCAACCAGGTGCGGATCGAATGTTCCAATCCCACCTTCCAGGGCTTCGAGTCCTGGAGCCCGGATCGCTTCTACCTGACCCGCAAGGGCCCCAACCGGATGGTCGGGTATTCGCTCGACGCCATGGGCAACCGAGGCAAGACCGCTGTCTTCGAACGGATCTGACGCCCCTCGGATCGCCGAAACGCTGGCGATTTACGCGGCGGCCTTCGTCACCGGCGCCATCGTCATGGGCTTCGAGATGCTCGGTTCCCGCTACCTCAACCCATACTTCGGCAGCGGCATCCACACCTGGGCCGCCCTCATTTCGACCGTGCTCGCGGCGTTGTCGGCGGGGTATTTCGCCGGCGGCCGGCTCGCCGACCGATACCCCTCCTTGACCATGCTTGGCGCCACCGTCGCCGCGGGCTCCGCCTGGCTGGTCCTGCTGCCGCTCGCCGCCGATCCACTGCTGGAAACCATCATGAATGGAATCGAGGACGTGCGCTGGGGCAGCCTCGTCGCGTCCCTCGCCATCATGTTTCCGCCGGTCGCGTTTCTCGGCATGTTCTCGCCCTTCGCGGTCCGGCTGCTGATGCGATCCGCCCATCGGTCCGGCGCGGTTTCCGGCGGAGTCTACGGCGTTTCCACACTCGGCAGCATCGCCGGCACGTTGGGCACGACATTCGTGCTGATGCCGCTCGCGGGGTCCCGCGCGGTCACCATCGCCTTTGGGGTGGCGGGCATCGCCTGCGGCGGACTGATCGCACTGGCGGGACGCATGCGCCGCGGCGCGGCTGTCCTCCTGGCCGCGCTGCCGCTGGCCTCCGGCACGCCCGCCCTTGCCGGCGATTTTCCGGTCCCGGGCATCTCCGACACGGCCAGCCTGAAAGCTCTGGCGAAACGCCCGGACGGCGTGCTGGCACACATGGAAACCGAATATAACGACATTTTCATCGTCAAGCGCGACAGTTTCGTGACGATGGCGTTTCAACGGCAACGGCGGGGTTATACCGAGTCCGCGATCGACCTCGCCGACCCCACCGCGATGCCGGTCGGCTACACCAGCGCCATGACCGTCGGTCTCGCGTTTCCGGAAACCGCGCGCCGCGCCTTGATGATCGGTCTGGGCGGCGGCTCCGTCTCGACCTACCTCGCGGGCCATATGCCGGACCTGATCGTCGAGACCGTCGAACTCGACCCCGGCGTGATCCGCGCCGCGAAACAATGGTTCGGCGTCCGCGAAACCCCCCGCACGCCGCTGATCGAGGCCGATGGCCGAGTGTTCCTGACACGGAACAACACCCAGTACGACCTGATCCTGCTGGATGCCTTCAGGGGCGGCTACGTTCCCTTTCACCTCCTGACCGCCGAGTTCTACGCGCTGACTGCCCGCCACCTCGCCCCCGGCGGCGCGGCGGTGTTCAACCTGCACAGCGGCACGAAACTTTACGACAGCACGCTCGTCACCCTGAAAGCCGCCTTCGCCTCGGTCGATCTTTACGATGGCGGCGGCGGCGGCAATGTCATCGCGGTGGCGATGGCCTCGCCCAGACCGGCGGATTCGGTGCTGGCGGAGCGGGGGGCGGCGCTACAGCGTCAGTTCCGGTTCCGTTACGAGTTGCCGGCGCTGCTGGCCACCCGCCTGCCATGGCCCGGCGGGCTGGACGCCCCGCGCCTGACCGACGATTTCTCGCCGGTGAATCTTTACGAGTCGATCCGGGACAAAAACCGCCGCCAGTGGTGAGCCTCGCCAACCCATGACAAACCGCGCCACCGCCGATAGGGAGGCGCCTACCGGCTCGTCCAGACGCGACCAAGGAGTTTTCGACATGATCAAAGTCCCCACCGCGCCAATCCCCGGCGTCTACCACCGCCGCATCGGCGACATCGTCGTCACCGCGCTGTCCGACGGTTACCTCGACGGCAACCTTGAGGTGTTACAAAATATCACCAAGGACGCGGGCCAGACGCTGCTCGACGCCAATTTCCGGCCGGGACGCCGGACCTCGGTGAACTGCTACCTCGTCTACTCCGCCGGCCGGCTCGCGCTGGTCGAGACCGGGTCGGGCGACTATCTGCTGCCGACCGCGGGCAAGCTGCGACAAAACCTGGCCGCCGCCGGTGTCGATTGCGCCGACATCGACACCGTGCTGCTTACCCACATGCACCCCGACCACTCCGCCGGCCTCACCGATCCGAAAACCGGCAAGAAATCTTTCCCCAACGCCGAACTGGTTGTGCGCGAAAACGAGCCGAAGCACTGGCACGACGACGGCGCAATGAGCCGGGCCAGCGAGCGCGCCAAGAAAATGTATTTCATGTGCGCCCGCGAACAGATCGCCCCCTATCACAACCAGACCCGTACCTTCTCCAAGGCCACCGAGGTCTTCCCGGGCATTACCTCCGTCATGATGCACGGCCACACCCCGGGCCATAGCGGCTACATGATCGTCTCCGGCAAGGACTCGCTGCTGATTTGGGGCGACACCATCCATGTCCCGGAAATCCAGGTGCCGCGCCCCGAAGTCACCATCGAGTTCGACACCGACCCGCACGCCGCCGCCGCCAGCCGCAAACGCGTCTTCGACATGGTCGCCACCGGCCGGCAATTGATCGCGGGCATGCATGTCCACTTCCCCGGCTTCGCGCATCTGGTGCGCGACGGTCACGGCGGTTACCGGATGCTGCCGGAAATCTGGGATCAGTCCTTCGGGGGGTGACGTTCGGGCTGCTGCTCGCCGCCGCTCTCGCCGGGGGGGCTTATACCCTGGCGCCCGGTCCCGCGTTTCTGGCTTTTCTGGGGATCGGGGCTGGACGTGGCCCGCGCATGGGCGCCCTGTTTCTCGCCGGTCATTTCGTCGGCGATGTGGTCTGGGCCGCTTTGGCGCTGGCCGCGATCATTGGCGCCCAGACCATCGGGTTCGCCATCTTCGATGGCCTTGGCCTCGCATGTTTGGCGGTCTTTTGACGACGAGGTGGTCGAGGGGCGATCCACAGGATCGTGTCGGCCGGGTGGCGCGCGAACCGGATTGGGACCGCCTACGGATGGGGCGGCAGGTACCGAAACGCGGTCAACAGGATACCCACGGCGATAACCAGCATGCTGCCAAACTTGATTGTAATGTCTCGCCGCAACAACTCGATACCGCCCTTCAGTTCGGTCTTGACCGCGGCGATCTCTCTCCGGGTGTCGGCGAACTCAGCGGCAATTTCTCTTTTGGCGTCGGTAATTTCCCTTCTGACGTCGGTGATATCGCCTTTGGTCGCCAGATCGGCGCCAGTCAACGCGTCCGCCAGCGCTTCGGACGCGCCCGCCGCGACTGAGGCCGACAGGCCCGATGCCTCCAGATGACGCGCGAATTTCAGTGTGTCGAACGGGATGGCGCTCATGATCACGATCTTACTCCTGCGAGGCGGCGCCAGTCCACCATTGTTCGATTGAGAATTCGTTAACGTCCGGCCTCGTGTGAGGAATACGATCGCGTTCACCTTTTCCGAATCTTGCCGTTTGTAACGCGGTTTGAGGCGAACCAGCGGCTCACGGTCAGCCTGCCCGGCGGTCGTAAGAGGCGGATTTTTGCGACTGAATTTGCAACGACTCCCAATTGAACGTTCGCGTCCTGGACGATGTCCTCGAAACGGCCCCGCGGTTCCAACTCATTATTGGCAACCGGCGCGGTGGCCGATGGCGGGTGCAAACCGCGCGGTCTCCGGGATCGCGTGGCGCTTCATCGATCTGTCCTCCCCGACGCGATGTCACATTCGACGGGCGCGGTTGATCGCGGGACGGCGATTTGGCGAGGATACGGGCCGGAGGTAACGGGAAAACCCGGCGGTTTCCCCTTCGGACAAACCCGTGGCAACATCGTGCCCTGGCTGTCTCGGACGAGACACAAATCAGAGGAACGCTCCGTCATGAGTACCATGTTCACCGTTGGCGATCTGACCATCCACCGCGTCATCGAGTCGGAAGCGCCACTGTTCGATCCGATGACATTCTTCCCGACCCTGACGCGCGAGACGTTGGATGAGAACCTGCCCTGGATGCGGCCAACCTACGTCGACCCCGCGAGCGGTCTGTTGGTGCTGTGTATCCAGTCGTACGTGGTGCGAACGAAACATCATAATATTCTGATCGACACCTGCGTTGGCAATCACCGGGACCGGCCAACTCATCCGTTCTGGAACCAAACGACGTCGGATCGTTACGAACGGAACCTCGCCGCCACCGGACTGACGGTTAACGATATCCACTATGTGATGTGCACCCACATGCACGTCGATCACGTCGGCTGGAATACACGGCTGGAGAACGGGCGATGGGTGCCGACGTTCCCAAAAGCGAAATATGTCTTCGCGGATAAGGAACTGGCGTTCTGGACCGAGAAGGAGCGTAATGAACCGGGAAAGCAGCCCTGGATCGTGGACGGCGTGCTGCCGATCGTCGCGGCGGGCCTGCAAGAAGTCGTGACCAGTCACCACGAGCTTTCCGACACCATCAAACTCATCCCCACCCCTGGGCATACCATCGATCATTACTCGGTTCATGCTGGAGTACCTGGCGCCGACGTGGTGATCGGCGGCGATATGATCCACTCGCCGCTTCAGGCCCGATATCCGGAGTTGTGCATGCGGGCCGATTACGATCGGGAACAGGGCGGCGTTTCGCGGCGGGCGTTGTTCGGGCGGTTATGCGATACGTCGACGTTGCTTTGCACCGGGCATTTTCCCGGGACCTCCAAGGGACTGATGACCCGCTGGGGGGACGGATTCAGATTCACACCTGCCTGATGGCAGGCAGATTATTCATTTCCCGTGGACCGGCCTGCCATCAGTCAGAAAGGTCTGGCGTGCATCCTCTGCTGGAGGCGCATCGGGCGCACGAAAGAATTTTTGCCATAGATGAACGCAGATGCACACAGATTAGGGGCAGATGGTTCGAAATTTGATCGGATACGGCGGAGCTTGCCGTGCAACACGTCAGGGAAATTCCGGAAAATTAATGACTTGATCGTCCTCGCCATCTGGCGCCTAACAGTGCCGCGCCAGGTCAGCAATTCTCATTTTGGCGCCGACGCTTGCCTTGTCGTCATCCTCCGGCGTGACCGGAGGATCGGTAGCGGTACATATCCGCGTATAATAGCGCCGGAAAGCGAGGCGTGGTGCCGCTTCGGATCCTCCGGTCACGCCGGAGGATGACGATTGGGGAGAGGTCTGTAGCCAAAATGAGAATTGCTGGCGCCAGATGGCGAGGACGCTACTCCGGAAGGATCGGGAGTGTCGCGGTGAAGCTGTGTCGTACGAGAATCGACTCCCACCAGGTCAACAGTTTTGGACATTGTTCGAGTTGTGCCCGCCCTTCGCGTGCCATCGTGAAATAGGCCATCATCGGCGCCAGATGAAGATCCGCGAGCGATAACTGGTGCTCGATCGGGAAATCATCCGACTCCACCAGCGCTTCCAGGGCGTTCAAGATGCGCTCGGAGGCTCGAATGCCTGACCGTATTGCCTCTTCGTCGATTGGCCGGCCAATCCGCGGACCGAAGACCCGATTTGCAAATACCTGACGGACCATTGGCACGTATCCATAGGCGTCGATGATCGAAATGATCTGAGCCATGCGCGCGCGTGGACGGGCGCCGGTCGGCTGCAAAACGATCCCGCCAAACTGCTCGTCGACGTATCGCGTGATCGCGCCCGTCTCGTAGATGGCAAATCCGTCATGGACGAGCGCGGGGACACGCTGAAACGGATGTATTTACAGGTACTCACCAGGTACATCGGGCGCGAAGGGATTTACCTCGACATAATCGTGGTCAACGGACTTCTCATGGAGAACCATCCGCGCGATCCACGCGTATACACTATATTGGTAAGCGTACAATACGATGGACAAGGGGAATCCTCCCGCTTCGGCGACGCGTCCGGGCACGGCGCTCATCGGTCCGTCACAACGCTTCCAGCATCTCCACGATTTTCTTCTCGACGACGATCCCCTCCACCCGGCGGACGGCCCGTTCCGCGAAGGCGCGTTCGGAGGGGATGCGGATTTCGTCCACGCCATCCTGTTTCGGCAACGCCTTGATCGTCTCGATCAGCTCGGTCATCTGGTGCTGGAACGCGTTATCCGGTTGCGTCAGGCCCGGATCGATGGCGATGAACAGAAACCCATAATCGTTGACCACGCCGCGCCCCAACGCCGCGCCCGCGATCAGGCCGAGTGCCTGAATGCAAAACGACAGACCGTAACCCTTATGCCCGCCCCAGGCATTCACACCGCCTTGCAACACTTTGGCCGCGTCGCGCGTCGGATTGCCGTCTTTATCGAAACCCGTGCCTTCCGGCACCTCATGCCCCAGTCGCGCCATCAATTGGACGTCGCCCCACATGACGGAGGCGGTGCCGATGTCCCAGACAATGGGACCGTTGGTGGACGGAAAGCCGATCGAGATTGGGTTCGTCCCCAGTAAGGGCGCCCGGCTTCCTGGCGGCAGAACACGTGGGCTGGCGCTACAGGTGTGGATCGCGACCAGATCGTGGCGCACGATGTTTTCCACGTACCAGGCGTTCCGCCCGCTGTAGAAACTATTATACACACCGACAATGCTCAGCCCGGTTTCCTTGGCCTTGCGCGCCGCGATCTCGGCACCGCGAAACGCCGCGATATAGCCGATCGTGTTGCCGCCATCGACCAACGCGGAGGAAGGTGTTTCACGCACGATATGAGGTTCCGCGCGTGCCTCACGATTCCGCGTTTCCTCCGCGATGGTCAGAATGCGGGCGAGGCTCGCGAAGGGGTAACCGCATAGCGCGTTATCGACCAATTGATCGGTAATGATCGTCGCGCCCACTTCATCGTACCCGCATTTCGCCAGAGCTTTCAGCGCCACCGCCCGAGCCTGAGCTTCGCTCAAACGAACAGTGCCGGGACGATCTTCATCGAGCAATGAATTGCGCATCGGTCAGCGTCCGTTGAATGGGCCGGCCGGTCGCTTTTCCACGAAGGCGCGGGCGGATTCGAGGAAATCCTCGGTCAGATTCAATTTCGCCGCCCGCACCATTCGCACGGCGTCCTGCTGCACACGCCGCAACTCCCAACGCCGCAATTGCACGGTGTGGCGCACGCCCAGAGGCGGGTTTTTCGAAATTGTCCGCGCAATCTCCTGAGCCTTTGCCAAATACTCGCCTTTTGGCGTGACTTCGTCGATGATGTTGACGCGCATCGCTTCCTCAGCGGTAAAGAACTGACCGGTCAGGCTGGTCCGGACCGCGAACGACCCGCCGCCGCGAAAATTCAACAGCGCCCAATATTTCGCACCCGATAAACCGCGTGGCGCTTCGGTGACCTGGAATTTCGTGCCCTCCTCCGCGACGATCAGGTCGCATTCCAGGGCAATGCCCAGGGCCAGCCCGAGAACGTAGCCGTGCGGTGCGCAAATGACGGGCTTCCAGTTGACGCAATCGAACAGCAGGTCTTCGGAGCTCGCGTCGCGTGCCTGGGGGCCGCCGTGCTTCTCCATTTCCTCCTTCGGGCGCAACTGGCGTTGCTGGACATCGGCGCCCGAGGAAAACGCCCGGCCGGCGCCGGTCAGCACGGCGACATCCGCCGAAGGGTCCTGGTCGAAGCGGCGCATTGCCGCCAAGGCCGCGCGGCCCAGGTCGTCGTTGAACGCGTTGAGGCGGGAGGGGCGGTTGAAAGTGATTGTCGCCACGCGGTCATGGACGTCGTACAAAACCAGGTCGGCGGGGTCGTCGGCCATGGGCCGTCTCCTTATGATTGACGAGCCTCAGTCTGCGCGCCAACGCCGGACTTGCAACCCGCGCCAGGCCGCCCGATACATCCCCTCATGAACGACACCAGCGCCCCCGTCGAACAAGTCCCGGGCGCGGCCGATGGACCGCGCTACGATTTCCGCGCCGCCGAGCCGAAGTGGCAGGCCGCCTGGTCGGAACGCGCCTGCTTCCAGGTCGCCGACGTCCCCACCGACGGCAAGCCGAAATACTACGTGCTGGAGATGTTTCCCTACCCGTCGGGCAAGATCCACATGGGTCACGTGCGCAACTACACGCTTGGGGATGTGGTCGCGCGGTATAAGCGGGCGCGTGGATTTTCGGTCATGCACCCGATGGGGTGGGACGCCTTTGGCCTGCCCGCCGAGAATGCCGCGCGCGAACGAGGCATTCATCCCGCCGAATGGACGCACGCGAACATCGCCACCATGAAGGCCGAACTCCAGCGCATGGGTCTGTCTCTGGATTGGGCGCGCGAGTTCGCCACCTGCGATCCCGAGTATTACCAGCATCAGCAGAAGCTGTTCCTGGATTTCCTCGCCGCGGGCCTGGTGGAACGCAAGGAAAGCTGGGTCAACTGGGATCCGGTCGATGGCACCGTGCTGGCCAATGAGCAGGTGATCGACGGCAAAGGCTGGCGTTCGGGCGCGCCGGTGGAGAAGAAGCAGCTTAGCCAGTGGTTCTTCTCGATCACCAAATACGCGGCGGAATTGCTGGATGTGCTTGGCTCGATGGACCGGTGGCCGGAGCGCGTGCGGCTGATGCAGGCGAACTGGATCGGCCGTAGCGAGGGCGCGCGGCTGCATTTCGATCTGGTGCCGGGAAAGTCAAAAGGGGCCGGTATCGACAAGATCGAGGTCTACACGACCCGTCCCGACACGCTTTACGGCATGTCCTTCCTGGCGATCGCGCCGGAACATCCGGTTGCCGCGGCTGTGGCGGCCCGCGATCCCGCGGCGGCGAAATTCATCGCCGAATGCCGGAGCATGGGGACCAGCGAAGCCGTCATCGAGACCGCCGAGAAGCACGGTTACGACACCGGCCTGCGAGTGAAACACCCGTTCATCGAGGGCGCGACCTACCCGGTATGGATCGCCAATTTCGTGCTCATGGAATACGGCACCGGGGCGATATTCGGGTGCCCAGGACACGACCAGCGAGATTTGGATTTCTCGCGGAAGTATGGGTTGGACGTTATCCCCGTCGTGTTGCCGCCCGGCGCCGATCCGGCGACGTTTTCGATCGGCAAGGAAGCCTACGTTGGACCAGGAACGGCTTATCATTCGGATTTTCTGAACGGTCTGGATGTTGATGCCGCGAAACGGGCGGCGATCGATGCTCTGGCGGCGAAGGGCATGGGCCAGGGCGTGACGAACTGGCGCCTGCGCGACTGGGGCGTTTCTCGTCAGCGCTATTGGGGCTGCCCGATTCCGGTCATCCACTGCGACTCGTGCGGCGTCGTTCCGGTGCCCGCCGGCCAGTTGCCCGTGCGCCTCCCGGACGACGTGACGTTCGACCGGCCCGGAAATCCGCTCGACCACCATCCGACCTGGAAACATGTCGATTGCCCGCGATGCCATGAGCCAGCCCGGAGAGAGACCGATACGTGTGACACGTTCGTCGATAGCGCCTGGTATTTCGCGCGGTTTTGCTGCGCCTCGGCCACCGATGAGCCGCTGGTGCGGGCGGCGGTCGATCACTGGATGCCGGTCGATCAGTACATCGGCGGCATCGAGCATGCGATTCTCCATTTGCTCTACTCGCGGTTTTTCACGCGCGCGATGAAAGACACCGGCCATATCGGCATCGACGAACCCTTCGCCGGACTGTTTACCCAGGGCATGGTGAACCACGAATCCTACCGCGCGGCCGACGGTGTCTGGCTGTATCCGGAGGAAGTCGACAAGCGTCCCGACGGCACAGTCGTGCAAAAGACGACCGGCGAACCCGTCATCGTCGGCCGCATCGAAGCAATGAGTAAGTCGAGGCGCAATACCATCGACCCCGGTGAGATCATCGCCCGCTACGGCGCCGACACCGCGCGGTGGTTCATTCTGTCCGATAACCCGCCAGACAGGGACATGGAGTGGACCGAAGCGGGCGCGGCCGGCGCGTTCCGCTTCACCCAGCGCGTATTCCGTTTGGCGGAGGGCATCGGGGCCACGGTCGCCCGACCGGCCGAATTCGGTCCCAATGGCCGGACCCTGCGCCGCGCCGCCCATAAGGCCATCGCCGCGGTGACCGAGGCGCTGGAAAGTTTCGCGTTCAATGTCGCGGTTGCTCGTCTGTACGAGCTCGCCAACGCCATCACCGACGCCGAACGCTCCGGACCGGAACCTGGCCTCGACTGGGCGCGACGCGAGGCCGTGGAAATGCTTGCCCGCCTCAGCGCGCCGATGATGCCGCACCTGGCGGAGGAGGTGATGGCGCTGTTGAACCCGGGCGCCGCCGTGCTGGTCGCCGACCTCCCGTGGCCGGAGCCAGAGGCGGACCTGTTGATCGCCGAAAGCGTCACGATCGCGATCCAGATCATGGGCAAGCTCCGCGGCACGATCGCGATGCCGCCGGACGCCACAGCGGCCTCGGTCATCGCCGCCGCCGAGGCGGAGCCGCATGTCGCCCGCGCCCTGGAAGGCAAGCGGATCGTCAAACGGGTCCATGTCCCCAACCGGATCGTCAACTTCGTGACCGCCGGATGAGAAATACGCCTCCCCGCACCCGCCGGGCCGCTTTGCTCCTGGGATTCGGCGGAGCGTTGTCCGGCTGCGGGTTCCGTCCTGTTCATGGTCCGGCGGGAACTGGACCAGGACCGGCCGCCGAACTGGGGGCGATCGAGGTCAAGCCAATATATGAGCGGCCCGGGCAGCTTTTGCGTGAGGCCCTGATGGCGCGTCTCAGAATCGAACCGGGGCAGCCTCGCCGCTACGATCTCCAGGTCAGTTACACGATCACCGGTGAGGCCGTGGGGCAGCTGAATTTCTCGCAGGTTACCCGTGTCCGGGCGACCGGCCGCGCGCACTGGGACCTGCGGGCGCGCGACGGCAAACAAACCAAACTGGCCTCGGGCGATGAGCGGATCGTCGATGGCTTCGATCTGTTCGCCGCTCAGTATTTCGCCATCGACCTCGACAATGAGGCCATGCAGCGGCGGATCGCGAACCAGTTGGCTGAGAAGGTTGTCCTCCATCTCGCCGTTTGGTTCCAGCAGCACCCCTCGGCCGCGGGATGAAACTGGTGGCCGCGCAGGTGGAGGCGTTCCTGCGCGATCCCGGACCCTGCCGGGCTGTCCTGTTGTTTGGCGACGACGCGGGCATGATCCGGGATCGGGCGGAGGCGCTGATCCGCTCCGTCGCCGGTTCGCTGGACGATCCATTCCTGGTCATGGAACTGACCCGCGACGAGATCGGGCGTCTGACGGACGAAGCGGCGTCTTTGCCCATGACCGGCGGGCGTCGCGTGGTTCGCGTGCGGGAAACCACCGATGCCGCGATCGTCGCGGTGCGCGCGCTGTTGAAATCGAACGCGCCCGGACTGGTCGTGCTGGAGGGCGCGGGCCTCGCCAGCCGGTCACGTCTTCGCACGGAGCTGGAGGCCGCGACGGATGGTGCGGCGATCGGTTGTTACCCCGAGGAAGGCCGCGCGCTGGAGGTCACGATTCGCGACACTTTGAAACAGGCGGGGGTCGCCGTCGATCCCGACGCGCTCGTCTGGCTCGCCGGTCACCTGGGCGCCGACCGGGCCGCGACCCGGGCCGAACTGGAGAAGCTGGCGCTGTATGTACGTCCGGGCGGCCGCGCCGATCTGGATGCGGCGATGGCTTGTGCCGGCGATCTGTCCGGGCTGTCGCTGGATGACGCGGTGTTCGCCGCGACGGTTGGCGACGTGGCGACCACCGACCGGGCTTTGGAACTGGCGATCGCCGAGGGCGCCGCGCCGGTTCAGGTGCTGCGAGCCGGGATCTTCCACCTGCATCGGTTGCAGCGTGCCCGGATGTTGATGGACGAGTCAGGTTTGAGTGCGGCCGACGCGGCGAAAACCCTCCGCCCGCCGATCTTTTACCGCAAGGCCGCCGCCTTCAACCGGGCGTTGGGCCTGTGGTCGAGCGCGGCTTTGTCCGCCGCGATTCACGGATTCGTGGAGGCGGAACGAGGCTGCAAACGGACCGGTTGGCCGGATCAGACGTTGTGCCGTAACGCGCTGCTGGTTGTGGCACGGCGAGCGGTTGCCACCCGGATGACGCGTAATTAATCTATCCTTAGACGAATTACATCAAATAAGACTGTTTGCTGGCGCGGGATCATGCCATAGTGGTTACACGGCAATTTCAGCTTAGGCCCGATGGTTGGCCTGTTCAAGGAACGGACGATGTCCTTTTCCGCCCATTTCGGGCCGCTTTCCGACGACCGTGGCGCGCAGGCCACGGCCCTGACCTGGGTTGACCTGAATCGGGTTCGGGTCGCGGTGGCCGAGATCGCTCCGCGTTGGTCGGCCGAACTCAATCAAGCGTCTTTGGACGACTCGACGATCGTGGTGCTGCCGGAGGGTGCCAACGATCTGCTCGGGCCAGCTTTCGTGCTGCACCGGACGGGCGGGCGCGTTCACCTGGATCAATTCCGCTGGGACGAATACCGCAAACTGGGCGGTTTCGGCTCATTGGACGAAGCCCTGTCGGTCATGCGGGCGCGGCTGGCGCTATTGGTATCGAAAGGCCCGGCCAAGGCCGTGGCCGATCATTGAACATTTGGAGGAGGCGAAGCATGAGCATCAAGCGGATCATATCATTGCGGTTGTGCCTCTCGTTAGGGGCGGCCGTGGCGGTTGCGAGCGTGTTGATGACACACCGCGGCGGGCCGGCTCCGAATCTTGAAGGACCGGGCGTCGTGTATGTCTATTTTCCCTCGGAATGCGCGGTGGCTGGCGTGGCGAAGGACTGCCGGGAGGTTCCGCGGGCGGGTCGGCCGTCGTTTGAGAGCATGGCCGCTTGTTCGGCCCATGCGGACAGGGAGCTGAAAGCGGCCCACAATCCAAGGTTGTTGGCGAGCTGCATGAAGACCCGGGAGGGGTGACCTCTGGTGGTGGGCCGGGAGGCCCGCGTGGTGTTTTCAGGCGGACGGCACCCGAACGCCGTTGCTCGCCGGTAACTGGCCCGGGAGATAGCCGAAACGTTCCATCCACGGGCACAGGAACCGTTCCACATCCGAAATTTGCGCCGGGTCCAGGCTTTGGCGCCATCGTCCGATCTCACCGGTCCGGTTCGCATGATGCGTGTGCCATTGCGTTGGTATATGGACACGGTGTCCGGGAAACCCGTCGTCCACGGTTTCCTTGGGGTCGAACGACCGGATCATGCGTTCGATGGCGTCGCGGCGAGTCAACTGAAACAGCGACTCGCGGTCTTCATTCGAGAGCGCGCGCGCGAAGCAGCCAGCGAACCTGTCCAAGGTCGCGGGCTCATCGAAGAAGCGGTCCTCATATCTCAGCAGAGTGCCTTTGCGGCTGGCGATGACGCGTTCGCATTGCCAGGCGGATTTCGCGACGTTGTCCAGCGCGGTTTCGAAATCTTCGTTCATGTAGGTCATCAGGGAAGCGACGCAGTCTCGGGGGTCGCGGACCGATATCCAGATATGTTTTGCCCCTCGAAGCAGGAGTGTGGCCGCGGTGCCGTCCAGGTGGTGGGTTTTGACGATCAGGCGCTCCGATCTCGACCATCCCAACGGCAGATCATCGGCCGTTTCCACGAAGAGGGTAGTATGGGGCCGGTCCGGGAACAGAAGGCTGCCCGTGGACCGGAGGGCGTGAACGACCCAGGTCGATCCGCTCGCGTACATCCCCTGGCACCATTGCATTCAGTGGGTGTCCTTGGGACCGGACATCCAGGCCCAGGCGCGGTACTGGGTGGTCCGTGCCGGGCGGGGGGGCTGAGACAGGATTGACTTGTTCGCACGCATCGCTTGCTTCGCGCCCTTGGTGGCCGGCGATTGTCGTCCGCGGGGACAGACGAGGCAAGCGCTTAGATCGGAGCCTTCGCGGGTGGCGGAATCGGCTCGTATCCTCCCTGCCGCCGTGGCGCTGTTCGACCAGCAGTTCTCATTATGGCCAATGGTAGGGTTGGGGTTGAGGGCGTAGCGGAAATCGATTGTCAGAATGGCCTTTTCAGGAAGGCAGTGGTGGCGGTCTGATGAAGGCCAGGGTTGCCAGGATATCCTCCCAGGCAGGAAAGACCA
>SHWL01000095.1 GCA_009693865.1 Acetobacteraceae bacterium | reverse complement strand
CCAGGCCTGAAAGGCCGGCTCACGCACTTTGCGCAAAAGTGTGGCCGATCAGACTCGGTCAGGCCTGAAACGACAGAGGACCAAATCGCGGGAACTGGCTCGGGACGGCCGGTTCAGAGACCGATTTTCCATAATGAGAACTGCTGGGCGGTGACACTGTTGTGGGCGCCCGTGGAGAAATGGGCGTATCCTGGCTGGTCGTACCCGGTGTTTCACGCCCACAACCATATCACCATGGGGCTTGACCCCCGGTTCCATATGATCGGCGCGGGCACGGTAGAATTCGGATTGGCCTTCGCGCTGCTCTGGACCCCGTTGGTGCGGCGCATGGCTGCGGCGGTGTTGCTGTCGACGTTCGTCTCGACCGTATTCGAGTGCGGCAAAATCGACGCGATCGGCCATATGGTGATCGTTGTCGTCCTGCTGGCGATCGCGGCGGACGACGGCGCGGCGCGACGGCGACCTCCGGTCCTGGCACCCATCTGGCTCTCAGTGGCCCTGGGCCGCACGATACTGGTCCATTACGGCAGCCATGCTTTGATGTTTGGAACCGGCACGGTCTGACCGGCGTTGGGGTGGCGTATTATGACTGAACACGGCATATGTCGGTTGACGCCATAATGTGATCCTGGTAGTTCCTCACGAATGGCCAAGGCCTCGCTTATTCTGGACTACCGGGAGAGGCTTGGGGACGGCAGCATCGTCGCCGTGAAGATATGGCTGGCACCAGCCGGTGGGCGGATCGCTTCATCTGTTTAAGTATTCGCTATATTTTGGCCGCCCAGGGGAGCGCACGATCGGGTACGATAACGAACGTGGAAAGGGTGACCATCGGCACTACGGCGCGCGTGAGGAGGCCTACGAGTTTGTCTCAATTGAGCAATTAATGGCGGACTTCCGCGCGGATATCATTCGTGTTCGAGGGGGCGTGTGGTGACGAAAGAACTGCTGATCCATATCGGTGACAGCTTCGACGCCATGTCGCGTCGTGTCGTCGACGCCTGGCATCGCGCGGAGCGAGGCGAACTCACACCTGGCAATGCCGAACGGCATGTGGGGTTTGAAACTTTCGACGCCTTCGCTCGGGTCATGACCCCGCGGCGGCTGGAATTGCTTCGGCATGTTCATCAGCGGCCGGCCCGCAGTATCCGGTCGCTGGCGATCGCGCTTGGCCGCGACTACCGGCGCGTGCATGAGGACGTCGAGGCGTTGGTCCTGGGCGGTTTGCTGGACCGGGACGAGACCGGACTGCACGCCGATTATGATGCCGTGCGGATAGAGACGCGGATCGCGTTGTAGCGGCGTGGGTAACTATCTCTCGCCTCACGCGGAACCGTCCGTGGCCCCTCCCGCGCGGCGCGGAAGAGGCCAGGCCGGGCTGATCAGACCGGATCCCAACTGAACACCTCGCCAGAGCGATCCAACGGCATGAACGCCGATTTCAACGCCGGGGCGGCGACCGCGGCGCAATCCTCCGGGGTCCACCCATCGGCCTTGTGAACGATCCGGATCGGTCTGGGCGAGCTGAACAGGATGACCTCGTTCATGCGTGTCCCAAACACCTGGCCGGTCACGTCCTTCGCCGCGTCGGACGACAGGAACACCGCCATCGGCGCGTTCTTGTCGGGCGTCATCGCCTGGATTTTCGCCAGCCGCGCCTGCTGCTCCGGCGTGCTCGCCGGGATCGATTGAGTCATCCGGCTCCAGGCAAATGGCGCGATGCAGTTCGACCGGACATTGTAGCGTTGCATGTCCAATGCGATCGACTTGGACAGCGCCGTGATTCCCAGCTTGGCGGCGGAATAATTCGCCTGGCCGAAATTGCCAATCAGGCCCGAAGTGCTGGAGATGTGGACGAACGTGCCGCTCTCCTGCTTGCGATAGTGCTCGGCGGCGGCGCGAGAGACGAAAAAGCTGCCGTTCAGATGCACGGCGATGACCGACAGCCAATCGTCCTCCGTCATCTTGTGGAAGATCACATCGCGCAAAATGCCGGCATTGTTCACGACGGCGTCGATGCGCCCGAAATGATCCAGCGCGGCCTGCACGATCTTTTGCGCCGAGCCCCAGGCGGCCACGGATTCCGTGCAGATTTCCGCGACGCCGCCCTTCTGCTCGATCAATGCCTTGGTCTGCTGGGCCGGGCCGGCCGATCCGCCCTCGCCAGTCAGAGACGCGCCAATATCGGCGACAAT
Source organism: Acetobacteraceae bacterium (assembly GCA_009693865.1). Classification (GTDB taxonomy): domain Bacteria; phylum Pseudomonadota; class Alphaproteobacteria; order Acetobacterales; family Acetobacteraceae; genus Rhodopila. The sequence goes on along the minus strand of SHWL01000095.1, from coordinate 15,563 downwards.
GACCTTGGCGCCCGCGCCCGCCATCATCAGCGCGATTTCGCGCCCAATGCCGCCACCGGCCCCGGTCACCACGGCGACCTTGCCTTCCATCAACCCAGCCATCGATCTTCTCCTGTTGGACGGGCACACCACTAAGCGAGGGGCACCGGCTTGTGAACCCATCCGAGGGGTTCGACATTGGGTGGGGCCTGAGGAAGTATCAGGGCTCCGCCCTTGAAACCCGCCAGGAGGCGCCGCCTTCGCAGGGGCATGCCTGGACCTCCGGCAAAGGCTCGCCTTTGCAATCCATTCATTGGGTGGGAGTGGGCCTGCTCGGATGTTGCAACGAACGAGCAGGCCCACTCCCACCCAAATTAACCGGTCCCAAGGGCGAGCCCTTGGCGGGAGTCCAGAGGGCGGCGCCCTCTGGTCGGGGATCGGGGTGAAACCCCGGCGCTTCCTCAGGGCCCATCCAATGTCGAACACCCCTTGACGGTCCGCGGACGATGGGCCATTTCGTCCTAATCAGGACTGCGACGGTCCGGTTATGTCAGGCGAGAGGTCAAGCGACCATGTTGAGGCTGTCGAAGCTGACGGACTACGCGGTTGTGGTGTTGGTACGCCTCGACGCGGGACTGGAGCTACAGACCTCGCCCGGCATTGCCGCCGCCATTGGCGTTCCGGAGCCCACGGTCGCCAAGGTTTTGAAATCGCTCTCTGCCGGCGGTCTTGTCACATCGCTGCGGGGCGCCCGCGGTGGCTACCGGCTGGCCCGCGCGCTGGAGGACATCCCGGTGGGCGAGGTGATCGCCGCGATGGATGGTCCGATCGCGTTGGCCGCGTGTGTCGACGGCTCCGCCACCGAGTGTGAATCACTGGCGTTATGCCCGGTCAGGGGACGTTGGGATCCGGTGAACGACGCCATTCAACGCGCGCTTTCGGCCATTAGCCTGGCCGATATGCGCGAGGCCGCGATCCCGGCGGTTTTCCGGGTTCCTCACACCGCCGAACTGGGACGCTCCGATGCCAGCCGACAATGAAACGCTCGACACCGTCCGGTCGGTCACGCAGTCCGGCTATAAATGGGGGTTCGAGACCGACATCGAAATGGATGTCGCACCGAAGGGGCTGAGCCCGGACACCATCCGGCTGATCTCGGAACGCAAAGAGGAACCGTCCTGGATGTTGGACTGGCGCCTCAAGGCATACGCGGCGTGGCTTCAGATGGAAGAGCCGAATTGGGCCCGGGTCGATCATCCCCGGATCGATTATCAGGACATCCACTATTACGCCGCGCCGAAGAAAAAGGCCGGCCCGAAAAGCCTGGACGAGGTCGATCCCGAGCTGCTGAAAATGTACGAGAAACTGGGCATACCGCTGAAGGAGCGCGCGATTCTGGCGGGCGTCGAAGGCGCGGATCAGGAGCAGCCGCGGCAGATCGCCGTGGACGCCGTGTTCGACAGCGTGTCCGTGGCGACCACGTTTCAGGAAACATTGTTGAAAGCCGGCGTGATTTTTTGCCCAATCTCCGAGGCGCTTCGAAAATATCCCGATCTGATGCGCCAGTATATCGGCAGCGTCGTTCCGGTTGGCGACAATTTCTTCGCGGCGTTGAATTCCGCCGTGTTCACCGACGGCAGTTTTGTGTTCATTCCGAAGGGCGTGCGTTGCCCGATGGAACTATCCACTTATTTCCGCATCAACACCCGCGGCACGGGCCAGTTCGAGCGCACGCTGATCATCGCCGAGGCCGGCGCGCATGTTTCTTATCTCGAGGGCTGCACGGCGCCGCAACGCGACGAAAACCAGTTGCACGCCGCGGTGGTCGAGCTGGTGGCGATGGACGACGCGACGATCAAATACTCGACGGTGCAGAACTGGTATCCCGGCGATGCGAACGGCCTTGGAGGAATTTATAATTTCGTGACGAAGCGCGGCGCCTGTCTCGGCGACCGGTCGAAGATTTCCTGGACGCAGGTGGAAACCGGCTCGGCGATCACGTGGAAATATCCGTCCTGCGTGCTGCATGGGGTGGACAGCGTGGGCGAGTTTTACTCGGTCGCGGTGACCAACAACCATCAGCAGGCCGATACCGGAACGAAGATGATCCACATCGGCAAGGGTTCCCGCAGCACGATCATTTCGAAGGGCATCAGCGCGGGCCATTCGAACAATACATACCGGGGGTTGGTGAAGGTGCTGCCCTCGGCTTCGGGCGCGCGCAATTTCACCCAATGCGACTCGTTACTGATCGGCGAGGACTGCGGCGCGCATACGGTACCTTATATAGAGAGCCGCAACCGCTCCGCGAAAATCGAGCATGAGGCCACCACCTCGAAAATCAATGAGGACCAGTTGTTCTATTGCCGCCAACGCGGGTTGAATGAGGAAGACGCCGTCAACCTGATCGTCAATGGCTTCTGCAAGGAAGTCTTGAAGGAACTGCCGATGGAGTTCGCCGTGGAGGCACAGAAGCTGCTGGCCGTCAGTCTTGAAGGATCGGTGGGTTGACTTCGATGCTGGACATTGTTGGGCTGACCGCCTCGATCGGCGACAAAGCGATCCTCAATGGCATCGATCTGTCGGTGCCCGCTGGCGAAATCCACGCGATCATGGGACCGAACGGATCCGGCAAATCGACGCTGGGGTACGTGCTGGCGGGCCGGGAAGACTACACGGTCACCGGTGGGTCCGTGCGTTTCGAAAACCAGGACATGCTGGCCATGACGCCCGAGGCGCGCGCCGCTGCCGGCTTGTTCTTGGCGTTTCAGGCGCCGATCGAATTACCTGGCGTGAACAATGCCAATTTCATGCGGACCGCGTTGAACGCGATCCGCCGCGCCCATGGGGAAAGCGAACTGGACGCCGTGCAGTTCCTGAAACTCGCCCGCGCGGAGATGAAACGTCTGTCGATGGACGCCGAGATGCTGAGACGCAACGTCAACGTCGGCTTTTCAGGCGGCGAGAAAAAGCGCAACGAAGTGCTGCAAATGGCGATCCTGCGGCCGCGCTTCGCGGTGCTGGATGAGACCGACAGCGGCCTTGATATCGACGCGCTGAAAATTGTCGCCGACGGTGTCAACTCGCTGCGTGGACCGGGCTTTTCCGCGTTGGTGATCACGCATCATCAGCGGCTGCTGGATCACCTGGTGCCAAACCGCGTGCATGTTCTGGCCGGCGGACGCATTTTGCGCAGTGGCGGGCCGGAGCTGGCGAAAGAGTTGGAAAAGAACGGCTACGGCGCGATGCTGGCGGAGGCCGCGTGAACGCCATTTCCGTCCCTGAAGGCGCGGCGGGTTTCCTGGCACGCTTCGCGGCGATGCAAGGCAGACTGCCCGGCGATTCCACGTTGCGCGCCGCCGCGGCCGAGGCATTTCGCGCGCTTGGCCTGCCGGGCGCGTCTCGCGGACGGCGCGTGGAGGCCTGGAAATACACGACGCTGCAACCGCTTGGCGGGATGTCGTTCCGGTCCGCGGAGCCGGCCGGCAAGATCGCGATTCCCGACAGCCCAGCGCGGATCGTTTTCGCGGGCGGGAGGTATCGCGAAGACCTGTCGACGGCGGTTCCGGGATTCGCCTGTTTCGCCGATCAACCGGACTTCGGCGAACTCTCCTGGCCCGATCGCGATCCGATGGTCGCGTTGAACACCATGCTGGCCGAGGATGGCGCGATCCTGACCGTTCCCGCCGGGATCGACGCGGGGATCGTTCATTTGATTCACGCCGGGATCGACGGCACCTCGGCCCACCCAAGGCACATGATCCGGCTTGGCGGCGGCGCGCGGCTGACCCTGATCGAAACGTCGGCAGGGAGTGGACGCTATCTCCACAATCCCGTCAGCGAAATTCACGTCGCCGATGGCGCGGTGCTGACGCATGTCCGGATTCAGACCGATGGAACCGAAGCTTTCCATTTGGCGACGATTTATGCCGCCGTCGCCGCGGGCGGAACATACGATGGCTTCACGCTCAACATTGGTGGACGCACCACGCGGACGGAAATTCACGCCACGCTGAATGGTCCCGGCGCGATCGCGCATTTGAACGGGGCGCAGTTGCTGACCGGATCGCAGCACGCGGATTTCACCTCGGTCGTGCGCCACGCGGGGCCGAAGGGAACCTCCCGCCAGACAATCAAGAACGTGCTGGCCGGACATTCGCGCGGCGTGTTCCAGGGCCGCATCGAAGTGGCGCGTGGCGCGCAAGGCACTGACGGTTATCAGATGAACCGCGCGCTGCTGCTGTCGCCGGACGCCGAAATCGATACCAAACCGGAACTCGAGATTTTCGCCGACGACGTGAAATGCAGCCACGGCGCGACCGTGGGCGAACTGGACGCGGAGCAGCTGTTTTACCTCCGCAGCCGCGGCATCCCGGACAACGAAGCACGCTCCATCCTGGTGCGGGCGTTTCTGGCCGAGGCACTCGATCCCGTCACCAATGACATCGCCCGCGGTTTGCTGGAAGATGCGGTCGCACTCTGGTGGGAAGGCCAGGCCGGATGAACGTCGATAAGATACGTCAGGACTTTCCGATCCTCTCGCAGACCATCCGCGGCAAGCCGCTGGTGTTCCTGGACAGCGCCGCCTCGGCGCAGAAGCCGCGGGTCGTGATCGACGCCATGCGCGACGCGATGGAAACGCAATACGCCAACGTCCATCGCGGACTGCACTGGATGAGCGAGCGGACCACCGAGGCCTACGAAGCCTGCCGCGATGCCGCCGCCGCGCTGATGAACGCCGAATCCCGGGAGGAAATTGTTTTCACGGGCAACATCACGGGCTCGTTGAACCTGGTTGCCCATAGCTATGGCCGCGGCGTGATGAAGCCGGGCCAGGCGGTGGTGATTTCCGCCATGGAGCATCATTCCAACATCGTTCCGTGGCAGATGCTGCGCGACTCGCACGGCATCGAACTGCGCGTGGCACCGATCACCGACGCGGGCGAGCTGGACATGATCGCGTTCGAGGCGCTGCTGGCCGACGGTAAGGTCGGACTCGTATCGATCACCCATATGTCGAACGTTCTGGGTACCTGTACGCCCGCCGCCCGGATCGCCGCTTTGTCGCACGCGTACGGTGCGAAAGTCATGTTTGACGGAGCCCAGGCGATTGTCCATCGCGCGGTAGACGTCCGTGCGATGGACGCCGATTTCTATGCCTGGACCGGTCACAAACTTTATGGTCCGACCGGTATTGGCGTGCTTTATGCCAAGCGCGAATTGCTGGAGCAAATGCCCCCCTTCATGGGCGGTGGCGAAATGATCTCCTCCGTCACTTACGAAAAAACCACATGGGCGCGTGTGCCGCATAAATTTGAGGCGGGAACGCCCGCGATCCTGGAGGGCATCGGCCTCAAGGCCGCGATCGATTATGTCCGCGCGATCGGTTACGACGCGATGGCCGAGCATGAGGCCGCGTTGACCGAACACGCGCTGGCGCGGCTTGGCCGGATCGAAGGCATCCGAATCTTCGGTCAGGCGCAGGATCGCGGCGGTGTCGTATCGTTCGCGCTCGATAAGGCGCATGCGCACGATGTCGCGACGTTGCTGGACCGGCAGGGCATCGCGGTGCGCGCGGGCCATCATTGCGCTGAGCCGCTGATGCGCCGGCTGGGCGTCGACAGCACCGCGCGCGCCAGCTTCGGCATTTATACCACGCACGCGGAAATCGATGCCCTGGCAGACACGATGACCCGGGTGCGGGAGTTCTTCGCATGAGTTTCGCCGACGACGTGCGCGATCTGTACCAGGAAGTGATCCTCGATCACGGCCGCAGGCCGCGCCACGGCAAACGGCTGGCGGCCTACGACGTGACCGCCAAGGGCGACAACCCGATGTGCGGCGACCGGGTCGAGGTCTGGGTCAGGTTTGCCAGCGATGGCGCGATCGCCGAAACCGGGTTCGAGGCGCGTGGCTGCGCCATCAGTGTCGCCTCCGCCGACCTGATGGCCGAAACCGTGCAAGGCCGTGGCAAAGCCGATACGAAAGCGCTGTTCGAAGCGTTTCGGACGATGGCGCGCACGGGCGTTTGCCCGGATCACGATGCCGGTCTGGATGAGCCGCTGGAACGCCTTGCGCCCTTGTCGGGGGTTCACGAATATCCGTCCCGGGTAAAATGCGCGACGCTGCCATGGCACGCGTTGGACGCGGCCCTGGAAGGCACGAGGGAGGCAAGCAGTGAATGACCTGAGCCAAACCCACGGCGCCTGGACGCCGGACGGGGCAACACCGCCGAAAATCACTGAAACGTCGGTGATCGACGCGATCTCCACCGTTTACGATCCGGAAATTCCGGTGAATATTTTCGAGCTTGGCCTGATCTATACGATCGACATCCTCGACGACGGCAAGGTCAAGGTCGAAATGACCCTGACGGCGCCCGCCTGCCCCTCGGCGCAGGAACTGCCGATCCAGGTGAAGGAGGCGGTGATGGCGATCGAGGGCGTGACCGACTGCGAGGTCGAGACCGTGTGGGACCCGCCCTGGGACCAAAGCCGGATGACCGAAGAAGCCCGCTTGCAACTGAACATGTTCTGAATGAGCGATGTCATGAGCACCACCACTGCCCCAATCCGTAAGCGCCGCGAACTGCCGCCGCTGATGACCCTGTCCGACGCGGCGGCCGACCGTCTGCGCCGTCTCTATGACACCGGCGAAAACGGCAAACTTTTGCGCATCTCCGTCAACACCAAAGGCTGTTCCGGCCTCGCCTACGACATGTCCTGGGCCGACGAGCCCGGACCTGGCGACGAGATCGTGAAGGACAAGGATCTGACGGTACTTGTGGACCGCAAAGCGTCGCTGTTTCTGATCGGCACCGTGATGGACTACGAGGTGAAGGCGCTGGCGTCCGGCTTCACTTTCATCAATCCGAACGAAAAGGGCCGTTGCGGCTGCGGAGAGAGTTTCCACGTCTGACGGCGAATTGCATTAATTTTGGCGCGTCGTGCCTTCGGACTTGTTATACCGCCGCGCTTAAAGATTGACGTACCGTCCTCTCTCCCGTCCTCTCTCCCGTCATGGCCCGGCTTGTCCGGGCCACCCGTTCGAGCACAGTGCCGCGACCGGTGGCCCGGACAAGCCGGGCCATGACGACGGGGGGGCCGAGAGTCAAAGTTTAAGCGCGCTGGTATTATACCACCGCACTTAAAGATTGACTTATCATCCTCCCTACCGTCATGGCCCGGCTCGTCCGGGCCACCCGTTCAGCACTGTGCCGCGACCGGTGGCCCGGACGAGCCGGGCCATGACGGTTTTTGGAGAAAACCTCCCGCCACCTGGTCGTAATCCTGATGCATATGCGGACCAGCCGGGCCATGACGATTTGGGAATGCCGGCCGGGTGCAGCCTGATCGGAAAACGCACTAAACCAAAGCCGCCAGCACTCCCGCCATCAACCTCCCCCGGTAAGCGAGACTATCGACAAGGATATGCTCGTCCAGCGTATGCGCGCCGGCGCCCGCGACACCCAGTCCATCGAGGGTTGGCACGCCCATCGCGCCGGTGAAATTGCCATCCGATCCGCCACCGGAACTTTGCGGATTGATGTGGTATCCCAGCACCGCCGCGATCCCCCGGGCCACCTCGTATAGCGCCATGCCCGCCGCGGTCGCCTCCCACACCGGCCGCGTCACGCCGCGGGTGACCTTGAACTGAATCTCGTTCGAGGACGCCCGTAACGAGAGCATCGCCGCCACACCGCGGTCGAGATCTTCCTGGCGTTTGGCCATGCTCAACGCCTCCCCCACGCAGGTGGTCGTGACACAATTGACCCATTGCCCGCCATGGATAACGCCGACGCTGAAGGTGCAATCCTCTGTCGTCATGTCTTCAATTTCGACAATCTTGCGCGCCATTTCCTTGATCGCCGACCGTCCCTCCGCCAGCCTCGCGCCCGCGTGACTCGGCACGCCGGTCGCCTCCATGTTGAACCGCGCGATGGCGTAACGACCGGTCACCACGCCGCCATCGGCGCGCGCTGGTTCCGGTACCAGAACGTATTTATGACGCGACGCCTCCGCCTCGATCAGGTCGCGGGTCGAGGGGCTGCCGACTTCCTCATCGCTGGTGAACAACACCGTCACCGGCAGGTTGGTGGTCACGCCCGCGCGGCCCAAAAGCCGGATCGCCTCCAGGGCCAGGAAATTGCCGCCTTTCATGTCGAATATCCCCGGTCCCCAGGCCTTGTTGCCCTCTCGGCGGAACGGCAACCGTTGCAATGTCCCGGTTGGATGCACCGTGTCCAGATGTCCCATCACCAGAATCCCGGGGACATGCGGCGAGGGATGCGGAAACGTCGCGCGCACGCAGTCTCCGAACCCCATGCGGCCCGCGATCCGCTCGATCCGCGCGCCCGCCACGATCAGCGCCCGGCTGGCGATGTCCATCATCCGGTTGACTGAGGCCGGGTCGTAGGTTGGGCTTTCGCATTCGATCCACTCGCGCAGGCCGGACAGCATCGCGTCCGCGTCGAACGGTAATTGGTTGGGGTCCATGCGGTTTCGTTCCCTGCTCGATCCCGGAAATCATTGGCACGAAGAGGCCGCCGGCCGCCAGCCAGGTGGCGATTTCGTCACGGACAGAATCGCCGCCCGGGCGGGCTCGATCGCGGCGGTCAACGCGGTGGCCGCCTCTGGCCCGCCTTTGGCATGCACGGCCCTGAACGTGCCGCCAAGGATCATCACCGCGTCCACCGAAACGGTTGTCAGCGGCGGACCGGTGCCAAAATCCAACGCCGCTGTCCGGTACAGGCAATGTCCCTTGCCGTCGCCCGCGCGGAAGAAGGCCTGCGACGGACGCAGTTCGAGGAACGCGTGACGCGGATTGCCACGCACCCGGCCGATCAGATCGCCGCCCAGGGTCTCGACCGCGAGGTAGGCGTCGATCGCGCCAGTCGTGAGTTGTCGTAGTGCCGGGTCCGGTGCCTGGTTCGTTACGGACACGGGTTCTCGCCGCGCGGGCGGCAACCGTTCGAGCACGGCCTGGCTCGTGGTGGTCGTGGCGATCGTCAAAGGCCGCGTCACGGGTTCCACGCGGAACAAATCATCCCATTGGCGGAGCGAGGTGTCCGCCCGGACCACCAGCAGCGCGTACCAGGGAAACAGCGGCGGCCCCACGATGGCGTAACGTTCCGCGCAGTCCGCCCGTGCGAGCGCATCGCGGGGGACAATGGCCGCCGCGATCCTTGCCTCACAGACGGCGCTCACAGCCTCCTGGGCTGGCATCGGGTCAGCCTGTTTCAGGACCACGCCTTTTGGACTGGTACGCACGCTCAGTTCGGCGAGGATCTTGCCGCAAGGCTCGCGGTCCAGCGCGCCGCAAGCCACCTCCAGCGCAACCGGCGCATTGTCCAATTGGCCCCGCAACCGCGCGTCCAGCGTGCTTTGGCCCACGGCGCCCACGGTGACCGAGAGGACCGCGGCGCACGCGAAACCGGCGAGACGGTGTTTCACTCGTTGTTCCTCCGCCGCGCGGACGATTCGCTCGGAGAGCAGGTTATCACCGTGCACATCCGCCTGCTGACCTTGAATGCACGGCGACGTTGCCAATTTGAGCTGTAGGCCGATGCGATTCACCGGACCAGCGGAATTCTGCATTCATATCATTGATTCAATTGAATTTGCCCATGAATTACCCAATATTGAGCCCACAAGGGGGAAATTCATGTATTTCAATGAGTTAGATAACGAATCCCGCCAGAGACTCATCGACGTCCAACAGCGGGGCGTCGCGTTCAGGGTGGTCCAGGCCGACCTGAAGCGGAGGTTCGCGGGCTCAATGACCTGGAGAGCGCGTTCCGGCCGCGATTATCTCTACCGCCGTACCGGCCGGATCGATAAAGCACTTGGCCCGCGCTCTCCGGAGACGGAAGCCATTCATGCGGCATTCACGCAAGGGAAAGCATCGGCGGAGCAGCGCGAAACAGGACTGCGGCAAACATTGGAAGGCATGGCGCGTGTCAACCGTGCGATGGGCCTGGGACGTGTCCCAAGAGTCGTGGGGCGCATCCTTCGCAGGCTGGACGAGGCCGGCGTTCTCGGCGAGCAGGTCCGCGTCGTCGGCACCAACGCGCTGTTCGCCTATAAGGCGCATGCCGGTATCCGGTTTGACAGGGGCCTTTTGGCAACCGCGGACGTTGATCTCGCGCTCGACGCGCGGCGAAATCTGGGGTTGGCCGCAGAGGCGATGCCGCGAGGGTTGCTTGGTTTACTTCGAAAAGTCGATCCATCGTTTGCTCCGCAAGCGGAAGGCGCTTTCCCGGCGGTGAACGCTTCGGGGTTCATGGTGGATCTGATCACCGCCGAACCGCGGGATCGGATGACTGTCGCGCCCAGGCGGCAACGGCGGCTTGGCGGAGGGCCGGACATCGGCAACATCGAGGATGTGGAAGCCGTGGAAGTGCCTCGGCTTGAAATGATCGTCGACGCGCCCCGCTTCACCGCCACGGCCGTGTCGGAAGATCGTCTGCCGGTCTGGATTGCCGCGGCCGATCCGCGCTGGTGGGCCGCCCATAAGCTTTGGCTGGCCTCGGAGCCGAGCCGCGATCCGCTGAAGCGGCAGCGGGATCGCGATCAGGGTAAGGCCGTCGCGACCATGCTGAGCCAGGTCTGGGGAGAGGTCGATGTGTCGGATGAGGCGTTGGCTTCGATTCCGGCCGAGGCGCGGCGGGATTTGCGCACCGAAATCGCGCGCGGGACCACGGATGGCGATCACAGGGCCGAATGGTAGGGGGCCGTTGTCCGACCAGACACGATAAGCCAGGGCCAGACACGATAAGCCCGGGAACGTACCTCGAACACCCGGCAAACACTGACGCCACCGTGCGTTTGCGCTCGCGGTTGAACCATTTTGCCCCTCAAGGAAGCCCCTACCCCAACCTTTCCCGCGCCTCCGTCGCCAACTGGTCGGCCCGCTCATTCATCTCATTGCCAGAATGACCGCGCACCCACTTCCACTCGACCTTGTGCGGTTTCTCGGCCGCCAGCAGCCGCTCCCACAAATCCATGTTTTTGACGGGGGCTCCGGTCGAGGATCGCCAGTTCTTCCGCACCCATCCGGTCATCCACCGCGTAATTCCGTTCTTCACGTATTCGCTGTCGGTATGAACGACGACCGTGGACGGCTTCTTCAATGCCTCCAGCGCCGCCGCGGCCGCGATCAATTCCATCCGGTTGTTGGTGGTCGCGGCCTCGGCTCCGGACAGCTCCTTCTCGGTGCCCTTGAACCGCAGGATCGCCGCCCAACCCCCTGGGCCGGGATTGGGCTTGCAGCCGCCATCGGTCCAGATTTCCACGAGGTCTTCAGATGCCATAGGCGTGCTCATCCCTCGCCGAGCGATGGAACCGCATCCGGCGCACGTATTCCATTGGGTCTTTCCGCGTTACCATGGCTCCATCGGGTGTATTCACCCAATCGAACAATCGGGTCAACAAGAAACGAATGGCGCCGCCCCGGCATAACACGGGTAAGGCCGCGCGCTCCGCCGCCGACATTGGCCGGATTGCCTGGTAGCCGCTCAACAAGGCGCGTCCTTTCGTGACATTGAACGAAAAATCCGCCTCGAAGCACCAGGCGTTCAGGCATACCGCCACGTCGTAGGCGAGGAAATCCGTTGCGGCGAAGTAAAAATCGATCAGCCCGGACAGGCGATTGTCCAGGAAGAACACGTTGTCCGGAAACAAATCCGCGTGGATGTGCCCCTCGGGCAGGCCGGTCGGCCAGCCCGCCAGGATTTCGGTCAGCGCAGTGTCCAACTCAGCAGCCAGGTCCGGCTGAATTTCATCCGCCCGCGCATGCGACCGCTCGAGTAACGGCCGCCAGCCGTGCGAGCCCAACGCATTCACGCGCCGCGGCGCGAAATCGGCGCCCGCGAGGTGCAGGCCCGCCAACGCCGCGCCAACCGGCCCGCAATGTTCCACCCTAACCCGTCTGGGCCACACGCCCGGCAGGAATGTCGTGATGGCGGCGTGCTTCCCGGCCAGGACGCGTAACGCCTCCCCGTCGCGCGCCCGCACCGGCTGAGGGCAGGTGATCCCGCGCGTCGCCAGGTGCTCCATCAAGCCCAGGAACCAGGGGAGATCGGCGGGGTCGACGCGCTTTTCATACAGCGTCAGGATGAAATCGGCCGCCGTGGTCTTCAGCGAGTAATTGGAGTTTTCGACGCCCTCGGCGATGCCGCGAAACGCGACCATCGAGCCGATGTCGTAGCCGGCCAGGAACGCTTCCAGCGCCTCATCGGTGACTTCGGTATAAACCGCCATCGGCCGGGACGCTCAATGCGTCCAGTTTTCGTGCCGCTTGTAGCTGAAGTTGTCAGCGTAGGCCTTGGTCCGCACCTGGCGTTCCCGCGGCAGCTCGACGTCGTAGGGGATGGCGTTCCGCTCGGCGTAGGCGATCGCTTCGTCTTTGGTCGGGAAGCTCAGCCGCACCTGCGCCTGGGTGTCGCCGCCGCCGATCCAGCCCATCAGGCGGTCCGCTCGTTCGGGTGCATCGGAGCCATAACTCAGCACCCAATCGGAGCCGGCCCGCCCGGACTGCATGACATTCTTCGGCGGCAGATAGATACGGGCCCGCATGGAAGCACTCTCCATTAGCATGGTGGTCGGGGCGGCGGGACTCGAACCCACGACCTCCTGTACCCAAAACAGGCGCGCTACCAGGCTGCGCCACACCCCGACGGAACGGCCCCAAACTATGGATGCGACCGCGCCGAGGCAAGGGCAGACGCGCGGCGATCATTTCGCGTTGCCGAAGATCCTCTGTTGGACCGTGTCGCCCACCCGGATGTTCAGCCGCGCCGCCGTACCGGCCGCCAGTTCCAGCGTGGCCCGCACCAACCCCCGGCTGGAGACGATGGCCAGGCTTTCCGGCACCGTGTTCTCCGCGATCGAGCGGATCGAGCCGTCCGCGTTGATGAAGACCATGTCCAGCGAGGCGAGCGTGTTGAGCATCCACATCCGCGACTCGCGTGGGAGGCCCCAATCGAACAGCATGCCGCCGTCGGCGGGCACGCTGGGGCGAAACATTTCTCCGACGGTCTGCTGATCCACGGTCAGTGCCATCTCGACGTTGAACACGTGTTGGATGCCGTCGCGGGTGACGATGACCAGCTTTTCTTTGGGCAGTTCCGGCTGGGGTTTGGTCGTGTCGACGGCCCAGGTGGGGGGTGGGAGGGCGAGTGCCAGGAGGAGGGAGAGGAGGGGACGGCGTCGCACGATACGGAACCTCAGGCGGTGGCGGTGCGGCGTATCACGGGTTGGAAGCGCTCGGCCAGGGATCAAGGCCAGGGATCAAGGCCAGGGATCAAGGTAGGTGCGCGGCCGGCAGATTGCTCAGACCGCTTCCGCGTCACGCGCGAATTCCGCTCGCGCCACGATATGCACACCCGTGTGCACGCCAAGCGCCTTAAGGATGCAACCGAGATTGCCGGCGCGAGGGTTACCATTGGGACCCAACATCCGCATCAAGCTGGTCTTGGGCACGCCGGTGGTGGCCGCCAACGCATCGAACCCCATCGTGGCATTCACGACATCGCGCAACTGGCCAAGCGCGATCTCAACGTCTCCGTCGAGGATGTTTTGCGCGACTTCCTCAACCAGCGCCGCGCGGAACGCCGCATCGGTTCGCGCCCGATTGGCGACGGTCTTCCGGAAATTACGTGTCAGGGGCACTCATTTCTCCTTCGGCTTCAAGATTGGTTCCCGGTTCCGGGATGGCGTGGTCTTCCTGGCCCGGTATTCCGCCCACAACGCTTTGGCGAAGGCGATATCCTCGTCCTGCGTCCGCTTATCCCCGCACAGGAGAAGCACCACCAGATTCTTCCCATCGAGTCCGACATAAATTTGCTACCCTGGGCCATGATCGACGCGGGCGTCCTGAACGCCCTCCCCGACCGCCCGCACATCCGGCCGCAATCCCCGCTCCAATTTTCGGACCGTCGTATCGATCCGTGCCGCTGCCCCGGGATCGGCGAGCCGTTCGAACCGGTCATCGAAGGGGCAGGAGCCGCTCTTGCGTTGGTAGGAACGGGCGTCGGCCACTGAGATTGATACCGTATGTGTTATCGACCGTCAAGACGCCCAATCCCTGACGGGGCGTACCTGTCGGGGCGTACCTTGCGGTCAGCCGCGGTGGGATTAAGCTGCCGGACAACACGTGGAGGAAACAGCCATGATCGACATGCACGCCCATTGGAAGCCCGCCGAAGTCGCCGACGCCCTGCGCGCCCGCACCAAAGAGCCTCGCATTTTCCGAAATGACGACGGCGCCGAGGTGCTGAAGTCTCGGATGAGCGAAGAGCCGCTGGCCCAGGCGTTCGATGACGTCGGGTTCCATTTGGGACGCATGGACCGCCAGGGGGTCGACACGAGCGTGCTGTCGCTCGTCGGTGGGTTCTGCTGGATTGAGTCCCAGTCGCCGGAGGTGTCCGGTCCGCTGTGCCGGCGCGTCAACGACCGGTTCTCGGAGATTTGCCAGGAGAATCCGGGTCGCTTCGCCGCCTTCGCCGCGCTGCCGCTGACGGACATGGACGCCGCCGCGGCTGAGTTGGAGCGGGCGCTCGCGCTGCCCGGCGTGATCGGCGCGCAGTTGCCGGGCAATTTCTTCCTCACGCGCGAGGACGCCGAAGCGGCGCGTCCGCTGCTGGAGGTCGCCAACCGCGAGCACGCAATTCTGTTCATCCATCACGGGCCTCGGCCGGGCGACGCATTTCCAAAAGTCGCGGGCGGCACCGACAACTCCCGCAGGCGCAATGGCACGCTGGATATGCAGGCCAGCCTGTCGTCGGTGATGGTGACGCTGTCGCTGACCGATTTGCTCGCGCCCTACCCCGACGTGACGGTCGTCGTGCACAATCTGGGCGGCAACATTCCGTATGAGGTCGAGCGGATGGATCACCGGTCTTTGCTCGACACGCCGGACGAGGAGCTGCCGTCGTCGCGCTTCCGGCGGGCGAAGGTGTTTGTTGACTGCAACTCGTTCGGGCCGCGGGCGATCGAGGCGGCGGTGAGTTTGTACGGGGCCGAGCGGATCGTGTGCGGGACCGATGGGACGGAGTTCGGGTGCAACTGGACGCGGAAGGCGTTGGCGGACGCGCAGATCGGGGAGGAGGCGCGGGAGTTGATCCTGAAGGGGAACGCGGCGGCGATGCTGGCGCGGGCGGTGAGGACGGCGGAGGGGGAGAGAGCCGCAGCCTGAACTCGGTCGCGGAATAGCAGCCCGGGCGCAGGCGGGTCGAGCGCCAGTTGGCACCTGCGCGGCCGTTAACGGGCCGGTGATCGTTCGCCAGGTTTCGCGCCTGGCGGGCGTGGAAACTGGCCTGACGCCGTCTCGCCAGCAATTCTCATTTTGGCGCTGACGCTTGCTTTTTCGTCATCCTCCGGCGTGACCGGAGGATCGGTAGCGGCACATATCCGCGTATCATAGCGCCAAAAAGCGATGCGTTGTGCATCGAGTAGGGAGGTGCCTCACGACACCCCCCTCTCACACCACCGGGCGTACGGATCACGTACCACGGCGGTTTCCAGCAACGTTCAACGCGGCGTGGCGGTCCATCATTCGCACCAGCCCCAGGCCATCGAACCATG
>SHWL01000094.1 GCA_009693865.1 Acetobacteraceae bacterium | reverse complement strand
CATCCTCCGGCGCGACCGGAGGATCCGGAGCGGCACCACGCCTTGCTTTCCGGCGCTATTATACGCGGATATGTGCCGCTACCGATCCTCCGGTCACGCCGGAGGATGACGAAAAAGCAAGCGTCAGCGCCATAATGAGAATTGCTGGGTAGTGGCCGGCGAGCATCAGGCCAAACGCCAGCATATGCCTGAACTGGTAAGCCGTGGGATCGAGCGGACTGAGGCGTATCGCGCGCCGCGCGGAGGCAATGGCGGCGTCCGGGCAGTTCTCGAAGCAGTTGACGGAACCGTTCGCCCACCAGGCCAGAGCGCTATTGGGGTTTAGCGTGGTGGCGCGCTCGACCGCACCCATCGCGGTGGCAAGGTCGCCTGCCGGAGCAGAACAATGGACTCCCCGCAATTGTCCGGGCGGCACCGGTCGCACGCGATGCCGCGAAGACGGATCGCGTCGTCTTGTTCGTGCACGGCGCGGGAACGCCTGGAGCAGCCTCATTCGACGTGCCGTTCCAGGACCATAGCTGGATGGCGCACCTGGCGCGTGCTGGCTTCGACGTGTTCGCGATGGACATGACGGGATACGGCAAGTCAACGCGGCCGCTTGCGATGAACGATCCGTGCCACCCGTTCAGCACCGTGCCGCGACCGGTGGCCCGGACGAGCGGGGCCATGACTTAAACAGGGAGATGGGCCGAAGCGACGTCGCCTCAGACCTCGAGCCACTCCTGCCGCACGGCCACATTGGCGTCCAACTCCGCCGGCGTGCCTTCGAAAACGATGCCGCCATGGCCCATCACATACAGCCGTTTGGAGATTTTCAGGGCGATCGTCAGCTTCTGCTCGACCAGCAAAATCGAAATGCCGCGCTTGGCGATCTCGCCCAGAAGTACCGCCACCTGTTCGACCAGCCGTGGCGCGAGGCCCTCGGTCGGTTCATCGATCAGGATCAGGTCGGGATCGCCCATCAGCGTGCGGCACATGGTCAGCATCTGTTGCTCGCCGCCGGACAAAACGCCGGCCACGTTATTCTGACGTTCGCGCAAATTGGGAAACAGTTCGAACACGTCCTCGAAGTTCCAGCGCCCGAAGGCACCGGCGCGTCGCAGGCCGAGTTCGAGATTTTGCCGCACCGTGAGGGTCGGAAACACCTGACGATCCTCGGGCACGTAACCTATACCCGCGCGCGAGATCAGATCGGTGCGCAGACCCGCCAGCTCCTTGCCGCGGTAACGCACCGAGCCGTGCGGCTCCACCAGACCCATGATCGCCTTGCAGGTCGTGGACCGGCCAACGCCGTTACGCCCGAGCAGGCTGACGATTTCCCCGTCCCCGACATCGAGGCTGACACCGTGCAGAATATGGCTCTTGCCGTAGAAGGCATGCAGATCGCGAACTTCCAGCATTATTCGTCCCCTGCCTTCCTCATTCTGGCCTCAGGCGGGGTCCCACCCCCTCGCCGTCAGGGCCCGGCTCGTCCGGGCCACCGGGCCAACACAGTGCCGCAACGGGTGGCCCGGACGAGCCGGGCCATGACGGCAAGGGGGACGCTGCCCGTTCATCCCCTGCCCTATTCATCCAACGCACCAAGATAGGCTTCCTGCACCGCGCGATTGGCGCGGATCTCGGCTGGCGGGCCGGACGCGATGACCTCGCCATAAACCAGCACGGTGATGGTGTCCGCCAGATCGAACACCACGCGCATGTCGTGTTCCACCATCAGCAGAGTCTTGCCCTCGGTCACGCGGCGGATCAGCGCGATCGCGTATTCGGTCTCGCTGTGGCTCATACCGGCGGTCGGCTCGTCCAGCAGGATCACGGTGGCGCCGCCCGCGATGGTGATCCCGATCTCCAGCGCCCGCTGATCGGCATACGACAACAGGCCCGCCTGCAGATCGCGCCGGGACAACAAGTTCAAATCGTCGAGCAGACGTTCCGCTTCCTCATTCAACCGCTTTTGCCGCCAAAGCGGGCTCCAGAACGAATAGCGGTAGTCATGCGCCCAGAGCAACGCGCAACGGATATTCTCGAATACCGACATACGGTGAAAAATCGAGGTAATCTGGAAACTGCGCGACAGGCCCTTGCGGTTGATTTCCTGCGGCGCCAGTCCGTCGATCCGTTCGCCGTGCAACGAAATACCGCCGGACGTGATCGGAAAGCGGCCACTGATCAGGTTGAAGCACGTTGTCTTGCCCGCGCCGTTCGGGCCGATCATCGCGTGACGCTCGCCTTCGCGAATGTCGAGATTAACGCCGCGAATGATTTCCGCCGGGCCGAAATTCTTGCGAACATCGCGCAGGCTGACCGCGGCAGTGGTGGTCGAGAGGCTCACCGGTCGCGTTCCTTCAGATCTTCGGTGAGGCGGTCCCAGACCCGCCCGAATGCCCGGCTTTCGAACCAAAGCCACAGACCACCTGGCACCAGACAGCCAAGCGACACGAGCCACGGCAACGCCGCCTTCACGTCGATCTTGTTCCCAAACAGTTCCAATGTCTTTCCCTGAGCCGCGCCGATGGTGAGGAAGGACATCAGCTCAACCAGGCCGATAAAGCCGATCAACACAGCGAAAGCGGGGAAAAACAGGCGGATGTAGGGCACGATCAGCCGGGTCAGCCGCCCGGCGCGGGCTATCGGTCCATGAATCTCGATCATGCCCGCGAGGCCGCCCGGCGCGAACGCGACAATGCCGATGAACATCACGCCGACGTAGATCAGCCAGGAGTTCGACATCAGGCTGACGCCGCTTTGCATCAGCGTGATCAGCACCGCCCCGAGGATTGGGCCGTAAAAGGTGCCGGAGCCGCCGATATACGCCATCAGCACGGCGTTGGCCGACAATCCGGCCCCGACCGCGTCGAAGGTCACGATCTCGTAAGTAATGGCATGCAGCGCGCCGCCGATTCCGGCGAAGCCACCCGCCAGAGCGAACTGGAAAAACCGCACCCGGCGAGGGTCATAGCCCATGAATTGCGCGCGCTCGAAGTTGTCGCGGCACGCATTGGCCATGGCACCAAGCGGCGTGCGCGTCAGGAACAGCATCCCAACCACGCCAATGACCGTCCAGGCGACAATGAGATAGTACACCTGCACAGGGGACGCGTAATTGACGCCGAACAGACTGCGCTCGATCATGCGATCCGCGTTCACGCCGCCCTCGCCGCCGAAGAAACTGTGAAACATGATCGCGGAGGCCCCGACCAGTTCGCCGATGCCCATGGTGATCATGGCGAAGGCGGTGGCGCGCTGCTTACTGACCATGGCGCCGAAGACCATCCCGAACCCGAGACTGCTGAGGCCCCCGAGCAGCGGCATCAACTCCATGGGAACCGGCAGCGTGCCGTTCCCCGCGGCGCGCAGGAAGTGGATGGTGCTGAAGCCGCCCAGACCAAAGAATACCGCGTGTCCGAACGACAGCAGACCCGCCTGCCCCATCAGCATGTTGTACGACAGGGCGAACAGGATCATCATGCCGGCCTGGCTGAGCATGGTCAGAACGAAGCCGGAATGGCGGCCGGTCTGGTAGTTAAAGAACACCCAGGGCAGTGCCAGCGCCACCACTACCAGCCCGACCCATAACCAGGTCTTGCCGTGGCCTTTGAACCGCCCCACGGCGGTGGTTTGTGTTGTGGCCGCGCTCATGTGTCGCGGTTCCCCATCAGGCCGCGCGGGCGCACCAGCAGCATCAGGATCATCAGCGCATAAGGCAGCAGCGGGCCGACGCGTGAGCCGGGGACGTTCAGGATCTCGCCCAGGAGGTTGTCGGAGGGAATGGAGACGCCGAAGCCTTTGACGAGGTCGGCGATCGAGCCGTCGATGATCACCGAGAACGTCTGGATCATGCCCATGATGATGGAGGCGATGAAACAGCCCATCAGCGAGCCAAGGCCGCCAAACACCACCACTACGAAGACGATCGGGCCCAGTGCGGAGGCCATGGTCGGCTCGGTGATCTGGTAGTTGCCGCCGATCACGCCCGCGAGGCCCGCCAGGAAGCAGCCGCCGGCGAACACGGTGGTGAACACGCGCGGCACGTTATGCCCGAGGGAGCTGACCATGTTGGGATGGGTGAGCGCGGCCTGGATGATCAGGCCGATGCGGGTGCGGGTCAGCAGCAGCCAGATTGACAGCAGCATGCCGCCGCTGATCAGCAGCATGAAGCCGCGATACGCCGGGAAGTTGCTGCCATACACTCTGAACAGCGCGAAATCGAGCAAAGGAGGCACGCGATAGGGCACCGGCAGCATGCCCCAGATCATCTGCACGCCGCGCTCGAAGATGAAGAACAGGCCGAAGGTGAACAGTAACTCAGCAATGTGGCCGTTATGATGCACGCGGCGCAGGCCGTAAATCTCGATGGCCGCGCCGATCGCGCCGCACAGCACCGGCGCGACGATCAACGCCGCCCAGAAGCCGATCAGGCGCGTCACGTCGAAGGCGGCGTAGGCGCCCAGCATGTAGATGCTGGCATGGGCGAAATTCAACACGCCCATCATGCTGAAGATCAATGTCAGGCCGCTCGCCAGCATGAAAAGCAGCATGCCGTAGACGAAGCCGTTCAGCAGCGAGATGAGGACTATCTCCATCCTGGGCTATCCATGAGTGAGGGGGACCTTGGTGTGCCGGTCACGCGGGCGTCGCGCGATGGCGCCTCACCGGATCGGGATTGAACGAGCCCATGAGAGGGAGAGCAAGCGAGCCCCGGCCGGTCAGACAAGCGATAAGTCATCTCTTTTGAGGGCAGGCATGACGCATCCGCGCTTATTCCCCCGGACGGACGGCGGCGCGAGGCCACCGTCCGGCGCGCGTTCAGATCGGGCGTTTCATCTTGCAGACGGTCGGGAAGGTCAGGTCGGCGGTGGAAAGGCCATTGACCGTCTTCCAGCCCCAGCCTGTTTTCTCGGATTCGTTCTTCACCGGCTTGGTGAACAACGCCGTGTAGAACGGGTGCAGCAACTGGTGATCGTCCTTGCGCATGATGCTTGGCTTGCCGCTGAGGTCGGTGACTTCCATCCCCTCCAGCGCCAGCGCGACTTTCAGCACATCGGTGGAGCCCACCTTGGTAATGGCGGTGGCCAGCATGTCGAACATCGACTGGAAATTGATCCAGGGGTAGTCGAAGCCAGGATCGGTGGCGCGGAAACCGTCGATCCAGGCGTTGTATTTCGCGCTTTTCAGCTCGATGCCCATATTGTCGTGGCCTTCCAGGACGGCGACCACGCGATCCCCGCCGCCATCGCCCATCGCCGTCGGCGCGCCATTCACATGCGCCGCGAACGTGTAGTATTTCAAACTCAACCCGGACTCGACGCCCGACTTGATCAGCAGGTTGAAGTCGGAACCCCAATTGGAGGTGATCAGCGCCTGCGCCCCGGATGCCTTGATCTTGGTGATATAGGCCGAGAAATCGCGGATGCGCTGTAACGGAACCATTTCCTCGCCGACGATTTTAATGTCCGGGCGGTACTGCGCCAGAAACTTCTTGGTATCCGCGGCCACGCCCTGGCCGTACAGGTAGTCCTGGTTCATCAGGTAGATGCTGTTCACTTCCGGGGGCAAACCGCGCACCAGCGTGGCGACGCGCATGGTGACATTGCCGGAGAAGCGGAAATGCCAGAAGTCGCATTTCTCCTCGGTCAATTCAGTGGCCAGCGCCGCGCAGTTCAAATAGAGAACCCGGTTGTCCGGGTTGCGCGCGTTGTGCTTCGCCACACCCTCGATCATCGCCGCGGCGACGTTCGAGCCGATGCACTGGATCATGAAGGGGATGTTGCGATCGGTCACGGATTTCAGCGCGATCAGCGCCTCCGACGGCGTGATCTTGTCGTCGAAGGTGACCAGCTCGAATTTCTTGCCCAGAGCGCCGCCACGGGCATTCACGTTGTCCATGGCGTATTTCAGCATCTTCAGAAAAGCGTCGCCCTGGGGCGCCACCGGTCCCGAGAACGGCGCGATCAACGCGATCTTGATCGTCTCCTGGGCTTGCGCGACCGGTATGGCGAGCATCGAGCCCAGTACGATCGCGGCGCCGATAAGGCGCCTGAGGTGTTTCAGCATCGCGGGTTCCCTCCGAACTGGTTGGTAGCCTCGGCTACCGGGCATCAGTGTTGGCGGCCACTAAGCAGCGGCCCGTGGGTGAGTCAATCGGGCGGCCAGGTCATCACCCGCCGGGACCTGCCGCCCCGATGCAGGTCCGCTCCTCGTATGGCAGCCCACTCACGACGCCATTTTTCGCGCGACCGCAAGCAAATCCAGGTCGGAACCCGGAGCTCCGACGATCGAAAGTCCAACCGGCGCGCCATCGACGCTACCTCCCGGCACCACCACGTGCGGGATACCGGTCAGCCCGCCCAGACAGGCCAGGCAGGTGATGCGCTCCCTCGGGAAGGCCAGTTCCGATACCGATCGGCCAAGCAGTGGGGCGGGGAATGGGGTCGTGGGGAGGCAGAGGATGGTTCCGGGGGCCAGCAGCAGACGCATCCGGGCACGGGCCTCCTCCCGCATCAGCGCGGCCCGGTTGCGTTCGGCGTCGGTAATCTGGGATCCAAGCGTCAGGTTGCGCGCGACGCTGTATTGAAGACGCGGATTATAACGATCCAGCCAATCTCGAAAAGTCAGCCAGGCTTCGCTCGATTGCAGAGTGCGCTGCGCCGCCTGCCAGATGGACAGGCCTTGTGGGGCGAGCGTTTCATCGCGCCTGTCGCCAATCACAGCGGCGAGCCGGCCGACCAACGGCGCCAACGCGTCCGCCACCGCCGCGTCGGCGAAACCGAACGCATCGGTCGCGACCAGCAGGCGCACAGGCAACGCCGAGGGCGTGGGTGCGCCGAACACAATTTCTCCGACCCTGGCGAAGACGTTCGCATCGCGGGCCAGCCAGCCGACGGTGTCGGAGGATGGTGCCTGCGCGGTGATGCCACTGAAATTCACCCGCCCATGGGTCGGACGGATGCCATAGAGGCCGCAAAAGCTGGCTGGCACGCGCACCGACCCGCCGGTATCGGTGCCCAGGGCGAAGTCGCAGATGCCGCCGGCGACGACAGACGCCGACCCGGAGGAGGAGCCGCCCGGGACCCGGTCCGGCGCGGCGGGATTGAGCGCGGTGCCGTCGAACGGGTTCTCGCCGAGAATGCCAAGCGAGACTTCGTCAGTTATGGTTTTGCCGATGATGGACGCGCCGGCGCCAAGCAACGTGTCGACAATCCACGCGTTGCGGCCAGGAATGGGATTGACCCGGGCCCAATCGGGATTGCCGCCGCCGGTGGGCCAGGCGGCGACATCGATCAGATCCTTGACCGCGAAGGTCAGTCCGGCGAGCCGCCCATCCGGCGAGCCCGCGATTTCGCAGCGTGGTCCTGGAACGAAGGCGTTAAGTGTATCCGCTGGCATCGTTGGGTTTCTCCGGTTTGTCTTTGGTGTCCGATTTGCTTACCATCCAGGCCGAGGCATCCGCGCGCGATGAACCCCGTCCACCCTAAGGAGAATCAGGGCATGCCGCCAATACCGAACGATGAGGCTTTGGACTATCTGCTGGCCGCGTCCGGCCTCGACCTGAACCCGGATCAGAAGGCCGATCTCAAGACGACCTTTGAGGCTCTCGCGGCCATGAAGGCGCGTGTGCGTCAGCCGCGCGGCAACATGGCGGAACTCGCCCATACGTTCGGCTTTACCGAGGAGGATTTGTGATGATCCCGACCATGGCCGAGGCGGCGCGCCTGATCGCCGCGAAAAAACTGTCGCCGGTGGAACTGACCAAGGCCTGCCTGGAGCGCGTCCACGCGATGGACGGCACGCTGCACGCGTTCGTTTTGCTGACGGAAGAACGGGCGCTGGCCGAAGCGCGGGCGGCGGAGGCCGAGATCATGCGGAGCGGTCCGCGCGGACCGATGCACGGCATTCCGATCGGCCTGAAGGATATCGTCGATACGAAAGGCCTTCGCACGGCGAGTCAATCGAAAATCCTGCAGGAGAACGTTCCGGTAGCGGACGCGGCCTGCGCGGTCCGGCTGGCCGCGGCGGGCTCGGTCATGATGGGCAAGCTGACGACACATGAATTCGCCGATGGCGGTCCGTCGTTCGATTTGCCCGCCCCACCGGCGCGCAACCCATGGAACCCCGATCATTTCACCGCCGGATCGTCCAGCGGCACGGGCGCCGCGGTGGCCTCCGGCATGATTTTGTGTGGCATCGGCACCGATACGGGCGGGTCCATCCGTGGTCCGGCGGCATTGTGCGGGATCGCCGGGATCAAGCCGACATACGGGCTCGTCTCTCGCGCCGGTGTCGCGCCCGCCGCGTTCAGCCTGGATCATATCGGTCCGATGGCATGGACGGCCGAAGATTGCGCCATCATGCTTCAGGTCCTGGCCGGACACGATCCCCGCGACCCGGCTTCCGCCGATCGCCCCATTCCTGATTACACCGCGGGGCTTGGGTCCGGGTTGAAAGGCGTCCGCGTCGGCGTGATCCGGCATTTCCATGAAACCGACCATAAGGTCGCGGCACCCACGCAGCTGGGTATCGGCAACACGGTCTCGGTTTTGCGCGACCTTGGCGCCCAGGTCGTCGACGTGACCCTGTCGCCGCTACAGGATTGGCACGCTTGCGGATCGTTGATCTCAATTACCGAACGGGCCACGGCGTACGAGGAATGGGCGCGCACCCGACTCGCGGATTTCGGCGAACGCGTACAACGCCGGCTCATGCTTGGCGCGCTCGTTTCAGGTGTGGATTACGTGCAGGCAGTGCGGCGGCGGCGCGAGCTGCGAGCGGAATTACAGGCCGCGATGCGAGGCTTGGACATCGTGATCACCGCCGGCGCCCCCGACGAAGCGCCGAAGATGGATGCGATCCCGCGATGGGACGTGTTCGCCGCGCCCGGTTTCACGATGCCGTTCAATGTCGCGGGCTATCCGGCGATCTGCGTATGCTCGGGTTTCGGGCCGGGCGGACTTCCGGTTTCGGTGCAGATGGTCGGCAAACCGTTTCAGGAAGCGACGGTCCTGCGCGTGGCGGACGCGTTCGAGAAGGCAACTTCGTTCCGCGATTCCCGTCCGGCGATGGTGCCCCAGAACGTCGCCGCGATGGCGAACTGACAGGAGTTTTCGGCAATGGCCAGCCTGAACCTGCGAGCAGCGCCCGAGACCGTGCGGATCGGCGTGTTCGACGCCGTGTTTCCCCCGGTCATGACGATCGAATCCGGCGACACAGTGGAAGTTCAATGCGTTTCGGGCCGGGAGGCGGTGATGCCGCCCCCCGGCTCCCCTCTGATGGTGCCGCCGGAGCTGAGCGCCATCCTCGCCGCCAATCCCGGCTCGCAAGCCGGTCATATCGTGACCGGACCAATCGCGATCGGCGGCGCGATGCCGGGCGACATGCTGGAAATCCAGATCGAGAAAATCGTTCCTGGGGCGAACTGGGGTTATAATCTGATCCGGCCACTGGCGGGCACGCTGCCCGAGGATTTTCACGAGACAACACTGATGCATATCCCGGTGGACCGGGCGCGCGGGATCTGCACGCTGCCCTGGGGCACGGAACTGACTCTGGCGCCGTTTTTTGGTGTGATGGGTGTGGCGCCGCCGCCCGAATTCGGCCGCATCGCGTCGAAAGAGCCTCGCATCCACGGCGGCAACCTCGACAACAAGGAACTGACCGCCGGCAGCACGTTGTTCCTTCCGGTCTGGGTGCCGGGCGCGAATTTCTCCGTTGGCGACGGCCACGGCGTCCAAGGCGACGGCGAGGTCTGCGTCACGGCGCTGGAAATGTGCCTGACCGGAACGTTTACCTTCGTCCTGCATAAGGGAGATGGGCCGTCTCGCCCATTACTCCGCATGCCGCGCGCGGAGTCCGCGACGCATTACATCACCATGGGCCTCAATGAAGATCTGGATCAGGCGATGAAACAGGCGTTGCGAGAGATGATCGCGTTCATCTGCATGCGTAGCAATCTGTCGCGCGAGCAGGCCTATTCGTTCTGCTCCCTGGCGGTGGATTTCCACGTCACCCAAACGGTGAACGGCGAAAAAGGCGTGCATGGGCTGCTGAAAAAGGGCCTGTTGTTTTAACCGGAGGGGGTTTCGAAATGGACGCCATCAGCCAGACGACGGAAACCGATCCCGCCCGCATGACAGCCTCGGCGGCGTCGGCGCTGATCGCGTCACGCCAATTGTCGTGCGAGGAACTGGCCCGCGCGTGTCTGGCGCGGATTGCGCGGCGCGATGGGAAGGTGCGAGCCTGGCTGTGGGTGGACCCCGATCACGTGATCCGGCGCGCGCGGGAACTGGATAAGCTGCCGTCCAAGGGGCCGCTGCACGGCATCCCCTTCGGGGTGAAGGACGTGATCGACACAGCGGATTATCCGACGACCCAGAACTCGCCGATTTACGATGGCGCGCGGATTGGTCGCGATGCGGCGTGTGTTGGCATCGTACGCGGTCAGGGCGCGTTGATCCTCGGCAAGACCGATACCGTGGAATTCGCGTCCGGCGGGCGTAAGGCGTTGACGCGCAATCCCTTCAATGGCGCGCATACCCCGGGCGGTTCGTCCTCGGGCTCCGGTGCCGCGGTGGCGGATTTCCACGTGCCCTTCGCATTCGGAACCCAGACCGGGGGGTCGCTGATCCGGCCCGCCTCGTTCAACGGCATCTACGCGCTGAAGCCGAGCTGGGGCCTGGTCAGCCGCGAGGGCGTGCGAATGTCGTCAATGACGCTCGACACTGTCGGGTGGTATGCCCGCTGCGTCGACGACCTGATCCTGGCGGCATCCGCCTACCGGATCGAAGCGGACAACACCCCGGTCAACGTCAAAGGTTTACGAGTTGGCCTGTGCGTCAGTCCGGTGTGGCACCAGATCGAACCGGGCGGCGAAATCGCCCTGCAAGCCGCCGCGAAACGCCTGACCGAGGCGGGCGCGATCGTGGAAAACCTGGATCTGCCGACCCCGTTCAGTGGCCTGCACGACGCGCATACCGCGATCGTCAACAGCGAAGGCGGGGCCTCGTTCTTGCCCGAGTATGTGAACGCGCATGCGCTGCTAGCGCCCGACCTGCGGGCCAAGGTCGAGAACGTCTTGCAGATCACGCGGGAACGGCTGCTGGAAAGCTACACTCTGGCTGATTCGTGCCGCCCGGTTCTGGACGCGATGTTCGGCCCCTCGCTTGACGTAATCCTGACCCCGAGCTCGGCGGGCGAGGCGCCGCTCGGGCTGCATACGACCGGGGACGCGGTGTTCAACCGGATGTGGACTTTGTTGCATGCGCCGAACGTCAACATTCCGGTCTGCCGGGGACCAGCCAACTTACCAGTCGGCGTCACGCTGGTTGGTAAACGTCTGGCGGACGCGCGCCTGCTGGCAATCGCCAAAGCCGTGGCTCCGGTGATCGACTCGGATCCAGATGCCGGCGCGCGGGAGCTTTGGGCGTAGACCAACGCGCCTGCACTCCAGCGTCATGGCCCGGCTTGTCCGCGCCACCGTCCGCGCCACTGTGCTCGCACGGGTGGGCCGCGCGAGCCTGGCCATGACGGGAGGGGATGCTACGCGAAGGACATCTCACGACGGCCATCGGACGCCTGCCGGATGGCATCGGTCAGGCGGTGCAGGCCAACCGCCGTCTCGAACGTCGGCTGCTGGCTCGCGCCGCCGCGGATCGCATTGGCGAAAACCGTATACATCTGACCGACGTTCAGGGGCTGACCCCGCGGCGTGGCGGCAGAGGCAAACGTAAAACGCGCCGGTACTGGCATCGGTGTCAGCGTGTCGCCGCCCTTTACCCCGTGCAGAAACACCTCGCTCATTTGCGGGGAATCCTCGCCGGTTGCGACCAGCGTTCCCTCCCGGCCATAGATTTCCATGCGATAGCCGCTGCCGGCGAACGGAATGGCGCCGACATGGACCGACGCCACCGCGCCATTCGCCAGCCAACCGCTGAGCAGGACGTGATCTGGCGAGGTCACGTCCAGCAACGTCCCGGTGCCGGTATCGAGCCACTGCTTCGCCTGGGTTGCCACCACGGCGGACAGTCTTCCAACATCACCGGCGACAAAGCGCATCGCGTCCACGGTGTGGCCGTTGGCGATGGTCAGCGTGTTGGCGCCAAGCTCGACGTCCCGCTGCCAGGTGCGGTTCGAAGGCCGGGACAACACGCCATCGCGTATCATGCTGACCTGGACCGCCATCACCTGGCCAACGAAACCGGCGTCGACCAGTTCCTTCATATACATCAAGGCCGGATTGACGCGGGCCTGCAGACCGACCGCCGTGACGAGCTTTCTGTCCGCGGCCAGCGCGGTCAGTTCGACTGCCTCCGCCGTCGTTTGGCCAAGCGGCCACTCGCAATAGACATGTTTGCCCGCCTCCAGCGCCGCTTTGACCGGCGCGTAATGGGACGGCACGCGCACGACGACGGCCACGGCATCGATCTCCGGCGAGGCGGCCATGGTCCGAAAATCGTGGAAGGCCAGACGCGCACCATAAGCCTGACGCGCCGCCTCCGCGCTTTCGACTTTGGTGGTGCAGACCGCCGTCAACTCCACCTCCGCGCTGGCACGCAATGCCGGGAGGTGAGAACGAGCCGACCAGGTTCCCTTGACGCTGGCGCCGATCAGGCCCAGTCGAATTTTGTCGGGCATGACGAGTCCTTTCTGAGAGTTTTGGCCGGCAAGCAGGCGCTGTACCGCCGCATGCGTTGGGCGCGGGGCTGAGTAGCGAGGCTTGACCGGAACGCCGATCCGGGCAGAGTGCCATCAAAATCGGAGACGGTCCATTGCAGGCCACAGCCAGACTTCCGAACCCGGTCCTGATTCTCATCGGCGCGTCCGTAATGATGAGCCTCGCCATGGGCATGCGGCAATGCCTTGGCTTGTTCCTCCCTCCGGTCACCCAGGATCTCGGCCTGTCAGCGTCGGATTACACCTTCGCCATCGCGGTGCAGAACGTCGCCTGGGGCGTCTCGCAGGCCCCGCTCGGCGCGGTGGCCGACAAATGGGGCCTGCGGCCGGTGTTGCTGTCCGGCGCCGCGCTTTATGTCGCCGCGATGGTCATCATGGCGCTCGCGAGCGGGGTGCCAATGTTGACGCTGTCCGCGATGCTGACCGGGATCTCGATCGCGTGCACCGGATCCTCGCTGGCCATGACCGCGACAGCCCGCGCCGTCTCGCCCGCGCGCCGCAGCATGCTTCTGGGCGTTGTCGGCGCATTTTCCTCGGTCGGCACCCTGGTGATCGCGCCGCTGTTGCAGTTCATGCTGGAGCGCTGGGATTGGCGCATGGGCGTGGCCCTGTTCATTCTGCTGGCGCTGGCGATGGTGCCCGCCGCCTTCATGGCGGGCGCGGTCGACCGGATGCCGCAACCGGTTGAAAAGCGCGCGAGCATGGGCGAGGTCGTCGGCCTCGCGTTGCGCAACCGCCGTTTCGTCGTGCTGTGCTGCACCTATTTCGTATGCGGTTTGCAACTGATTTTCGTGAACACGCATTTGCCGAATTATCTGGCGTTGTGCGGCCAGGATCCAATGCTTGGCGCGACCGCGCTGGCCACCATCGGTGGCGTCAATATCGCCGGTTGCTGGATGGCCGGCTGGCTTGGCGGGATCTATCCAAAACACATTCTGCTGGGATTGACGTATTTCGGACGGTCCTTGGTGCTGACAGTCTACTTTCTTATTCCGCCAACGCCCACCAGCACCCTCATTTTCGCCGCCGCCATGGGCATGCTTTGGCTGGGCGTCATCCCGCTGGTGTCCGGCTACGTCGCCGAACTGTTTGGCACCCGTTACATGGCCACGATCCTGGGCTTGTCGTTCGTGATTCACCAAATGGGATCGGTGATCGGCGCCTGGGGCGGCGGCATGATCTTCGACGCGTTCGGTTCCTACGATCTTGCGTGGCGCATCGGAGTCGCGATCGGCATCACCGCTGGCGTGGTGCAAATTTTCTTCGGCGGACCGGCGCGGCCGAAACGCGACATGCGGCCGTTGATGGCGGCCGGATAATCGCGTCTACGGCGTAGCTTTCCGCGCGGCGATCCAGGCCGAGACAGGGTCGTAATGGTTGGCCATGTAATACTCGGCGATGTCGTCGGCGGTTGTGTTCCAGACCCCGTCATGACCGAGGATATACCGTAGCGCCTCATCGAGATATTTCGCCGCGTTCGGGCGCCCGATATTGTGCGGATGCAGCGACAAACACATCACGCGCCCGCTTTCAGCACCTTCCCGGTAGAGCGTGTCGAACTGGTCCTTGATCACTTGCAGGAAATGGTCCGCCTCGCGATTCCAACTCAACATGGCCGCGTCGTTGGTCTGGCCGGTATAGGGAACATAGATGAACTTCTGACCACCTCGGACGTTAATGGGCCAGGGCTGATCGTCGATGATCCATGACGTGTGATAGAGGCACCCGGCCTCCGCCATCAAATCGTCGGTCCTGACCGTGTAGCCCGCGCCGCCGCCAAGCCGTCCTTTCAGGCGTTTGCCTGTCATGGCTTTCAGATGTGTGATGAAGTCCTGCCAGTACGCCTTTTCCTGTGCCTCGGTATAATCGTAGATCGGCCGGCTGTTGTAGAGGCCGTGCGCCATGTAGTCCCAGTCGGCGGCGATCATGGCGTCTTTGATTTCCGGGAAATGATCGAGAATTTCCAGATTGAGGCAGCAACACGCGCGAACTTTATGTTTGTTCAGCACGTCGAGCATGCGCCAGAATCCGGCTCGATTTCCGTAGTCCATGCGCGAGTAAGTTGGAATGTCCGGCTGCGTCGGGCGGCTCTCCGGCATGTACTCGAAGAACTCCATGTTCGGCGCGACCCAGAACGCGACGCGCGCGTTATTGGGCCATTTGATGATGGGGCGTTCGGTGATCGGCGCGTAATCGAACCGGCCGGGTGCGAGGGTCATGTGGTTCCTCCCTTTGCCTGCTGTGCCTTGAACCAGTCGACGATCTCGCCGCCGGTCGCCTTCCAGACGCCTTGGTGGGACGTGATGTGGCCAAG
Organism: Acetobacteraceae bacterium; assembly: GCA_009693865.1. Lineage (GTDB taxonomy): Bacteria > Pseudomonadota > Alphaproteobacteria > Acetobacterales > Acetobacteraceae > Rhodopila. The sequence continues at coordinate 2,865 of SHWL01000094.1, read as the reverse complement.
CACCTCGTCGAGGTGCCGGATGCGCCACGGTTGCCCCATGATCCACGGATGCAGATGCAGCACCATCATGCGTCCCGTGGTCGCGCCGTCGGCGTAGAGGCCATCGAACCAGTCGCGCCATAGCAGGTTGACCTCGTCGATGGTCCGGCGGCCGTGGACGTGAATGTAGTTGTCGTCGAGGTATGAGTTCACGCCAAGCGAATACAGTTCCCCGGTCTTCGGCGTCATCTTGTAGGGCTGTTCGTCATTGCCCCAGTCGCAGACGTAACGAATACCCTCCGCGGCGAGCAGATTTGGGGTGTTCGGCGTCTCCTGGAAATCGGGGCCGGACCAGCCGGTCGGGCGCTTGCCTGTGGCTTTCTCCACTGCCTCGATCGAGGCGCGGATGTATTGCCGCTCCTGATCTTCGGACATGCCGGTGTGAATGATCTGACGGCGCGTCAGGCCGTGCGCGATGAACTCGGCGCCGCGCTTCTGGCCCTCTTTGACCAGGAACGGGTAGTGGTCGGCGATGGCCTTATCGAGCGCCAAAGTGGGCTTGATGCCGTACTTGTCCAGCACGGCGAGAATGCGGAAAATTCCGACGCGGTTGCCGTACTCGTGGTGGCCGTAGCCGCCGATGTCGGGGAACGCGGGCTGGTTGCCGGTCCACAGGCCCTCGGGGCCGCCCATTGGCGTGACCGGGAGCGGGGTGTTGGGGGGAACCTCCCAGTCCCAGTGCTCGAGGTTCACGATGACGGCGAGGGCGACGCGGGCGTTGTCCGGCCATTGGAGGGTGGGGCGGGTGACAATGGGGGACCATGGGTAGAAGTCCTGGTCCATCCCGTGGCTTCGGGTCGCGGGCATGGCGCGGGTTCCTTTTGTGCGGATCGGCTGGTGTCAGGCTATGCTTGTTTGGGGGGGGCGTCCATGAAGGGAGTCTTAGTGATCGGGTTTGTTTGTCAGTTGCCGCTCAACGGCTAACATTTGGGACACCGCTCGATGCCTCCGGTTGCCAAAGGCGCGCCCGGGTCAGGTCGCGCTGGTTGTGCAGAAGACGCTATCCAAACTTGTAACTCACGCTGGATCGTGTAATATGACCAGTGTGGTCACACTGGCTAGTTCTATGACCGGAATGGAACCGTGAAGCACAAAGCGCTTTCTAATGACCACCTCGTACCCGGGTCAGCGAGGGCTATCTATCAGTTCCGATTGAAAGCCACGAAAGGAGGAACACAAGTTGCTACAGGTACTGTCTAAGCTCCGATTTCCAGTCCTAGTGCTGCTTATTGGCTTTGTCCTGATATTTTTTTCGTTCTTCGGTGTAGTCGACATAAAGCAGTACAAATTCGAACCGATAGACCCGATATATATGACCGCAGCTATTGGCGTTCTGTTTGTAATTATTTCGGCGCTTCTGTTCTGCCTATCTGAAGATATAATACCAGTGGCCGGACTTCGACGCTCACGGAGAAGTGGCTCTGGATTTGCTGCCCAGATAGGAAAAACAATAGTTGTCTTGGAATTCGGACGTATAGAGGACGTTAAAGTCAACAGCTCCCTGGATGCAATCCTTCTGCCTGCAAATGAATTTTTTGACGATGAGTGTATTGACGATCCTCGAAGCTCCTTGGGGGCGTTTGCTATAGCAAAATTTACGCACAAAATTTCCGATTTCAAGAAGCTCTTACAACAGGAGATTCAAAGAAGAAAAAGCGTGTCTGACGGGAAGAAACTGAGATCTGTACTTGTTTCAAAAACTCTCGAATACCCCCGTGAGAAATCGTACGGGATTGGTACGTGCCTGTATTTTGAAAACCCACTTAATATCTCTCACCGGTTGATTTTGGTGTCAGTCACTACGATGCGTGTCGGAGAAGGCTTGCGTTCCGATATTTCATACATTTTAGATGCCGTGAGGAACGTGGATGAATTCGTGAAAGATAGAAAAATAGACAATATTGTGATGCCGCTTTTTGGCGCTGGCCACGGTGCACTTCATCCCGAAATGGCGCTGTTGGTACTTCTGCTTTCACTAGCGTCGACTCTGAGAGGAGGCGGAGCTCACCCAAAATCGGTCAAAATTATTATATTCCGCAACGCTCCAACGGAGACTCCGGTCATTTCGCTGCGAAGAGCACGTCGGGCGCTTGACTTCACACTTTCACTGTTCCCTCCATCATAGCGGGAGACGGTGATTTTATTTATCGCTATCGCACTTTTGCTTTGGTTAGTTTGCCTAAAGCTTGCCCTCCTATTCATGTCACCTGGCAACTTCGTCGTTCCGGCGGATAGGAAAAGGCTGCAAGCACCGAACACCATAGAGATTTCTCTGACTTCAGATAATACCCCATTGGATGAGAGGCTTCGCCTACAAGGCACGATAGACACAGACACGGGGCTGCTACTTGCTGGCTGTGCTTCCGATCATATAGTGAGAAATCATGTTGATTATCCGGTTTATCACCGCCGAGAAACTCGAACTCAGACGCGCCATGATGTCCAGCTCCAGCTCGCATCCAGAGAGATATGGGGACGTGCTGCGCGACTGGGTGGCATTCTCGCCGTTAAGGCTTTACCTGGCCCCCTACAGCAGGGAGAGCGTGGCATTGAATTCACGACCCCGATTACACCGCACACTGGGACTGGTCCATTTGAATCTCGGTGGTACTATCTTCATACGCATGGCGTTGTTCTGCGCAGAGGAATTGACGGTGAAGATTATGCCGCTATTCCAGCAAATCACTACTGTCCGGAGTTTTCCGAACGAACCGTTCCGAAGTGTCTGACCTATAACGGTTTTTCGACGATTTTGGGTGGTGTCGGTTTGAAGTTGGTGGCGGTTTGCCCGACCCTTGTCCGGGGAGGGCTCACTCATGAACGCCG
>SHWL01000093.1 GCA_009693865.1 Acetobacteraceae bacterium | reverse complement strand
AATCTTGCTGGACGCCATTCTGCCCAGACCAAAACTGACAAACCGCGCCGCCCTGTTACGGTTCCGCCGCCACCTTGAGGAGGCGCCCAGACGCAGGACGCTCCAGGCCTGCCAGATCAGGCCACCCTAACTTCGCGCGTATGGGGCAATGCCCTCTGGCGGGTTTCAGGGCGGAGCCCTGACACTTTCCCGTCCGAACGACAGCCGTGCCCCGCGCGACGGTTGCGCCGCTGGCCTGGCAATGCGATGGGAAACCCAATAATCGATCGGGGAGGATTGGCCAGTGGTGTTTCGTCTTGTCGCGGCCGCGCTTGTCTGCTGCATCCTGGTTCCCGGCCTGGCACGAGCCCAGGACAATTGGCCCAGCAAGCCGATACGGATGATTGTGCCTTTCGCGGTTGGCGGCGGCCTCGACATCATGATCCGGGTCATCGGCCCGAAAATGACCGAGGTACTGGGCCAGCAAATCATCGTCGACAACCGGCCCGGCGCCGGTGCGGTGATCGGCACCGACATGGCCGCCAAGGCACCGCCGGACGGCTATACCCTGCTGACGGGCGAGGTCAGCGCGTTCGGGGTGAACCCGTGGCTATACAAGAAGATTCCCTACGACCCGATCAAGGACTTCATCCCGGTCGGCCAGGTCGTCACCTCATCGTTCATTCTGACGACTCATGTCTCGGTCCCCGCCACCGACCTGAAAACGCTGTTCGAGACCATCAGGGCTTCCCCGGGGAAGTACACCTATGGGTCGCCCGGAATCGGCACAATGCCACATCTCTGCACGGAGCGGATGAAAGCGATGGCCGGCGGACTGGACATCGCGCATGTGCCGTACCGCGGCGCCGGCCCGGTCATGAACGATCTGTCCGCGGGCCAGATCTCCATGAGTTTCCCGACGCCGGTCACCGCCCTGCCGCAGATCAAGGCGGGGACGATCCGCGGCATTGCCGCCGGTCCCTTGACCCGGGAGCCCGCTTTGCCGGACCTGCCGACATTGGACGAGCAAGGGCTGAAGGGATTCGAGTGCTACAATTGGTTCGGGCTGTTCGCGCCCGCGAAGACTCCGGACCGCGTTATACGGCGCGTGAATGAGGCGATGAACATCGCCCTCGCGGATCCCGCGATCCTCGCCCGTCTGCGCGAACTGGGCTTGCAACCGACCCCGGGCAGCTCGCCCGCCGGGTTCGCCGCTTTGGTGAAGGCCGAGTGGGAAAAGTGGGCCCCGATCGTCAAGGCCCTCGGCACACAGTTGGACTGAACTCAGCCGCTTTCGGGTTATCTGGCGGTCAGGAGGGAACCGGAGCATCCTTCGCACCGCAAATCGGAGTTGCCCCATGGCCAAAATGAACCGCGCCGGCCGCCATTTCCTCCAGATCCCCGGCCCGACCAACGTGCCCGACCGCGTGCTGCGCGCGATCGATCGCCCAACCATGGACCATCGCGGCCCGGACTTCGGCGAACTCGGCGCCGAGGTTCTGGCGAACCTCCAGCGCATTTTTCAGATCGTGGGGCCGGTCGTCATCTACCCGGCGTCCGGCACCGGCGCGTGGGAGGCAGCGCTGACCAACACACTCTCGCCTGGCGATCAGGTGCTGATGTGCCGCACCGGCTGGTTCGCCACCTTGTGGAAGGACATGGCGGAACGGCTCGGCCTCGCGCCGGTCTTCGTGGACACCGATTGGCGCCGCGGCGCCGACGTCGACGGCCTGCGCGCGGCGCTGGAAGCGGACACACAACACAAGATCAAGGCCGTGTGCGTCGTGCATAATGAGACCTCGACCGGCTGCGTGTCCCGCGTCGACGACGTGCGCGCCGCGATGGACGCCACGAAACATCCGGCGCTGCTCATGGTGGACACGATTTCGTCGCTGGCCTCGATGGATTACCGGCACGACGAGTGGGGCGTGGATGTGACCGTGGCGGGCTCGCAAAAAGGGCTGATGCTGCCGCCGGGCCTGTCCTTCAACGCCATCAGCGCGAAGGCGCTGAAAGCCGCCGATACCGCTCGCCTGCCGCGCAGTTACTGGGACTGGCGGCCGATGCTGGAGGCCAACAAGACCGGATATTTCCCCTACACGCCGGGGACCAACCTGCTCTACGGCCTGAACGAAGCGGTCAAGATGCTGCTCGAAGAGGGCCTCGAAAACGTTTTCGCGCGGCACGACCGCCATGCCGAGGCAACCCGCCGGGCCGTTCGCGCCTGGGGCCTGGAAGTCCAATGCGCCGACCCCCGGCATTATTCATCCTCTTTGACCGCGGTCAGGCTGCCCGACGGGCACAGCGCCGATGGGCTCCGCGCCGAAATTCTTGAAAAATACAACATGAGCCTCGGCAACGGTCTGGGCATTCTGAAAGACCGTGTGTTTCGGATAGGCCACCTTGGCGACTTCGGCGACCTGCAATTGATCGGCACGCTTGGCGGCATCGAGATGGGACTGCGCGTGGCCGGTGTGCCGCACAAGTCCGGCGGAACGCAAGCCGCGATCGATTACCTCGCGGGGAACACCTGAATGTGCCGGTCTGACCGCGAAGGACGAACCGTGCCATGAGCGTGTACGACGCGACGTCCGGCGTGTCCTATGCGACGCTGAGCGGCGCGATCTCCGGCTCCTTGACGAACGACGTCCTGCTGGTGCCCGCCGGTTCTTATGTCGAGAATTTTCCGGACATCACGCACAGCCTGACCATCGAGGCGATCGGCGGATTGGCGTCGCTTACGCTGCCGCAACCCGTCCCGCTGAATGGCCGGGCGATATTGAACGTACCGGGGAACGCGGGGGTCAATCTATCGATTTCCGGGCTGGAAATCTCCGGGGCCAGGCGGCCGGAACCCAATCCCAACGGCGCCGGTATCCTGTTCGAATTCGGCAACGGCACGCTGACGGTCACGAACTCTTATATTCATGACAACCAGGAAGGCATCCTGACCGGGGGGCCGACATCCTCCAGCCCGAGCGGGTTGATGTCGGTTACGATCAACCATTCGCAGATCAGCGATAATGGCGCGACGCCCGGCAGTTCGTATGCTCTCACGGGCCAGGACCACAACCTCTATATCGGGGCGGTCACGAGTTTCACCCTCACGAACAGCTATGTGAGCAACGCCCAGGGGAATGGGCACGAAGTCAAAAGCCGGGCGTTATCGAATACGATCGTGGATAATCGCATTCAGGACGGGCCGTCAGCCGTGGCCAGTTATGTGATCGATCTGCCCAACGGCGGGGCCAGCGTGGTCACGGGCAACGTCATCGAAAAGGGCTCGGGGTCGCCCAACCGGTTCATGGTCCATTTCGGGGGTGAAGGTACCTATACGAACAGCAGTTTGTTGATCAGCGGCAATACATTCATCAACGACCGGGGGGCCGGGGCGACCGGCTTGCTCAACCAGACCCAGAATCCGAACGCGGGCGACGCAAACTTCGGCCACACCATTCCCGCTGTTATCAGCGGCAACATTTTTTACGGTGTGGATGAGCCCTATTTGTTTCAGGACAATTTTGGGCCGCCATTCGATATCGTGTCCGGCAATAGCTTCCTGACCGGCGCCGGCCCGGCGCTCGACACCTCGCCCGGATATGACGTGGCGGAGCCCGGGAGCGCGATCTTATTGGTGGCAGCGCTGTTGGGCCTTGCAATTCTGAAATGCCCGCGGTGGTTCCAGTGGCGCGGCACCGGCATATCCGGGGAAATTGCTTGAACGGTGGTAGCGTCGGGGCGCTGCCCTGAAACCCGCCAGAGGGCGTGCCCTCTGGACTCCCACCAGGGACACGGTCCCTGGACCGCGATTCATTGGTAGGGGATTGGGAGAGGGCCGACTGAGACGTTGCAGCGTCCTCGCAGGCCCCCTCCCAATCCCCTACCAAAAGTCATGGTTCCAAGGGCGAGCCCTTGGCGGAGTTCCAAGCATGCCCCTGCGAAGGCGGGGGAGGCAGAGCCTCTTGGTGGGGTTTGGGGCGAAGCCCCGATGCTGTCCCGTTCAAGCGCTTTGCCCGCGGGCATAGCGGGTGCGAGGTGCTGCCGGAAAGCCAGCGTCGGGGATCGATCGCCGGCGCGGAGCGGGAAGTGATGTCCGGCAAAACCCAGTTCGCGGCACGCTAACTCTGGACGAGGAGTGGCAGGTGGCCAAAACGAGAACGGATGGCGCCCCTACAACAGGCTTTTCTTCGCCATATTGAGATGTTAAGACACGGTCGTCGCTGAATGACAGGCTGTCGTAACCGGTCGCATGGGATAGGCATCGTCGAAACATGACAGCGCGCATCCTCATTGTCGACGATGTTCCGGCCAACACTCGACTGTTGGAAGCGAAGCTGTCAGCTGAATACTACCAGGTATCCAGCGCGCGCGACGGGTTCGAGGCGCTGGAGCAAGCCCAGACCTGGCAACCGGACCTGATTTTGCTGGATGTGATGATGCCCGGCATGGATGGGTTCGAGTGTTGCCGGCAACTTAAAGACAGTCCGGCCACCCAGCACATTCCGGTTGTCATGGTCACCGCTTTGGGCGAGTCAGCGGAGAGGTTGCGCGGGCTGGAAGCCGGTGCCGACGATTTCCTGACCAAACCGGTCGAATACGACACGCTGATGGCGCGGGTACGCAGCCTCGTGCGCCTGAAACGGTTGCTCGACGAGTGGCGTGCCCGGGGGGAAACCGCCCGCGCGCTTGGCCTGTGCGGGGAGCGTCAGCCGATCCCCAGCGTCGCCGGCGCGCGCGCCTTGGTGATCGACGAGTGGGAACTGAATGGCGATGTGATCCTGCGCGCTTTGGCCCGGGATGGGATCGTGGCCGATCCCGTCCGCACCGGTGCCGAGGTGATCGCCGCGGCCGCCAAACGCTCCTACGATCTGATCGTGATCAGCCTCCAGTTGGTGGAGGAGGATTCGTTGAAACTGGTTTCCGCCCTGCGCGCGGCTGACTCAACCCACGAAACGCCGTTGCTGCTGGTCGCGGAATCCGGCGAGCGAGCGCGTGTGCTGCGCGGATTCGAACTTGGCGCCAGCGACTGGCTGACAATACCGGTCGATGAAAATGAACTCCGGGCGCGGGCGCGCAATCAGATCCGCCGCAAGTTCTACCAGGACCGGTTCCGCGCTGACCTCGGCACCGCGCTGGAACTGGCGCTGACAGATCCGCTGACCTCGCTGTACAACCAGCGCTATCTCCGGCGGCATTTGGCCGGTTTGATGGAAGGCCGCGGCGGTCACCCGATCGCCGTGCTGATGATCGATGTCGACCATTTCAAGGCGGTCAACGACCAGTATGGCCACGCCTGTGGCGATGTGGCGCTGAAGCTGATCGCCGATACCCTGCGCGCCAGTATCCGGGCTTTCGATTCCCTGGCGCGCTATGGTGGCGAGGAATTCGTGGTGGTGATGCCCGGCTCCGACCCCGACGACGCGGTGGCGGCGGCGGAGCGCCTGCGCATGGCCGTCGAATCCGCCGTGTTCGAGCCGACCCCGGGTCACCGTCATCTGCTGAGTGTCAGCGTCGGCGTGTCGTGCTCATCCAGCAGCGCCAGCACGCCGGAAGAGCTGCTGCATGCCGCCGATCTGGTGCTGTACGAGGCAAAGCGCCGAGGCCGCAACCGCGTGGAACTCGCGCCACTGATGACGGCGAACTAACAACATCGCGCTCTCTATCCCGTCATGGCCCAGCCCCCGCCTTCGCAGGGGCTGGGCCATGACGACGGAGGATGAACCGCCCGGCGAGCGCCGATGCCGCCGGACTACTTGATCTTACCTTCCTTGAACACGACGTGCTTGCGCGCGACGGGATCGTATTTCTTCAGCTCCAGCTTACTGGTCTGGGCGCGGGCGTTCTTCTTGGTGACATAGAAGAAACCGGTATCCGCGGTGGACACCAATTTGATCTGCACGACGTTGCTCTTGGCCATGTCCTGATCCTCGGTCGACGTTGGTCCGCCCCAGGCGAGGCCATGGGACGGGAGAGAAATTCAAGGGCGGAACATGCTCATCCGCCGCGAGCAGGTCAAGTCACGTTTGGTTTTCCGGCTGGCAAACGGCCTGAACCCTCACGAGCCCGTCTCGCTCTCCGCCGGCTCCCGCCCAAAATCGCCTTCCGTTCCCTCGTCCCCGCCCACGCGGGCCTTCTCCTCCGGACGCATCGTCTCCAACAACAAATCCTGCCGCCGCGGCAGCTCGCGAATGTCCCGCAACCCGAAATACTCCAAAAACTTCGGTGTCGTGGCCCATAGCGTGGGCCGTCCCGGGGTCTCCTTCCGGCCCCGTGAGACAATCAGATCGTTCTCCAGCAGGACATCCAACGTCTGCTGAGACAGGCCGGCGCCGCGGATATCCTCGATCTCCGGGCGAGTGACCGGTTGATGGTAGGCGACGATGGCCAGCGTCTCCAGCGCCACGCGAGGCAAACGACGCGGCACCCGCACGACTTTTCGTAACTGCGGCGCGAGGTCCTCCGCCGTGCGAAATTGCAGGCCGCCGCCAATTTCGGAAAGCACGATGCCGCGTCCCTCATACCGGGTCCGCAGCATGGCGATCACCGCCGCCGCATCCATGTCATCGGGCAGAATCTGCGACAACCCGCGCGCGGTCACCGGGGTCACGCTGGCGAAGATCGCCGCCTCAGCCAGGCGCAACGCGGCCTCATCGGGGTCACGCAACGGCGGCGCTGGCTCGGCCGCAGAGGGAACGGGCGCGGAGGGAACGGGCGCGGAGGGAACGGGCGCGACAGTCATGCGGCGTCCCCGGCTTGATCCCCTGGTTGTTCTCCGGCCCTCCCCACCAGGATCGGCCCAAAAGCTTCCTCCTGACGCAACCGCGCCTGGCCATCGCGCGCCAACTCCAACCCCGCGAGCAAAATGCTGGACACCGCCGCGCGGCGTTCCAACGGTCCGCCCAGAAGCTCCGGCAGAAACCGGTCCAGGCTGCTCCAGTCCGGCATCCCGCCAAGCAGCGCCCGGAGCCGCGTCAATGCGTCCCGCACAGTGAACCACGTCAGTTTCCGCGGCTGATATGCGACGGATTTCGTACCTCGGCGGGTCGCGCGCAGAAACGCCGACAGAAACGCCGGCTGATCGATCGTCAGCCGGGACCGGTCGATCACGGTGTGATCCTCGCCCGAGCCCAGAGTGAACACGTCGAGGCCGAGGATCGGCCGGCGGCCAAGCCAGGCGGCGGCGGCGCGGATCAGTTCCAGCGCCTGAAGGCGTCCGGTCAGCAGTTCGGCGGCCTGCTCGGCATCCTCGCTGTCATCGGTGCCGGGCGGGATCAGCAGGCGGGATTTCAGCCAGGTGAGCCAGGCCGCCATCACCAGCCACTCGGCCGCCAGTTCCAGGCGCACCTTGCGCGCGCCCTCGATGACCGCGACGTACTGATCGACCAAGGTGAGGATGGAGATTTTGGTCAGATCGACCTTTTGCGCCCGCGCGAGGTCCAGCAGCAGGTCCAGCGGTCCCTCGAACCCTTCCAGCTTCAGCGGCAGGCTGTCGCCGTATGGCGCGCTGTCGTTCGCGGGCGCCGGATCAGACATCGTGCCCCGCCAGCGAGACAACGATCCGTAACGCCCAGGGCAGGACATATCCGAAGACGTCGCCGATGGGATCGACCCCGAACGCGTGCGGCAGGACAACCAGCGCGCCCAGAACGATCAAAATCCCGTAGCGTTCAATGCCAGCCCAGGCGCGGGCCAGGCCTTCGGGCAGAAATCCGACCACGACGCGGCCGCCATCCAACGGTGGGATCGGCAACAGGTTGAACAGCCCAAGCGCCAGGTTGACCAGAATGAAGTCGAACAGCGCGACGGCGATAAGGGAATTGGAGGTGGCCGCGGTGCCCCAGATCAGGATCAGCGCGGCCAGCCAGGCCAGAACGAAATTCATCGCCGGTCCGGCCATGGCGACGAACGCCATGCCGCGCCTTGGGTTGGAGAATTTCCATGCCGACACCGGAACCGGCTTCGCCCAACCGAACATGAAGACGATCCTGCCGACGGTCAGCAACTGGCTGATCAGCAAAAAGCCCGGAACGATGATCGTCCCGACGCGATCGATATGTTTCAACGGATTGAACGACAGCCGCCCCTGGTCGCGCGCGGTTTGATCGCCAAGCGCCAGCGCCGCGTAACCGTGCGCGACCTCATGGAAGGTGATGGCGATAATGACCGGGATGATCGCCAGGAGAATGCGCACGATGGTCTCGGTGGTCATGTCGTACTCCGGTCACGCTCGCGCGCGAGTGATTCCGCGTCCAGATCCAACCGCCCTCGTTCCGCCTTCGCCCATGCATGGGCCAGCCGCTGGCGGGTCAGATCGGTCACGGGCGGGCAGCGCGTGAGCAGCGCCTCGGTCGGGGCATAAACGCCACTGCAATAAAGCGCGAGATCGCACCCCGCCGCCAGGGCCTGGAGAGCGAGATCGGCGGGCTCCCCCGCCAAAGCGTTCATCGCGAGATCGTCGGTGACCAACACGCCCTGAAATCCGAAGCGGCGGCGGATGACCTCCCCGATCACGATGGGCGACAGGGTCGCGGGTTGGGCCGGATCGAGCGCGGGGTAAACGATATGCGCCGTCATCATCCACGGCAGATCGGCATTGCGCGCGAAGGGCAGGAAATCGGCCTCCAAATGGTTCGCCTCGACGATGGGCACCGAGAGATGGCTATCAACCTGGGCGCGACCGTGACCCGGGGCGTGTTTACCGATGGGCTGGATCCCGGCGGCGAGCAAACCCTCCGCGAATGCCCGGCCAAGGCGGGCAACCATCGCGGGGTCCTTGGACAGGGCGCGGTCGCCGATGACGTCGTGCGCGCCGGGCACCGACAGGTCCAGAACGGGCGCGGCGGCGGTGTTAAACCCGGCGGCGGCGCAATCGAGCCCGATGAGCGCGCCACTGAGCCACGCCCGGCGCAAGGTACCCAGCGCGGCGCCAGGCGGATGCGCGCGCCAGAACGGCGGACGCAGCCGGGCGACCCTGCCGCCCTCCTGGTCCACCATGAACACGGAATTCCCCGGCAGAACGCGGCGCAGCTCCGCCATCAAGGCGGCAAGTTGCGGCGGAGTCTGGATATTGCGGACGAACAGAATGACGCCCGCGGGTGGATGCGCCCGGAACAGGGCGGCTTCCTCAGCCTCCAACCGAGGGCCGGCGATCCCCACGATGGCGGCTTTCACGGGGCGGCGCCGGGGCTTTGCCCCAGACCCCACCAGAGGGCGCTGCCCTCTGGGCTCCCGCCAAGGGCAGTGGCCCTTGGAACCATGACTTTTGGGTGGGGATTGGGAGAGGGCCTACGAGAACGTTGAAACAACCCGGTTGGGCCTCTCCCAATCCCCACCCAATGAATCGCGGTCCAGGGACCGGGTCCCTGGTGGGGGTCCAGGGGGCAAAGCCCCTGGTGGGGATCGGGGCAAAGCCCCGGCTCGAACGCCTGTCCCGTGACAGTCAGGACTCAGACACCGTGCATTGGCCGCCCTTGGCCTTGACCTTCTCGCAGAACGCTTTCGCTTGCGCGGAATCCGTGAAGCCGCCCGTCCGCAACCGCCAGGGCGCGGGACCCGCCTCGTTGGATTTCAGAAACAATGGCCGACGTTGGCCGACGACATCGGGCATCTTTTTCGCCAGCCGGTCCCACGCCGCCTGCGCCTCGACTTCCGACTTCGCCGTCGAAAGTTGGACCGTGAAGGTCTTGACCACGGGCCGCGCGGGCGGTGGAACCGGGAGTTTCGTCGGGTCCGGAATTGCCATCAGCGCGCCCGGATTTGGCTCCTCGGTTCCGGGCACGAGGCGGCTGTTGTCGGGATTGGACACCTTTTGTCCGGGCGCGACCACCATGCCGCCGGGATTATCCGGCCGCACCCGCATCGGTCGAGGGTCCGGTTGAACCACCGGCAAATCGCCGCCGGAACGAGGGGTAAGGCTATAGGCCGCGATCCCCGCCAGAATGACGAGCCCACCAGCGCCCATGCCATATAGCAGCCTCATCGTGCCCTTATCGATCCCGCGATCGTCGTCATGCGACGCCCGGTACATCGGGCCGGCGGCGTTGGTCTGTTCCGACATGAAGGCTCCTCCCGATATATCGTCCCAACGCGGATCGTCCCCCCACGGGATCAGCGCATTTCCTCGACCGGCTCGACCCCCATGACCCGCAGACCGGAGCGGATCACGATCGCCGTCGCCGCCACCAGAGCCAGCCGCGCCCGCGTTTCCTCCGGCTTGCCCGCCTGAAGGAATCGGAGGGTCGAATCGTCTCTGCCCCGGTTCCACAGCATATGAAAGTCGCCCGCCAGGTCATAGAGAAAAAAGGCGATTCGGTGCGGCTCACGCGCAATCGCGGCGGCCTCCACCGTGCGTGGCCACGTCGCCAGGCGCCGGAGCAACGCGGTGTCAGCGTCGTCGGTCAGGTTGTCGAGCGGGACGCGCGCGAGTGCCTCGGACGTCAGTTCGGCCGCCGGGAGCGTTTCCAGCGCCATGCGCAGGACCGACCGGCAGCGGGCATGGGCGTATTGCACGTAGAATGCCGGGTTCTCCCGTGTCTGCGCGATGGCCTGGTCGAGGTCGAATTCCATCTGCGCGTCGGCTTTGCGAAACAGCATGGTGAAGCGGACGGCGTCGCGACCGACCTCCTCCAGCAGGTCGCGCAACGCGACATAAGTGCCGGCGCGTTTCGACATCCGCACCGGCTGCCCGCCGCGCACGATGTGGACGATCTGGCACAACACCGCCTCGAATTTGGTCGAGTCGTGGGAGACGGCGCGGACGGCGGCCTTCATCCGCGGCACATACCCCCCATGATCGGCGCCGAGCACGTCGATCAGAATGTCGAATTTTCGCGATATCTTGTCGTTGTGATAGGCGATGTCGTTGGCGAAATAGGTATTGCTCCCATCGGATTTTCGTAACGGACGATCGACGTCGTCGCCGAAGTTCGTGGCCCGGAACAAAGTCTGCGGCCGAGGTTCCCAGTCATCGGGAGTCTTACCTTTTGGCGGCTCCAGCACGCCATCGTAAATCAGCCCATCCGTATGCAGCTTCCCGATGACGGCATCCACCGCGCCGGACGCGACCATCGCGCGTTCCGAACTGTAAACGTCTGGATGGACACCCAGGAGCGCGAGGTCCTCACGAATGGCGCGCATCATCGCGTCGATGGTGAAGTCCCGGACCGTATCGAGCCACATTTGCGTGCCCTCGGCGATCGTCCTGTGCGGGCCCGCGAGCGCCTCACCGTGGTCGCGCGCGAGAGCTTCGCCAATCGGAACGAGATAATCGCCGCCGTATTGCAGCCCACCGGGAACCGCCGCGGCAAACGCCTCCTCGGTCATGGGCGTGCCGATCGCCTGCAAATAGCGCCAGTAAGCCGCCCAGGCGAGCGCGGTGACCTGAGCGCCGGCGTCGTTGATGTAGTATTCCTTGACGACCTCGAACCCCGCCTTGGCGAGCAGATTGGCCAGCGCATCGCCCACGACGGCGCCTCGGCAATGACCGATATGCATCGGGCCCGTGGGATTGGCGGAGACGTATTCGACGTTGACCCGCGTGCCTGTCCCCGTCGTGGCATCGCCAAACGCCTCGCCCGCGGCGAGGATCGCCGGCACGATCGCCCGGAACACCCCTGGATCGAGCCGCAGGTTAACAAACCCGGGGCCGGCGACCGAGGCCTCGGCGATCGCGGGATCGGCGCGTAGGGCCTCGGCGATGGTCGCGGCGAGTTTCGCGGGCGGCAGGCGGGCGGCTTTCGCGCAGACCATGGCGGCGTTGGTGGCCATGTCGCCATGCGCGGGATCGCGCGTGGTGGTGACCTCGACGCGGGCGGCGATTTCGGGCGGCAGGCCGGGGACGGCGGCGTTGACGGCGGTCAGAACGGACTGGCGGATGGTGGCGAAGAGGTCGGACATTGGGGCTTTCGGGGGGAAACGGCGGAAGAGGATGAAGGCGTGGGATCGTGACTCGGCAGGGGGGCACCTGCCTATCACTTTGGATTCGAGGACCGCCAGTCCCGTCCTGCTCGTGGGCAGGTTCGCGCTACCGGGTCCCGCCCGGGCGATTGAAGCCGTTCAAGCCTCTCTTCCGGAGATGAGGTGTCGTTCGATCCCCGGTTACTTCTCGGTTCGGCCGATCAGGCGGCCAAGCAATTGCCTTGTCCGGCCGACGCCCCCCCTGGAGGCGTCAAACTCCCCCGTGTCAGATTGGATCGTCAGGAGCGTCAAATGCTTCAAACCCGTGGTATCCGTGACCCGCGTGCCGCTGCAATCCAGAGATTGGAGCGCGGTCAGTCCGCGGAGCGGCGCGAGGTCGCGCAACCGCGTGTGGTCGCAATCCGAGATTCGAAGCGCGGTCAGACCGCTTAGGCGGCGCACAACAATAAGCGAGTCGGCCGACCTCCCGTATCATTGCCTGGGCATGCGGGAATGGTTTTGAGGGTTGGACATGCCATGCCCATGAGGGACCGTGGCGCCTGAACATGGCAAGAAAGTAAGTTCTTAACACGAAGAAGAAGGGAGGAGCACGAAGGACCACGAAGAAGGATAAATGGCGCTTCGCGCGGCGTTTGATCGAACATCCGCGCGAAGCGCCGTAACTGCTTTCTGCTTCGTGGTTCTTCGTGCTCCTCCCTTCTTCTTCGTGTTAAAATCTTGCTTGCTTCATCGCGGACACAAGACTCGACGAATGATTGTCGCACCAACCCCGAACAGGCGAAACCAGTAATTAATCGCGATCGAATCAGATCATGGGCGAGTTTGAGTTGCGAATGTCTCGCAGGGGTCGTCCGAGCCATGCCGAAAAGGGGGAAGCACCGCCTTGTCACGGCGATTATTGTTGGGCATCGCCTAACTATTAACCGCGATATCCGTCAGCCGCCGATGCTCGTCCATCGCGTACCGGTCCGTCATCCCCGCCACATAATCGCCAACCACGGTGGCGGCGCGATGCGTGCCGCCCTCCCCTGCTCGAGCCCGCCAATCGTCCGGCAGCATCGACGGATCGGCGTGCAAAATTCGAAACACTTCCTCGGTCAGATGCCGAGCCTTGGCGCTCATGCGATTGACCCGCCAGTGGCGGTACATGCGCGCGTGGAGGAAATCCTTGATCGCCTGATTGGCGTCGGTCATCTCCGGGCTGAACGCCACCACGCGGTTGCGCGACCGCCGAATCGCGTCGGCGTCCTTCGGCGCCAACTTCGCCAACCGGGCCCGCGTCTCATCCAGCAAATCCGTCACCAACCTATTGATCACCCTCCGGATCGTCTCATGTCGCAACCTGGGCGGCGGCATATCCAGACTGGCCTGCCGAGCCTCCGCCAGCGACGCGCCCACCACCGGCAAATGGCGCAGATCGTCCGGGGTAAACAGCCGCGCCCGCAGCCCGTCGTCCAGATCGTGCGCGTGGTAAGCGATATCGTCGGCCAGCGCCGCGACCTGCGCCTCAGCACCCGCATGCGTGTTCAGATCGAGCTTATGACGGGCGTTATATTCGGCGATGTAAGGCGGCGGATCGCGCAACGGACCGTTGTGCTTGACCAGACCCTCCAGCGTCTCCCAGGTCAGGTTCAGCCCATCCCACCCCGCGTAACGGCTCTCAAGCAGGGTCACAATTCGCAAACTCTGGGCGTTGTGGTCGAACCCGCCGAAGGCCTTCATCCCGAGGTTCAGCGCTTCCTCTCCCGCGTGACCGAACGGCGGATGACCAAGGTCGTGCGCCAGCGCGAGCGCCTCGGTCAGGTCCTCGTCCAGGTTCAGCGCGCGAGCGACCGAGCGGGCGATCTGCGCCACCTCGATCGAATGGGTCAGGCGGGTGCGGTAGAAATCGCCCTCGTGATTGACGAAAACCTGCGTCTTGTATTGCAGTTTTCGAAAGGCCGAGCTGTGGATGACCCGATCCCGGTCGCGCTGCCAGGGGGAGCGTCCAGGCCCCTCTGGCTCGGCGTGCAGCCGGCCGCGGGCGTTGGACACGTTGACGGCATACGGCGCGAGGGCGGTCATGCGTCGCGCTTACACCTGCTTCCCGGGTGACTCAACCGATGGGACTTCAATTCCGCGACGGGAGCGCCTATGTTCCCCTCATGGGACAATTCGCCGTGACCGAACGGGCTGCCGCCCGTATCGCCGAGATCTCCACCGCCGAGGGCAACCAGCTCGCGCTCCGCGTATCCGTGCTCGCCGGAGGCTGTAGTGGATTTCAGTACGTGTTCGAGCTGGACAAGGATGTCCAGCCCGACGACCTCGTGATCGAGAAAGCGAGCGCCCGCATCCTGGTCGATCCGTCGAGCCTCGATTTGCTGGCGGGATCCGAACTGGATTTCACCGACGCGTTGATGGGGAGCCATTTCGCGGTGAAGAACCCGAACGCGACCTCGTCATGCGGCTGCGGGACGAGTTTTTCGATCGAGTAGACGCGCGGCCCGCTGACCAGATATTGACCCACGGCTCTCATGTTGGCGACGGCGCTCCCCCCATCGTCATCCTCCGGCTCGTCCGGAGGACCGGTCGCGGCACAACTCCGCGCATAAGTTCGCCGAAAGTGGAAACCGACGACCGCGGCTACATCTGTATCGTCGATCGAGCCAATACGGGCATGCACATCCTGGCCGTGACAGGCGACGCCGCGGCCGTCGCGGGGCTGCCAAGATAGCGGAAAGCATCGGGGTTTCACCCCAAACCCCACCAAGAGGCTCTGCCTCTTGGAACTCCGCCAAGGGCAGTGGCCCTTGGAACCATGACTTTTGGTCCGGGGATTGGAGGGCCTCCTCGTATGTAAATACGAACGAGGAGGCCCTCCAATCCCCGGACCAAATAAATCGCGGTCCAGGGACCGTGTCCCTGGTGGGAGGTCCAGGAGGGCAAAGCCCTCTTGGTCGGGGCCCAGGGCAAAACCCCGGCGCCATCCGCCACCTATGCCGCACCGCGGGAGTTCCTTGCGCATTGTCACCGTGCGGCCATATGGTGAGCCATGCCCGTGACCCATCGCACCCGAGTCCTGATCATTGGCGCCGGCCCGGCTGGCTACACGGCGGCGATCTATGCCGCCCGCGCCAATATGCGACCGATTCTCGCCACCGGCATGCAGCCCGGCGGCCAGTTGACCATCACCACCGACGTTGAGAATTACCCCGGTTTCGCCGACGTCATCCAAGGCCCGTGGCTGATGGAGCAGATGGAAGCGCAGGCCCGCCACGTCGGCACCGTCATCCAGCCGGACCTCATCACCGAGGTCGATTTCTCCCGCCGTCCGTTCCGCTGCGTGGGCGACTCGGGCGACGTTTATTTCGCCGATGCCGTGATCCTGGCCACCGGCGCGCAGGCGCGCTGGTTGGGCCTCGAGTCGGAATCGGCGTTGCAGGGCCGCGGCGTGTCGGCCTGCGCCACCTGCGACGGGTTTTTCTATCGCGGCAAGGACGTGGCGGTGATTGGCGGCGGCAACACGGCGGTCGAGGAAGCCTTGTACCTGACCCACCACGCCGATAAGGTGATCCTGGTGCATCGGCGCGACGCGCTGCGGGCGGAGAAGATTCTCCAGGACCGGCTGTTCGCCAACCCGAAAATTTCCGTCGTATGGAACAAGACGGTCAAGGAAATCCTTGGCGGTGGCTCGCCGGAGGTCGTGACCGGGGTCCGGCTGACCGATGCGCGCACCGGGGACGACAGCGATCTCGCGGTGGACGGCGTGTTCATCGCCATCGGTCACACCCCGACGACCGAGGTGTTTCGCGGCCATGTAACCATGGACAAGGAAGGCTACATCCAGACCGTACCCGGATCGACGCGGACCTCGGTCCCCGGCGTGTTCGCGGCCGGCGACGTGCAGGACAAGATCTTCCGCCAGGCCGTGACCGCCGCCGGAACCGGTTGCATGGCGGCGCTTGAGGCCGAGAAATTTCTGGCGGAAACGGCGGCTCACGCGACCGAGCAGGCGTTCGCCTGATCGTCACGAGGAAGCCGCGCCAAACGCGGCTGGTGGACAACGATCGTCGACCGGGACCAAACCCGGCGCCAGGGAGAGGCTGAGACCATGGACTGGGACAAGCTACGCGTTTTCCACGCGGTGGCCGAGGCCGGCAGCTTCACACATGCGGGCGACACCCTGAATCTGAGTCAGTCCGCGGTGTCACGGCAGATTTCCGCGCTGGAAGAGGCGCTTCAGGTGCCCCTGTTCCACCGCCACGCCCGCGGCCTGATCCTGACCGAGCAGGGCGAGGCGCTCAATCGCACCGTCCGGGAGGTATTCGCCAAGCTCGCGATCACCGAGGCGTTGCTGACGGAAAGCAAGGAAAAGCCCGCCGGACGTCTGAAAGTGACGACCACGGTGGGATTTGGGGCGTCCTGGCTGGCGCCGAGATTGCAGGGATTTCTGGAGGCGTATCCCGAGGTAACCGTCTCGCTGCTGCTGGACGACGCGGAACTGGACCTCGCGATGCGGGAGGCGGACGTCGCGATTCGCATGCACGCGCCGAAGCAGCCGGACCTGATCCAGCGGCATCTGATGACCATGCAGTGGCATGTCTGCGCCTCGCCCGAGTATCTGAAGCGGCACGGGGTGCCGAAACGGCCGGAGGAACTGGACGCCCACCGGCTGGTCCAGTTCGGCAGTCACCACCCGCCGGTCACCGACATCAACTGGCTCTCCGAAGCTGGGCGGCGTCCCGGCAGTCCACGCCGCGCGGTGCTGGAGGTAAACAACCTGCAGGCCGAGGTGCTGGCGATTCGCGCGGGAGTCGGCATCGGCGTGATCCCGGATTTCGCGATGCAGGAGAATACCGATCTCGTGCGCATTCTGACCGACCTCAAAGGGCCGAAGATCGACGTGTTCTTCGTCTACCCCGAGGAGTTGCGGAATTCGAAACGGGTGGCGGTGTTCCGCGACTTCCTGCTCGCGCGCCTGGCCGAGATGCACTGACCCCGGGGTTACGCCGCGCAATATCGACGTCCCGGACAGCGCGGTCTCACACCATGAGCGTGTCTCATTATCTCAACAATATCTCCGGATTGCGCGATTGACGCGCGCTTACCATTTGCCATGCGAATATCACATGGCCGCGTCCGGGTTTTCGCGATGGCCAGCACCCGCGCCGGGGGTCTAGAAGATCGTCACCGAATACGTTGGCATCGCGACGCGGGAAAATGAAAGGTCTCGCGAAAGACGGTGATGCCATCGCCAGAGTTCCAACCCTCGCGGTTGGAAGGGGGTCATTGGCCCCCGCGTCTCCCAGACGTGAAGCCTCCCTTTATCCTTAACCCTCGGCTTAACGGCCGGGGGTTTTTTCTTTTATGGTGCGTTCAGACCAAGCGCCTTGAGCGTGGAACGATCCAGCACCGGTCTGACCGCCGGCGGACGCCGCACATCAAATCCCATGATGTCGTCATAGCCCCACAGGGCCCAACCGATTCCGTCACGCGCGCATTCCTCTCGCACCAGACGTAGCCAGGCGAGTCGCGCATCCGGATTAAGCCTGACGCTGGCACCGAATTCCCCGGCAAGCAGCACGGTTCCGTGGCGGCGCGCCCAGGCGGCCGCATCCTGGATCCGGGTCGCGACCCGGGCGGAGTCCCAGTTTGTCGCGCAATAGAACAGCATCAGGTCCCGCGTGGCCTGATCGCCGGCAGCCGTGGCCCGGCAACGGGCGGCATCCGTCACCGGAAAAGGCAGCCTCGCCAACGCCACGCGATCCAAGCCTGGGCGGTACGCGGCCAATGAGGTCAACTCGGATGGATCGTAGAAATGGAAGCTGTAGACGACGTTGGCATCCGACTCGGGCGGCAAGGCCAGCAAGCCGTCAATGCTGCCCCAGTCGTGACCGGTCAGTACGATCGTATGGGCGGGTAGCGCGGCCCGAATCGACGCCAGAAGTTGGTGTTGCAGCCTGTGCCAGGCGGACGGATCGCCGTGAAACACCGGCTCATTCATCACCTCGGGAAACACGCCGGCGGGATCGAGTCCCCGCATCGCTGGAGCCAGTTCGCGCCAGAAAGCAGCGAAACGCGCCCGATCGGCCGGCTCCGTGTCGATCTTCCAGGTAACCGGGTGAGGCGACACGACCACGGCGAGGCCATGGCCACGCAACCGGCGCACCTGCTCGAGAAACACGCGCCGAATCGCCGGATCGTCAAGGATAGCCGGATCGGCCCAGCAGTTCTCATTATGGCCAATGGTAGGGTTGGGGTTGAGGGCGTAGCGGAAATCGATTGTCAGAATGGCCTTTTCAGGAAGGCAGTGGTGGCGGTCTGATGAAGGCCAGGGTTGCCAGGATATCCTCCCAGGCAGGAAAGACC
>SHWL01000092.1 GCA_009693865.1 Acetobacteraceae bacterium | reverse complement strand
AAACCGGAAGGCAAGGACGCCCTCATTGCCCGGATCAACCAACGCCATGAGCGCAGACGAGGCGCCATTGAATCCCGCTTCCGCACTCAACGGAAATCAGCGCCAGCATAGGCAAAAATCATGCCATGTAATTTGACTCTGTCAAATTAAGCGGGGGCGCGGACCAGTTCGGTCGTCGTCGTTCCCGTCCCGCTGTGATGGCTGCCCAACCGGCTGACCACGCTCTTCACCACGATTTTCGGGCCGGGCGCATACCAATACACCTCTTTCGTTTCGATCCCCGGACTATAAAACCGCCCGCCCCGTCCACCGTCCACCGACGTCCCGATACCCCCGTCGTACTCGATCCGGAATGCGTTGAAGGTGCCCGCGGGGACAGTGACATCCTCAAAGGCCGTGACGCGTGACCGGGATCTGGCCCCGTTCCAGGTTTGGCCGTAGCTGAAGTCGGTCAGCGAATACGTGGCATCCGATACCTTTCCAACCCAAAGCGGCCGGGATAACGGGCCTTCACCAGGCGAGCAGCTGACCGTGACCTTCCCGCCCTCGATCGATCCCATTGTGTTGAAGCTCGCCGGATCCAGAACAGTGGTGGTCACGGGCGTGACGAGGCCGTAGCCGCGGCGTCCATTGAACTCGACAGAGGCCGCCGTGATGTCCCGCTCCTCCACGGTCTCCCGGAAGAAGCCGCGTTCGGTGACGCGGACCCGCCATTTCGCGCCAATGGCGGGGTAGGACGGATCGGCGAGAAGCGCGCCAGCCGGTGCTTGTACCGCCGGGCCGTCGGGCGATGGGAGCAAAGCGCAACCGCTCGCAAGCATGGGAACGGCCAGCGCGTTCAGCAGATGACGTCGTTGCATGGTGGAACCTCCCGATGATCGAACAGGCATCGTCGGGGCAGGATTTTACCTGAGCCCAGGCGGGTGTGCGAGCACGAAGTAGGGGCGACCAGGGGGCAAGTTTTCGGCCGAAACCGTCATGGCCCGCCTTGACCGCATACGCATGAGGATAAGGTTCACATGTGGACGGCGTTGTCCCCAATCGTCATGGCCCGACTCGATCGGGCCATCCGTAGCGGCACTGTGCCGGACCAGATGGACCGATCGAGTCGGGCCATGACGATGAAAAGAGAATATCCGTCTCCGGTCCTCCGTTATCCTGATGCACATGCGGCTCGTCCGGGCCACCCGTCGCGGCACTGCGCTGAACAGGTGGCCGGACGAACCCGAGCCATGACGGCAAAGAGGCAAAGACCGAAGAATTGTGGCGGGCACTTTGTTGTTTCGTTAGAACGGTGGCGCAAACAGGACAGGAGACATCTCATGTGCCGCTGGCTCGCGTATACCGGTCCACCGCTTCGCATCGACAGTCTTTTGTTCCAGCCGCAAAACTCGCTCATCCGCCAAAGCCTGCACGCCACAAGAGGCGCCACCACCACCAACGGCGACGGTTTCGGCCTGGGCTGGTATGGGGAGCGCGGCTTCCCCGGCGTTTACCGCGACATACTGCCCGCCTGGCACGATGCCAATCTGCGCAGCTTGTCCGAGCAAATCCGATCCCGCCTGTTCTTCGCCCATGTCAGGGCTTCCAGCGGCACCTCGACCAGCCGCGAAAACTGCCATCCATTCCGGTACGGCCACGCGCTCTTCATGCACAATGGGCAGATCGGCGGCTACGACCGGATCCGCCGGGACATCGAGAACCTGATTCCGGCGGACGTGTACCGCCATCGCACCGGAACCACGGACACCGAGGCGTTTTTTCTTCTCGCGATCGGCTATGGCCTGCTGGACGACGTGCCCGGCGCCTTCGCCCGCGGGATCGCCGCCGTGCGTGAGGTCATGAGCTCGCACGGCATCGAAGACCCATTTCGCATGACCGCGGCGCTGGCGGATGGCGACCGCCTTTACGCATTGCGTTACGCGAGCGACGAAAACCCGCCAAGCCTGTTCTTCGCCGAGGGCGGTGAGATCGACGTCCAAGGCGACTCAGTCCGCTTCACTCCTGGGCGGGGCAGCGTGCTGGTGCTGTCCGAGCCGCTCGATATGCATGACGGGCCATGGCATGAGGTTCCCGCCGGCCATGTGTTGGAAACGCGAGGCGGCGTGGCTCGGGTAACGCCGTTGCCGTGAGGGGTAGCGGGAGCGAGGCGCCTGGACCCTCACCGCCCCTTCCACACCGGCTTCCGCTTCTCCACGTAGGCCCGCACGCCCTCGACGCGATCTTCGCTGGTATAGGGGCTGATCCCCTCGTTCAGCCGCAGCGCCAGCGACATCGGCACGCCGTTCGCACGGACAGCGGTTTCCTTCATCCGCCGGATCGTGACCGGCGCGTTTTCGCAGATCGCCTCGGCCATTTTGAGTGCCTCGTTCAACGCCTCGCCCTTGGGGACGACGCGGTTGACGAGGCCCCAGCCGCGGGCCTCCGACATGTCTATATATTCGCCTAAATACAGCATTTCGAACGCGATCCCCGGCGGCACCATGCGCGGCAGCATGACGTTGGCGAAATGCGCGCCTTTGCCGCGTTTGGCCTCGGGCAGGCCCATCCGCACGTGCTCGGCGGCGACGCGCAGGTCGCAGGCCAGAGCCAGTTCGCAGCCACCCGCGATGGCGGGTCCGTTCAACGCGGCGATCGTGGGCTTCACGGTTTCATAAACGACCTCGAAAATGTACCGTTGCACCCGCGACAACAGAGGTAGGAACGGTGCCCCCGCCGCGTCCGCCTCGGCCCGCGCCTTCAGGTCCGCGCCCGCGCAGAAGGCACGATCGCCAACGGCGGTCAGGATGATGGCCCGTACCTCGGGATCGGCGCCCGCGTCGACGAAGGCATCGACCAGCTCGTCGGTGAGTTCCGGGGACATGGCGTTCATCCGCTCGGGACGGTTGATCGTCAGGATGCGGATATGGCCGCGCGTCTCGCGCAACAAAATGCTGTCCGGCATGGCGTCTCTCCGATTATGTTGACCAACCATAGGCTGCGGCGCCAGAGAAGGCTAAGTCCCCAGGGGAAAGCCACGACCGGAGGCCGCCTCATGCCCACCACCAACGACGCGCTGGACGCACTGTTTCATCCGCGCGCGGTGGCGGTGATCGGCGCCTCCGACGACACCGCCAAGCACGGCTACATCGTGCTGACGAACATTCGAAACACCGGGTTCAAAGGTGGAATATACGGCATCAGCCGCCGCCTGAAGGACGTGGACGGCATCCCCTGCGTCCCCGACATCGGCGCAGTGCCCGAGCAGGTCGATGTCGCCTTCCTCGCCATCCCGGCCGAGGCCGCCGTCCAGGCCGTCCGCGACTGCGCCCGCGCCGGATTGAAAGCGGTGATCGTCGGCTCGGCGGGCTACGCGGAAAGCCTCGACGCGGGCGGCGCGGAACGGCAACGCGAACTCCAACGTATCGCGGCGGAGGAAGGCATTCGCATTGTCGGCCCCAACTGCAACGGAATTTACAACGCGCATCATCCGATTTCGATCGGCTTCAATACCTCCCACGCGAAACGGCAGACGCCCGGCGGAGTCTCGATCTTTTCGCACAGCGGCGCTTTGTTCGACGCGATGGCGGGACGACTGGCGGCGGCGGGCGGCGGATTGTCGCTGTTCGCCTCGGCGGGAAACGAGGCCGACATGTCGGTGCTCGATTACATGGAGTACGCGATCGCGCACGAGCCGACCAAGGTGATCGCGCTGCTGATCGACAGTTTGCAAAATGGCCCACGCTTCCGGTCGTTGGCCTTGCGAGCGCACGCCGCGGGCAAGCCCGTGGTCGCATTGAAGATCGGCGGCTCCGAGGCCGGGGCCGCCGCCGCGATCGCGCATTCGTCACGCCTCGCGGGCAACGCCGCAGCCTATCGCGCGCTGCTCGATGCGAGCGGCGTGGCGGTCGTTTCGACCTTGGAAGGGTTCATGACCGCCAGCGCCCTGCTGGCGAAGTACGGCCGCCGTCCCGGAAAATTGGGCGCGCTCTCGACCTCAGGCGCGGGCGCTTCGTTGATCGCCGACCGTTGCGATGCCCTTGGCGTTCCGCTCGCGCCGTTGACGGAACGAACCCGCGCCGGCCTCGACGCCCACAAGATGTTCTCCCGCGTCGGCAACCCCCTCGACCTGGGCATTTTCGGCGGCATGCGCCGCGCCGGCGAGGTGCCGTTCCTGCTGATGAACGACCCCGAGGTCTCGGTCGTACTGGGCTTGATGCATTCGATGAACCCCTGGCAAGGCGATCCCTATCGCGCCGCGCTGGCGGAGGCGATGGAGAAAAGCGGCCGCCCGATGCTGCTGGTGTCGCCGGGCGGAATGCCGCCGTCCGAACGCGCCACATACGAGTCTTTCGGCGTCGACGTCTTCACCGAAATGGATATCGTGCTGGAGGCGATTGGCGCGCTGATGACGCCCCCGCCCTCCCCCATTCCCACGTTCAGCGCGCGGCCCATGCCCGCGTTGCCCGCGCGGCAATTGACAGAACCGGAGAGCCTGGAACTGCTGCGCGGATTCGGCGTATCGACCGTGCCGGCCGTGGTTTGCCACGGCCTGGCCGAAGCCCAACTGGCGGCGGAACGGATGGGATGTCCGGTGGTGTTGAAAGGCGTCGTCGAGGGGGTCGCGCACAAAAGCGACCTCGGTTTGGTCCATGTCGGTCTGGAAAACGCCGATGCCGTGGCTCGCGCCTTCATCGCGGCGGACTGCCCCATCGTTATTATCCAGGCGATGATCTCGGGCGAGTTGGAAGCCATCGCCGGAGTCACGCGCGCCGATGGCGTCGGACTCGTGCTGGTCGCGGGCCTTGGCGGCATCCACGCGGAGGCGCTGCGCGACGTGGTGACCTGGCCAATCCCCGTGAGCCGGGACACCATTGAACGCGGCCTTCGCGGCAGCGCTCTGGGCCGCGTGCTGCACGGGCCTCGCTGGAAACACGCTGGCGCGGCCTCGGCGTTCGTCGATGTGTTGCTGGGATTGCAAACCGCCGCGCTGTCCTTTGGCGACAGCTTGCAGGCCATCGACATCAATCCCGTCATCCTCGGTTCGCACGGCGCCATCGCGGTCGACGCGCTGGTTATACCAGTGTCATGACGGAACGTTTCACCGTGACCTATCACGTGCGGAGCGACGCGGCCTCAATCGAGGCACGCGCCCAGGGTATCGCGGTGGAACAAAGCGTGGAGATGCCGCTGGCGGCGGTGGACGAGCCGTCGGTGCTGACGGACATAGTTGGCAAAGTGGAAGGGATCGGCGATCTCGGGAACGGGTTGTTTTCGGTTCGTATCGGCCTCGCACTGGCGACGATCGGGACCGATCCAGGACAATTCCTGAACATGCTGTTCGGTAATACCTCTTTGCAGGACGATGTGACATTGCGCGACTGCGATGTCCCCGCGCGGTTCGACCCAGGTCCCGGCACTTCGGCATTGCGCACGCGTCTGGGGGTTCCGGCGCGCGCCTTCACCGGCTCCGCGTTGAAGCCACAGGGGCTGCCGGCCGAGCGGCTGGCGGGGTTGGCGGAGCGGTTCGCTCTGGGCGCCCTCGATTTCATCAAGGACGATCACGGGCTGGCGGATCAGGCGTACAGCCCCTTCGCCGTCCGGGTTCCGATGATCGCCGCGTCGGTGGCCCGCGCGGTGCGTTCGACGGGTCACCTGACGCGCTACATTCCCAGCCTGACCGGCGACCTGGAGCAGATGCGGGCGCAGGCCCGGATCGCGCGAGACCATGGGCTGGATTGCATGATGGTGGCGCCAATGGTCGCGGGATTTTCCGCTGTCCGCGCATTGGCCCGCGCGTTTCCGGAGGTGACGTTCTTCGCCCACCCGTCGATGGGCGGCGCCGCCCGCATCGCCCCCGAGTTGCTCATCGGCAAACTCTTCCCAGCCCTGGGCTGCGGCGCGGTGATTTTCCCGGTGTATGGCGGGCGTTTTGGATACTCGCCGGAGACCTGCCGGGAGCTTGCCGCCAACGCCCGGCCCGCGTTGGCGGTGCCCGCCGGAGGGATCACTCTGAACCGAGTACCCGAACTGCTTGACTTCTTTGGCCCGGACACGATGTTGCTGATCGGCGGCAGTCTGCTGCTCGCCAGGGATCGGATCACCGAGGAATCCGCCGCCTTCGCGCACGCCGTCGCATCGCATGGGAACACCGGCCATGGACATTGAACAACGTTCGACATTTCGCCCTGGGCAGGGGAACTTCCGCTGGGAGGGCGTGGCGCACCAACCCTACAAGCAGGAGGGCGAGGCCCCGTTCAAGGACATCTCCCGCCAGGTGCTGTTCCACGACGATGCCCTGGCCTGCGAGTTGCGGTATTTCGAGATGGACACTGGCGGATATTCCACGCTGGAACGGCATGAACACACGCATGCCGTGATGATTCTGCGCGGCCAGGGTCAGTGCATGGTAGGCAGCGAGGTCCGCGCGGTAAAACAGTTCGATTTGGTCACGATCCCCGCCTGGACCTGGCACCAGTTCCGCGCCTCGGCCGGTGAGCCGTTCGGGTTTCTGTGCATGGTCAATACGACCCGCGATCGGCCGGTGCTGCCTGGGGAAGCGGAACTAGCCGAAATGCGCGCCAATCCGGCGGTGGCGGCGTTCCTGCGCGAGTAAGATTTGGTTTTCCGGGGTGCATTGCCACCCGATCCCTGTCGTGACCTGCTCCGGTTCGATCAGGGAATCGACAGGTCCACCCCTTGCCCGTCATGGCACGGTTTAAAGACCGATTGGGACGCAGACGTTCATTTTTTGTCGTCATGCCCGGCTCGACCGCATAGGCATCGGGATCGGAGACTTTCTCCCAAAACCGTCATGGCCCGGCTTGACCGGGCCACCCGTCGCGGTACCGTGCTTGATCCGATGGCCGGGGCGTTCCCCCGATCGAATCGGGGGAACGCCACGCCGAAAAAAGCTTGTCTGTACCTACAGATATTTCGCCGGCCGGATCATCGCCCGCCACATGTGCGCGACCGGGCTGTTATCGAACCCAAGCCCCTGCTCCGGCTGACGGAAATTGCGGCCGATCACGTCGGTGAATTCCTCAAGCTCCACCACCGCGTTCGGGTCGAACGAGTAAATGTCGTGCACAGTGATCATCCGGCCCGACATGTACCACTTATGGTTCCGCGCCCGCTTGTAGTCTTCGTCCACATACGGGTCAGGCCGGTAATCCGCACCGAATGTCTTGATATAAGATTGCGGGTATTCGTAACCGACCGACTCATCGGCATAGAAGCGCATCACCTGATGGGCGCGAATGGCCCAGGTAACTTCTTCGTCGACGTAGGGCTCGACGAGTTGGGCGCCCCAGTAGCCGTGATCGCCGCGGATGAAACCGATTGTCGAGATATCGTGCAACAGGCTGGCGAGCACCATCTTATCCGACAGTCCCGCATTCAGCGCGTGCTTCGCGCTTTGCAACAAATGCGCCGCTGGGCCGAACCGGTATTTGAAGAAATCGACCAGGGTCGGCTTCTCCGGCATTTTCGGCAGCCGAGGGTCGTCGCCCATCAGCACGCGCGCGTTCGGATTCTTCGCCATGATCGCGTTGGCGTTCACCGCCGGACCCATATCGGCCTCGGCCATGCTGTAGAGGCGCGACTTGACGACGATATAGTCGAGTTCCTGGCTCATTTTCTCTTCGAGCGCGTCGGCGCGCTCGGACAGCGTCTGGGTGTCGTTCATCGGTTTTCTCCTTGGACCACCGGGTATTTGGAGAAACCTGGCAGATTGGGCGCCGTCCGTCGACTCAGCCCGGGTGGTTGGCCTCCTGGCACGAGTTCGGGAAATTCCACCGTCTGTCCGGAATCCGCGGAATGTGCTTGCCTGGTCACGCGGCGATCATCAATCGATCGGTATCGAATGTCACGTCCTCGCCGCGGGAGACAATTCGTCATGAGCCTCGACTCCGTCCGCGCGTTTCTGGCCGAGCGAGCCCCCGATATCGTCATCGTCGAACTGGAAACCAGCACCGCGACCGTGGCGCTGGCGGCGCAAGGTCATGGGGTCACACAAGCGCAGATCGCCAAGACGCTGTCGCTCCGGGTCCGGGACCGCGATCTTCTGGTTGTCACCCGCGGCGATGCCCGGCTGGACAACAAGAAGGCCAAAGCGGCGTTCGGCGGCAAGCCGCGGATGCTCAGCGCCGAGGAGGTCGAGGCGGTCACCGGACACCCGATCGGGGGTGTCTCGCCTTTCGGACTTGCGACACCGCTGCCGGTGTATTGCGATGTCTCGCTCAAGGCGTTCCGCGAGGTCGTGCCGGCCGCGGGCTCGGCCCACAGCGCGCTCCGGATCGATCCGCTCCGTATGGCCGATCTTGTCGGAGCGGTTTGGGTGGACGTCTGCCAGACCGTGCCATGAGGCCCGCGAAAACAATCTCGAGGGCCGAATTTTCCATCCGCGGAAAATTTGCCGCGGCCCGCCTTCCGTGCTCAATTCTCATGTGAACAGAGAACATTCGCGCCAATGTCACATATTGGAGAGCAGCCATGAGAGTTGGTACCATGGTCCGTCCGGATCCGGACCTCGAACCCCACGACCGGTTGCTGCACCGCATGGCCGATTACGCGCGCCGGATCGAGGCCGCCGGATTTCCCGGCATCTGGGTCGGCGACTCGCTTGGCAGAGGACGCCCGACCCTGGATCCTCTGATCGAATTGTCAGTCTTCGCCTCGGTGACCGAAAAGGTCGAGTTGGGCATCTCGGTGCTGCAACTTCCGTTGCGGCACCCGATTGAACTGGCGCATCGCGTGCAATCGGTCCAGGCTTTGTCGGGAAACCGCCTGCGCCTTGGCGTCGGCAGCGGCTCGACCCGCGCGGATTTCGAGTTGCTGGGTTACGATTTCGACCACCGTTTCGGCATCATGAAACGCTCGCTTGAAGCCATGCGCCGCGCATGGAAAGGCGAGGCCGTCAACGCCGGCGGCACCCTGACGACATGGCCCGACTGCGAGGGCGGACCGCCAATTCTCATGGGCGCCTGGCGCAGTCCACGCTGGATTACTTTCGCCGCGCAAGAGTGTCAGGGATGGACGCCATCCGGCCGGTACAGCAGTTGGGACGACCTTGAATACGGCATGAAGGTTTACCGCGAAGCAGGCGGCACGAACGCCGTGCTCGCCAACGTGGCCGTCGATCTCGCCAACCGGCCCGGATCCGCGGGCCTCGCGGAGGTCGCCACGTCGTTGGTCTGCGAGCCCGGCGAAGCACGCCGGAGGATCAAGCGGATCGAGCAAATCGGCTTCGACGAGGTGCTTCTCGTGTCCCACACCAGCGTGCTGGAAGATATTGAGCGAGTGCGCGATTTCCTCTGATCGGCCGTGATCGGCAATGAAGAAGGAACGGAAACGTCATGATGATCGTCGATGCGCAGATCCATATCTGGGCCAAGGGCACCCCGTCGGCACACCACCGGCAGGAGCCTTATTCGATGGACCAGGCGCTCGCGGGCATGGCCGAAGCGGGCGTCGACCGCGCGATCATTCACCCGCCGATGTGGGACCCGGACTCAAATGAGTTGGCGGTCGAGGCAGTCCAGGCCCATCCGGACCGCTTCGCGATCATGGGGTGGTTTCCGCTCGATCGGCCGGAAAGCCGGGCCCTCGTCCCAACCTGGAAGAACCGCCCCGGCATGATGGGCCTGCGCTTTTATTTCAATCAGCCACATGAACAATCGTGGCCAACCGACGGCACGCTCGATTGGCTTTGGCCCGCGGCCGAGCGCGCCGGCGTCCCTGTCTCACTCGCCGCCGCGGCATTTCTCCCGACTGTTGGACAGATCGCCGAACGTCATCCCGGTCTTAAACTGATCGTGGACCATATGGGCGTCCCGCGCGCGACAAAGGGCGAAGGCGCCTATCGAAACCTGCCACAACTGCTTGCCCTCGCCAAACACCCGAACATCGCCGTCAAAGCCACGGGACAGGCCAGCTCCGCCCTTGACGATTATCCATTCCCAAGCATTCATCCGCACCTGCGTCAGGTGTTCGACGCATTCGGACCTCACAGAATGTTCTGGGGCACCGACATCACCCGCATGTCCTGCTCCTGGCGCCAATGCGTGACGCTGTTCACCGAGGAACTGCCCTGGCTGACCGGCAATGATCTGGAACTCGTCATGGGCCGCGCATACTGCGACTGGATCGGTTGGGCTGGGTAGCGTTGGGGCTCTGCCCCAAACCCCGCCATGAGGGCGTTGCCCTCCTGGACCTCCCACCAGGGACACGGTCCCTGGACCGCGATTCATTGGTTGGGAGTTGGGAGAGGGCCTGCTCGAATGTTACAACATCCGCATAGGCCCTCTCCCAACTCCCAACCAAAAAGTCATGGTTCCAAGGGCGAGCCCTTGGCGGAGTTCCAAGAGGCAGAGCCTCTTGGTGGGGTATGGGGCAAAGCCCCAACGCTACCCTGCCAAAAACGCTTCCGCCTCGCGTGCGACGTCGGCCAGCGCGCCGTCCGCGAAGGGCGAGATCAGTCCGGCGGCGCTCACCAGTTCCTGGAACGGCGCTGACCCTCCGAGTCCGCACAGTCCGACGTAGGCATCCAGCGCTTCCTTGGGATCGCGGCGCGCCCGTGACCAGAACTGCAATGCGCAACATTGCGCCAGCGTGTAGTCGATATAATAGAATGGCGAGCCATAGATATGCGGTTTCGCCTGCCACCGTCCGCCCTTCGCGGGCCAGGCCAGGTCGCCATGATCCGTCCACGGCATGTAGTGCTGTTCCAGCCGCCGCCAGATCGCGTGCCGCTCATTCGGGGAGGCATCGGGATTTGCAAACACCTCATGCTGGAAATGATCGACGCAGACACCGTATGGGAGGAATGACAATGCCGCGGTCAGATGCATGCGCCGGAAGCGATCCGCCGCGGCATCGCCAACCAACAATTCCATGAACGGCCATGTGAGAAACTCCAGACTCATGGAATGAATTTCCGCCGCCTCCATCGTTGGCCACAGGTAATCCACGTTCGGCAGATTTTTCGACATGTGGTTCTGAAACGCATGGCCCATTTCGTGCGTGAACACGCCGATATCGTGATGCGTGCCGGTGAAATTGGCGAAGATGAATGGCATGCCGACCGTGGGAAACGACGTGCAGAATCCGCCGCCTCGCTTCGCCGGCCTGTTGCGAAGGTCGAGGAATCCGCCGCCATCCATCTCCCGGAAAAAAGCCCCCAACTCCCCATGCATTCCATCGAACATCTTCCGAGCCTGGGCCACCAGAAAGTCATGACCTCCGGCGGGCCGGGGATTGCCGGCGGGATCGATCAGCGCCTCATCCCAGTAGCGGATTTTATCCCACCCATGCGCGGTGCGGCGCTGTTCCAGCAAGCGGGCGACCAAAGGCACGACATGCGTTACGACCTGTTCGCGATATCGCGCCACGTCCTCAGGCCCGTAGTCGACCCGGCGCATTCGCCGGTAACCCAACGGCGTGTATGTCGAAAAGCCAAGCTTCCGCGCCATGCCATGCCGCAATTGGACGAGGTCGTGGTAAATCGTATCCAACTCCGTGCCATGGTCCGAGAAAAACTCCCAGCGCACGCGTTCCGCCTCATGACGAATGGCGCGATCCGGGTCCTCGGCGAAGGGCGCGAGGCCCGCCAGGTTCACCGTCTGCCCGCCGATCGACAGGCTCGCCGAGGCCAGGAGTTCGGAGTACCGCGCAGACAGCCGGGATTCCTCTTCCAGATCCGGTTTGATCGCGGGATCGAAAGCAGTGACGTCGGTTTCCCACAAGCGGACGGCATGGGCACCGGCGGCGCGCATCAGGCCCTCACGATCGGTATCCGCGAGCAACCGGCGTTTGAACATCGTTTCGAGATCGGCGACCTCAGGCGCCAGCGCGTCGGCGTATTCCCGAGCCGATTTCGCCTCCGCGTCCGCGGTGTTCTGAGCGAAGCGCAAATGGACCAGCGCGCTCCAGGTCTCAAACGAACGGCGTTCGCCATCCCATGCGGCCAGAGCGCCACCCAGATCGCCCCGATCCAGTTGCCTGTTCAACAAAGCATACGCGGCGTTCAGGCCATCTTTGTCCGGCGTGGGAGCCGAAATGGAGTCGAACTGGATCATGGTGATGCCTCCTGGATGAGCGTGCCTGGCGCGGTGCCCTCGCGACGAAACACGACGCGTCCCTCGTGGAATCCGGCGACTGAGGGACGGTGCGCGATCGATACCAGAGTGGCATCCGGTAGATGCGTTTTCAGGGTCTTGTACAACGCGGTCTCTGATTCGGCATCGAGGCTCGCCGTCGCCTCATCCAGAAAAATCCAGGACGGTTGCGCCAACAACGCGCGCGCGACCGCCACGCGTTGCTGCTCCCCGCCGGACAGGCTTTGCGGCCAGTTGTCGTCGCGATCGATCCGGTCGATCAAATGATCGAGCCCGACGTCATGCAAAACTCCCGCGATGGCGGCGCGGTCCCACAAAGCGGGATCGTTCGGATAAGTGACGACCCGGCGCAAGGTTCCCAGCGGGATGTACGGCCGCTGCGGCAAAAAGAACATATTGGCGGGCACCTGAATTTCGCCGCGCGCGAACGGCCAGATGCCCGACAGCACGCGGAACAATGTCGATTTCCCCGAGCCCGAGCGCCCCGTCACGACCACGGAATGCCCCGGCGTCAGTATCAGGTCCGCGTTTTCCAACAGCTTCGTTCCATCCGGCAACGAAAGATCGAGCCCATGCACGTGCAACGCCCCATCGCCGCTTTCCACCCGGATCAGATTGCCATCCACCGCGCGCGCGGCGTCGATGGCGCGATCGAACGTACTGAGCCGCCCCACCACCGCGCGCCAGCTCGCCAGCGTGCTGTAGACATTGATGATCCAGGACAAAGCGCTTTCCACCCGGCCAAACGCCTCGGTGGTCTGGAACAACACCCCAAGAGTTACCTTGCCGGCGAAATAGCGTGGCGCGATGATCACAATTGGAAAGATCGCCGCAGCCTGACTGTAACCGACGGTGACCATGTTCAACAACTTGGTCCGGGTCATGATCGCCCGGAAGTTGCCAATCAGCGCCCCGAAGCGGTCGAACAGGGTGACTTTTTCTTCGTTCTCGCCACGATACAGCGCGATTCCCTCGACATTTTCCCGGATGCGCACCAGGGAATAGCGAAAATCGGCCTCGACCCGTTGCTGCCGGAAATTCAACGCCGCGAGCGGGCGGCCGACCAGATGCGTGAAGACGGTTCCGGCAATGGCATAAATCAGCGCGATCCAGAACAAATAGCCGGGGATGGTGACACCCAGCAGTTCGATGGCGCCGGATAATCCCCAAAGAATGGTCAGGAAGCTGAGCAACGACACGATCCGGGAAATCAAACCCAATGTCAAGGACAGCGACGTGTCGCAAAACTCCTTGATATCTTCGGCGATTCGCTGATCCGGATTGTCGGTTCCCAGGTCGTGACTGGTACCCGTCAGGCCAATCTTGTAATAAGCGCGGTCCGCCATCCACCGGTCCAAAAATCGAACCGTCAGCCAGCGCCGCCAGCGAATTTGCAGCCATTGAGTCAAATAAATTTCATAAATCGCAATGGTGACATAGAGGAACGCCAGCGGCGTGAAGCCAAAGGTGAAACCATTTTCGGTCCGGCGGTAGGTCAGGATAAGGTTAACGAAGCCATCCCAGTCCTTGTTTTGCAACGCATTGTAAAACTCCGCGCGCCAGAAATTCAGCAGCACCGTCAGCCCGACAGACGCCAAAGCGAGACCGATCACGGCTACCAACAAGCCGCGAGCGGACCAGCGTTCCTCCGATTCCACAAAATAGGGCCGCGCCAGCCGCCAGGTATCCTTCAGAAACTCACCGACACCATTCATGCAGCGATCATTTCTTGTCAGACTGTCGCAAGGCCGCGAACCAGGTTTCCGTGCGTTCCCGGTTCACTCCAAAATCCTTCCGTCCGTAGACACTGCGCGACCAGACGACCAGCGTGCTGTGCGTCGCGTCCACGGAGTTGACCTGCACGGTGACGAGATCGGGGTAGTTGATCAGCGCGCTGCGCACGACGTAGTGCAATTGCCGCTGCTCGGGGAACTCCGCGGCGACGAAAGTTCGCGGTTGCCGGACGAACACGACACGTACACTATCGTACAGCGCCGCGGCGGGCATGTTCCACTCGGCCGTGACCTCATCCGGTTCCGGCCGGGTTCCGCGCGGCCCGGAAAGGAACGTATTCGGTGTCGCGGGCCGTTCGATCTTCGTCATGTCCATCGGCATTGGCATCGGCAGTCCCGCGATCCCATCGGCCCCGCAGGCCGGCAATGCCAGGCCGACCAACCAGGCCAGCAGCGTCATGGCTGGCCGTC
This sequence comes from Acetobacteraceae bacterium, assembly GCA_009693865.1. Classification (GTDB taxonomy): domain Bacteria; phylum Pseudomonadota; class Alphaproteobacteria; order Acetobacterales; family Acetobacteraceae; genus Rhodopila. Next base: position 3,967 of record SHWL01000092.1, on the reverse strand, counting down.
CTCAACATCGTCGATCATCCCGTCATCCCTTAAAATCCGCTTCCTGGGCGTTGAAGGTACTCTTCCTCCGCCGCCGTATTGATCCGGCCCAGAGCCGCGTTCCGGTGCGGAAAGCGTCCGTAAGTCTCGATCACGTCCCGGTGCCGGCGCGCATAGTCAACCGTCTCCGCTCCCAAAGCCTCGGTCAGTTGAGCGAACAGCCGCACCGATCGATCCTGATCCGCCATGGATTCGGCGTGCTCGAACGGCAAATAGACGAACATCCGTTCAAACGGTGTCAACACCAGGTCGGACCCGCTCGCGACCATCGCGCGGGCGATCTCGCGCGCGTGAGAATCCGCCGCGAAAGCCTCCGCCATACCGCGAAACACATTGCGCGACAGCTGATCCATCAGCACGATCAATGCCAGCGCGCCCTTCGGTGTCTCAGCCCAGGTGTCGAACATGGCGGCGCGAGCGGCGCGGATGTCTTCGGTGAATCGCGCGCAGGCGGCATCGAAGGCCGGAGCTTTCTCGAACCATTTTTTCTGGCGCGCCGCGGGATCGCCCTCAAACCAGAAGTCCAGGATATCGGCCGGTTGAAGCGTCATGACAGTGCCCGGTCCAGCAAACGGATGGAATGGATCGCCTCCCGCCCGGACAGATCGCGGATCTGATGCCGGCAGGACGTGCCATCGGCGACGATGAAATCCTCGGGCGCGGCGGCGCGAACCGCTGGCAACAACCCGGCTTCGGCCATCGCGATGGAGACTTCCTGCGTCTCCGCCTGATACCCGAACGAGCCCGCCATGCCGCAACAGGACGACGCGATCGGCTTCACCGTCAACGACGGAACGCGTTTCAGGGCCGCCAGCGCATCGGGGAAGGCGCCGAAGGATTTCTGGTGGCAATGACCATGCACATGCGCGGTGCCAACCATGGCTTTCAGCGCCAGCTCCGGTTTTTCCTTCGCCAAAAACTCCGACAGCAACATCGCCCGGTCAGCCAAAGAGTCCGCCTCGGCGCCCGGCAGCAGAGAGCGAAACTCGTCGCGCAAGGTCAGCAGGCAGGACGGTTCCAAGCCAAGCACTGGCATATCTCCTGCCAACGCCGCCATCGTGCGCCGCGCCTCCCGGCGCGCCTTGTCCACCATGCCGGCGGCCAAATACGTCCGCCCACAGCACAAAGGTTGCCCACTCACCTTCGGCATGACGACTCCGTAGCCGGCGGCCGCCAGGACACGCAGCGCCGCCCGCAGGTTCTCAGGCTCGAAGTAACGATTGAACGTATCGGCGAGCAGCATCACGCTCCCGCGCGGACCAGTCGGCGACCCCGCTTCGTCGTCGCGGAACGGGTCCCGGCTCCATTCCGGCATGGTCCGGCTGGCGGCAAAGCCGAAAACTCGTTCCATCAACTGACGCAAGGGCGCCCAGGTGTTTCGAAGATTCGCGAGCCGGGGAAAACGTGAGAGAATGCGGGCGAACTTTGGCAACGCCGCGATCAATGCCTCCCGCCTCGCCACCCCGTGCCGGCCGGCATGCGCCGCGGACACCTCGATCTTCATTTTCGCCATGTCCACGCCAGTCGGGCATTCGCGGCGGCAGGCCTTGCAGGACACACATAGTTTCATCGCCTCGGCCATCGGCTCGGAGGCCATCGCGCCGGCGCCAAGCTGGCCGGTCAGGGCCAGGCGCAACATGTTGGCGCGGCCCCGGGTCAGATGCTGCTCATCGCGAGTGGCGCGGAAACTGGGACACATCACACCCGCGTCGAAGGCCCGGCAGGTGCCGTTGTTATTGCACATTTCGACCGCGCCGAGCATGCCGCCAAGCGGGCCGGGATGCTCCGACCAATCGAGTTTCGGGGTGAAATCCGTCACCGCGGCATAACCCGGCGCGTAGCGGAACAGCGTCCGGTCATCCATCCGCGGCGGATGCACGATTCGGTTCGGGTTCAGCATTCCCGTTGGATCGAACGCATCCTTCACCGTCTCGAACGCGCGAACAATGCGTTCGCCGAACATCGACGTGTGGAACTCGCTGCGCGCCAACCCGTCGCCATGCTCGCCGCTGTGCGAGCCTTTGTATTCGCGCACGAGCGCAAAAGTTTCCTCGGCGATCGCGTGCATTTTGACGGCGTCCCCGGGGTCCTTCATGTTCAACACGGGGCGGACATGCAGGCAGCCGACCGAGGCATGGGCGTACCACGTGCCCTTCGATCCGTGCCGTTCGAAAACGCCGTTCAACCGCTCCGTATAATCGGCGAGGTCGTCCAGATCGACGGCGCAATCCTCGATGAACGACACTGGTTTGCCGTCGCCTTTCATCGACATCATGATGTTCAGGCCGGCCTCGCGCACGGCGGCGATATCGGCCTGGAAACCGGCATCCATGGCGCGGACGACATTTGGATGGCCCAGGTCGCCCATGAGTTCTTCCAATTGCCGGAGTTTCGCACGGAGCGGACCGTCGTCGTGACCATGAAACTCGACGATCAACAGCGAGTCCGGTTCGCCCATCAGCATGTTGTCGATGGTGGCGCGGTAAATTGGAATGCTCCGGCCCAGATCGATCATCGTGCGGTCCACCAGTTCCACTGCCTCGGGGTCGAGCGCGACGATGTGCCGGGACGCCTCCATCGCGTGTCGAAACGTCGGGAACTGGCAGATGCCGAGAACTTTGCGAGGCTTGATGGGATGCAGCGCGAGTTCCAGCGCGGCGGAGAATGCCAGCGTGCCTTCGGAGCCCACCAGCAAACGCGCCAGATTGTCACGGCCGGACGCGCGCGCGGCGGGGGTCAATGCGTCGATATTATAGCCGCCGACACGGCGGAGTTGTTTCGGAAAGCGTGCGGCGATTTCCTCGGCCTCGCTGACACCGAGTACCCGTAGGCGTTGGACAAGATCGGCGATCCGGGCAGGCATGTCCGCGCCAAGATTATCCGGCACGGCGCCGAACCGGTGCCGCGTCCCATCCGCCAGGATCGCGTCGATCGCGCGCACATTGTCCGCCATCAGCCCATAACGGATGGATTTCGAACCGCACGAGTTATTCCCCGCCATCCCGCCGATGGTGCAACGCGCATGGGTCGAGGGATCGACCGGAAAAAATACCCCATGCTGACGCAGCATTGTGTTCAACGCGCCAAGCGCGATGCCCGGCTCGACCAGCACCGACCCGGCGGCGGCATCGACCCGCAGCACCCGGCGAAGATGCTTCGAGCAATCCATCACCAGCGCCCGGTTCACGGTTTGCCCGCACTGGCTGGTCCCGCCGCCCCTTGGCAGCACCGGCACGCCCGCTTCCCGCGCGATCGCCAGCGCCGCCGCCACATCCTCGATGGTCTCTGGCACGATCACGCCCAATGGCTCGACCTGGTAAATCGAGGCGTCGGTGGAATAGCGGCCACGACTGGCGCGATCGAACAGCACCTCGCCCTGGATTTCGCGGGACAGGCGCCGCGCGAGACCGGAGTCGCCGGGCTGAATATCGCCTCGGGAGGAGGACGGCAGAGACGTGGACGCGCTCATGATGCGGATGCTGGCTTCCGTGTTTCGTCGTGCGCCGCAATGTGCCGCGTTGGCGGAGGCCGCGCCAGCGGCCAGCGGATCAGGCTGGACGTCTGAGGCGGGGAAGCATCGGGGTTTCACCCCGAACCCCGACCAATGGGCTCTGCCCCTTGGAGCCCCGCCAAGGGCAGTGGCCCTTGGAACCATGACTTTTGGCCGGGAGATCGGAGGGCCTGCTGGTTCGAATTTACAAGCGAGCGGGCCCTCCGATCCCCCGGCCAAATAAATCGCGGTCCAGGGACCGTGTCCCTGGTGGGAGTCCAGAGGGCAATGCCCCATACGCGCGAATCTAAGGCTTGCACGGTCACGGCGCAGTACGATTCTCACCCCGGATGCGCAAGAAACCAGCCTCTCTGTTGTCCGGCACCTGGGCGTCGATCGTTACCTCCATCGGTCTGGTGGTCGATCTTGAGGCGACGG
>SHWL01000091.1 GCA_009693865.1 Acetobacteraceae bacterium | reverse complement strand
CGGCGTTCATGAGTGAGCCCTCCCCGGACAAGGGTCGGGCAAACCGCCACCAACTTCAAACCGACACCACCCAAAATCGTCGAAAAACCGTTATAGGTCAGACACTTCGGAACGGTTCGTTCGGAAAACTCCGGACAGTAGTGATCTGATTTAGATAGCGCCACCGCTAGAGCAAGCTTTGACGCCGGATCAACGACTTCGGAGTAGGGGGCCTCATCGCGCCGGAGCCACACTCGCTCGGCGATCAGCCCATAGTTTTCTGTCAGAAAATTCGTCAGATTCGACTGAAGCTCGCTCATTGAAAGGGAACGAAGGTGGTTCGGACCGACGCGCCGAAGATGGAGCGCGGCCTCCAAGAGGCCAATCCTTGTATGGAACACCATCGCGGCGAGACTCCTCCCCCACATCGGCGCGTTCGGTCGCAAGCCAAACAGAAAGTTCGAGTACCCACCGTCGCGCTGGGTGGAGAATGTCGCGGCGAGGAGCATGTCGACCGTGCTCATAGCAGCAGAAAGGGGAGCAGAGTTGTCCGACATTGGGATCAGGTACACCGAAACGGAAATATAGTTTGGGGCGTCGTGGGATGGATCGAGCCATCTTTCTGGTCAACGGTCGTTACCTAGTACCCACAATCATTGAGACGCAAGTCACGACCGACCTTCGGAAAGGTCGGCGATGGGCCCGATGGTCAAATTTCCCCCGGGGTCCCGCTTCATCGACTCCGGGGACTAACGCGGATAAATCGAGTCCAGATCGATCGTGATTCCGGGCGGGTCCAAATGGATCGCGCCAAGATCGATGATCCGGGATTCAATCCCCTCGCCCGCGCGCCGGTAATGGATGACCTCGCGCCGCCGGGACCGGACGATCAGATAGTGCTGAACCGTGGCCACGCGAAAGTAGTCCACCAGTTTGTCGGACGTGTCGACGGATTGCGTGCCGGGTGGCAGAACCTCAGCAACGATGACCGGCCGCGATGCCACTGTCTCGTCTGGACCGGCCTTGGGACCAAAATTGACCACCGCATCCGGTTCATGGTCGGTATCCTCGTCGATTTCGACCGTCACACCGTCGGTCAAGACCTCGCAGTCCACGCCCGCATCGGTGACCGCCCGATCCAGTGCCGCCCAAAGACGCGCCTTGATCCGGTTATGCCGCACACGTTCCGGCGCCATCGCGACAGGTTCGCCATCGACCCGCTCGTAACGGCGGGTTTGCGCCTCCGACCACTCGCGAAACTCCGCCCGGCTCAACCGCGTCATCGCACTCCCTCCTACAACGAAACGTTAGCACGCCGCCCTTCCCCATTGCCAAACCCTGTCGTACGCTCCCGGCAAGGGAAGGAACCAACCATGACCACGATCGATCTGGCGGGCGTCTCGCTCGACGTCTGGGAGGGCGGTGACGGCCCGCCGTTGCTGTTCCTGCACGGCGCGGGCGGCTTCCGCGGCGACCATCCGTTCCTTGGTCTGCTTGGCAGGCGGCGGCGTATCGTCGCGCCGTCGCATCCCGGCTTCGGCCTGTCCCCATTGCCGGATTGGATCGACCGGCCAGACGACATCGCCCACATCTATCTCGACCTGCTCACCCGAATCGCTCCGGGACCGATCGACCTGATCGCCTGCTCTCTGGGCGGATGGATCGGCGCCGAACTGGCCAGCATGGCGCCGGAGAAATTCCGCCGCCTGATCTTCGTCGCCCCCGTCGGCGTTAAAATTGGCTCCCGCGACAAGCTGGACATTCCCGACATCTTCGCCACCCCAGCGGCGGAGGTTGAGAAAATGCTCTACCACGAACCCGAGAAGTTCCGTCCCGATCCATCGAAAATGTCGGATCAGGAACTGACGGTCATGTTGCGCAATCGCGAAACAACCGCGCTGTTGACCTGGGAACCCTACATGCATAACCCGAAACTTCCGCACCGCCTGCACCGCGTCACCAACAAAGCGCTGTTCCTGCGCGGCGAACACGACGGCCTGATCTCCGCGCCGTATGTCGAGGGTTACGCGAAACTGCTGCCGGACGCGCGAACACTGACGCTACCGAACACGGGCCACGTGCCGCAGGTGGAAACACCGGAAGCGTTCGTCACCGCCGCGCTCGCGTTCCTCGATGGGGAGGGCTGATCCGATGCAAGCCTGGCACTTCAGCGAAACCGCCTATCACCTGCTTCCTCCAGCCGAGACCTACGATTCCATCCGCGTATCGTTGCCGAACAAGCACTACGATCCGAAAATCGGTGCCGACCTGTATCACCGCTATCTCGACGAATGGTTGCTGGCCGAGGACGAAGGCCTCCACATCATGTTGAACGAGCATCACCAGACCGCGACCTGCGTCGATCCCGCCGCGCCGTTGATGCTGTCCATCCTCGCCCGCCAATCCCACAAAGCCCGCCTTCTCATCCTGGGCAATCCGATCGCCAACCGCCGCCAGCCGGTGCGTGTCGCCGAGGAAATGGCGATGATCGATGTGCTGTCGCGTGGCCGTCTGGAAGCGGGGTTCGTGCGCGGCGTGCCGTATGAGATTTCTCCCGCCAACAGCAACCCGGTGCGCATGAACGAACGCGAGTTCGAAGCTTTGGACCTGATCATCAAAGCCTGGACCAACCACGACGGGCCCGTGAGCTTCGAGGGCCGCTTCTTCCACGCCCGCCAGATCAATATCTGGCCGCGGCCGTATCAAACGCCTCACCCGCCGATCTGGATCAGCACGACAAGCCCGGCGGGAGCGGCGCGCGTGGGTGAGAGAGGTTACGTGCAGGCGACGTTCCTGACGGGGTTCGACGGCACCAAAGCGATCTTCGACAGTTATCGAAGTGCATGGCGCAAGGCGGGCCGCGGAAACGACATGCCGTTGGACCGGCTGGCCTACGCCGCGATGGTCTATACCGGCGAAACCGAGGCGCAAGCTTACGCGGGCGCGGAAAAACTGCTGTGGTACATTACATCCAACAAAGTCCCCCCGCATTTCGCCAGTCCTCCCGGTTACGTTCCCGTCGAGACCGGCCTGAAAATGCTGCGCGGCGCCGAACATCCGCTGAGCGCCTTCGCCAAGGCCGCCTCGGTGGAGGCCGCGATCAAAGCGGGCATCATGATGTGCGGCACACCCGATCAGGTCGTGAAACAAATCCGCGCGGTTTACGATCACGTCGGCGGATTCGGGCATTTGCTGAACATGGGCCAGGCCGGATTCCTGGAGGCCGACGACACCGTGCGCGGGATCAAGCTGTTCGCGCGTGAGGTGCTGCCCGCGTTGCAAGAGTTTCGCGCGCCGTGATCGGCACGCCTTCATCAATTGAACTGACCCGCGCGCTTCAACCAAGGAAATCGGTCATGCCCCTCGATCTGGCTCCACTGGTGGGCAGTTGGCGCCTGATATCGGTTGAAGCGACATTCACCGACACCGGGGAGCACAGGACAACGTTCGGCCTCAACCCGAGCGGCCGCGTGGTTGTGACCTCCGGCGGACGGATCATGTTTCTGATTACAAAGACAGATCGTCTCCCACCGGCGAACGACGCCGCGCGGGCATCGCTGTTCAACGAAACGATCGCCTATTCCGGCACGCTGCGTTCGGACGTTCCCGGGGAATTCATCACGACCGTCGAGATGTCGCTATTCCCGGAAGAGGTCGGCACGGAAAAGCGCCGCTTGTTCACGATCGACGGCGATCGCCTGACAATCACACGGCCGGCGCAAACAAGCCGGGTAACCCAAGGCCGCGTCGCGGTGTCGAACCTGATCTGGGAGCGTGAGCATCCCGCCTCGGAAGCAGCCTGATCCGAATGGAACGGAGAAGCCCGGCGGCCCAGTGGGAGCATCGTTTGGCCGCGGTCCACGACGGGTGCGGACGGGTGGAGGTCGCTGGAGTCCTTTCCCATCTGCCGTTCGAGCCAGAAGGGTTGGAATGAAGAGAGCGCTCTCTCACCGGTATGTTGTGTAGCGGCAAACCATTGACGCTCGCCTATTTTTGTGGTTACATTAAACTGTCAAGTTCGGCTACGATCCGAAGAAGAACGCCTGGAACATCCGCGAGCGTGGCCTGCCGTTTGACGACGTCGCGACCCTTGATTGGAAAAGCGCCATCGTCCGGCAGGACACGAGGAAAGACTATGGCGAGGACAGATATCGGGCGCTGGCCGAAGGCCTCGATGGCAATCCGTTCGTCGTGATGTTCACCATGCGAGGGGCCACAACCTGGATCGTCAGTTTCCGCCGCGCCCATGAGAAAGAAAGGCACAGAGGTGGCAAAACAGCCTGACCCCTTCATGATCGACGAGGAAAACCCCGAATGGACGGCCAGCGACACCGCCGGAGCCAGACCATTCAAAACGATTTTCCCTGCTCAGTACGCGGCATTGAAAAAGCGTGGCCGCCCACCGGTCGAAACACCCAAGGTGCATATTGGCTTCCGTCTGGCGGCGGAGGTCGTCGCGGGCATTCGTGCCAAAGGACGTGGATACAACGCCCGGGTGGAAAAAGTGCTGCGCGAGGCCATCGCCCAAGGCCGTCTTTAGGACGAAACCTGGCTGATTCTGGCACGCGATGACACGACCCTGACAGAATCGCCGCGGTAGCAACCCGCGTCAGGTCTGAATGAGGCGCGGGTCATATGGGGCACATCGCGACAACCAGCGGCGGCGATTTTTCGCTGTGCGCGATCGAGCGGCCGGAACTCGCCCTCGAAACCCGCGACCTGGGAAAACGCTTCGAGCGCCCGGCGGTCGAGGGGCTCGACCTGACCGTCCATGCGGGTGAGTTCTATACGCTGTTGGGCCCCAACGGCGCCGGCAAAACCACGACATTGCGCATGGTGACCGGGCTGCTGAAACCGGATCGCGGAACGATCTCCGTCTTCGGGATCGATGCTCTCACCGATCCGATCGGTGCCCGCCGCATCATGGCCTGGGTCTCCGACGAGCCCATGATCTACGAGAAACTCACCCCATTGGAATATCTCGCCTTCGTGGCAGGGCTTTGGGCGGTCGACAGCGATACCGCGGCGGCGCGGGCGCGCGACCTGTTGTCCTGGCTCGGATTGACGCCAAACGCCGACGAACGCTGCGAGCGGCTGTCAAAGGGCATGCGCCAAAAGGTCGCGCTGGCCGGAGCGCTCGTGCATGACCCGAAGCTCATCATCCTCGACGAGCCGTTGACCGGCCTCGACGCCGCGTCGTCCCGCGTCGTGAAGGAGGTGTTGCGCGACCGCATCCGCGACGGGTGTTCGGTCATCATGACGACTCATATCCTGGATGTCGCGGAGCGCATGGCCGACCGCATCGGTGTCATGGCTGACGGCAAGCTCATCGCCGACGGCACGTTGGACGATTTGCGGCGCCAGGCGGGCTCCGGCCACGCCAGCCTGGAGGACACGTTCCTCGCTTTGGTCGCGCGGGATGCGGCGGCGGCATGAGCGGTCCGGGGACGATCGGCTGGTTCGCGCGGCATGAGGCGCGTCTGGCATGGCGCGACTGGATGTCACTGCTGACCGCCGGGCGCCGCCGTCGCATCCGAGTGGTGGCTCTGGGGTTCATGGGATTCGCGGTTTTCATGCATGGTCTCGCGTATCTGATGTTCGGGTCGGCCGCGCATCTGGCCGACCCGCCGGATGCGACGACCCTGCTGGTCATCACCGGCGCGCTGGCCGCGGGTTGGTCGTTGATGTTGTCTCAGGCGTTGGAATCGGTGACGCGCGCGTTCTACGCCCGAGGGGATCTCGAGCTAATTCTGACCTCGCCGGCCGCGGCGGCGCGGTTGTTCGCCGTCCGTATCGCGGCGATGGCCATGACGATCGTGATCATGGCTTTGTTGCTGGCCGCGCCGTTCATCAACGTGCTGGTCTGGTTCGGAGGCGCGCGCTGGCTCGGCGCGTATGCGGCTGCCGTGGCTCTGGCGATGGACGCGACAGCGGCCGCGGTCGTCGTCACCATCGCGTTGTTCCACGCCATCGGCCCCCGGCGCACGCGAGGCATTTCGCAGATTCTCGCGGCGGTGATCGGCGCCGGGTTCGCCATCGCGATGCAGATCGGTGCGATCCTGTCGTTTGGCACAATTCCCAACATTCCCGCGCCGCGAATGGCCTCGGCGCTGGTTGGCGCGCCGGATGGGAACAGTCCTCTTTGGTGGCCAGCGCGTGCCGTCCTTGGCGAGCCCCTGGCGTTGGCGGCGCTGCTCGTTCTCAGCCTCGCGGCGTTGGTGGCGACAATCGCCGTGTTCGCGCCACGCTTTGGTCAGCTCGCGCTCGCCGCGTCCGGCGCGCCGCCCTCCGTCCCTCGGCCGGGCAGACGGCGTTCCCGCTTCCGCGCCTCGTCGCCCGCATGGGCATTGCGGCACAAAGAATGGACCTTGCTGGCGCGCGATCCATGGCTGATGTCGCAGACTCTGATGCAATTGCTTTATCTGCTGCCGGCCGCGCTTTTGCTGTGGCGAAACTTCCAGGGTGGCGGCGCATCGGCGCTGGTGGTGCCGATCCTGATCGTGGCCGCGGGACAGTTGGGCGGCGGTCTTGCCTGGCTCGCGGTGTCCGGGGAGGACGCACCCGATCTCATTGCCTCCGCGCCGGTGCCGGCGGCCCGTGTGTTCCGTGCCAAGACCGAGGCGGTGGTCGGCGGAATCGTCGTGATTTTCGCCCCATTCATCGCCATGTTGGCCATCGCGACGCCCTTCGCGGCCCTGATCACGCTGGCCTTCATCATGATCGCCGCCGCCTCGGCCACGGCGATCCAGTATTGGTTTCGCACGCAGGGGCGGCGCTGCCTGTTCCGGCGGCGCCAGACCTCTTCGCGGATCGCCACCTTCGCCGAGGCATTGTCATCGACATTCTGGGCCGGCACCGGCGCATTGGCCGCGGCCGGCACATGGCTCGCGGTTGTTCCCGGGGTGATCGTGCTGATGGTTCTCGCGGTGGCGTGGATGATCAGCCCGGCGAGAAGCCCGGCGGTGGCGTGACCAGAGCAATTTTCGATCTGGTTGCATCGGGCCCGCTCCTCCCTCGTCATGGCACGGCTTGTCCGCATGAGCATCAGAATGAGGGCCGGCGGGAGACGGATATTCTCTCTTTACCGTCATGGCCCGGCACGTCCATCTCCCAACCAGCCTTATCCTGATGCTCATGCGGCTTGTCCGGCCACCCGTTCGAGCATAGTGCCGCGACCGGTGGTCCGGACAAGCCGTGCCATCACGATTTGGAGAAGCCTGGCCGAAGCACTCTGATCGGAAACCTCTATAACCTGTGGGGGTATCTATCGTCCGAAAGCAGAACACGTCACGCATCGAACGTTCGAACCCTTGATCCATCGCACGACCCCTCCCGGTCCTGGCACGACCTGATCGTGGCGCGGCTGAAACGCGCGAAAGCTTTGGAAGCGGAGGACTGACCATGGACGACATCCCGGTTGAGCAAGGCAGCGGCGACATTTTTGCCGGTCTGGGCTTTTCCGCCGCTGAGGCGCGGGAACTGAACGTCAAAAGTTTACTCATCAGCTCAATCGGCGAAACCATCAAAAAAACGCGGACTGACGCAACAAACGGCCGCCGCGCTGTGCGAGACCGATCAGCCGACCCTTTCGAAAGTGCTGCGCGGCCGCATGGAAAGCGTGACGATCGATCGGCTCGCGGCGTGGTTGACCGCGCTTGGCCGGACCGTTGAAATTCGCGTTCGGCCGTTCGACCGTGACGCGACCAACGGACAGTTCGTAATATCGCCATGATACCCGGTGCTGAATTCAAATGACCGAAGCTATTGGATAATCCTCAGCACGCGTAATGAACCCGCCGCCCAACACCCGCTCGCCATCGTAAAACACGCAAGCCTGCCCGGGAGCGGGCAATGCCGGTTCGTCCAACCGCACGACAGCGCCATCGCCGAGGTCCTCGACCGTCGCCGGCCGCATCCCATCCCGAGCCCGCAGCTTCACCGCGCACCGCACCGGCCCGGACTGCGGCGAGGCCAACCAGTTCACCTCGCGCAGCCGCACAACGCCGGTGGCGACAGTCCGCGGGCCGACGATCACCCGCCGCATTCCCGGCTCCGTCGCGATCACCATGCGCCGCTCGCCGCCCGCCATCGCCGCGGCGCCAAGCCGCTTGCTTTGCCCCACGGTAAACCGCGCCACCCCATCGTGCCGTCCGACCACCGTTCCATCCTGCGCCACGATCTCCCCCGGCTCCAACGCGTCGGGCCGCAGCCGGCCGACGATCTCGGCATAGGACCCGGAGGGAACGAAGCAAATATCCTGACTATCCGGCTTTTCCGCGACCGCCAGCCCGAGCCGCGCCGCATGGTCCCGCACAACCCGCTTGTCCGGCATCGCGCCAAGCGGAAACAAACACCGGTCGAGCTGCGAGCGCGTCGTCGCGAACAGGAACCAGCTCTGATCCCGGTCCTGGTCGGCGGCGCGATGCAACTCCGCCCCCTGAGGGCCATCGACCCGGCGCACATAATGCCCGGTCGCCAGCCGTTCGGCCCCGAGGTCGGCGGCCAACGCCGTCAGATCGGCGAACTTCACGGTTTGGTTGCAGCGAATGCAGGGCACCGGCGTTTCCCCGGCGGCATAACTGTCGGCGAAATCGGCGATGACGGCTTTGGCGAAGCGTTCCTCGGCGTCGATCACATAATGCGGAATGCCCAGGTGATCGGCGGCGCGGCGGGCATCGTGGATGTCCTGGCCGGCGCAACACGCGCCCTTGCGTCCGGACGCGGCGCCCTGGTCGTAAAGCTGTAACGTCACGCCGATGACCTCGTGACCCTGTTCCCGCAACAGGGCGGCCGCGACACTGCTGTCGACTCCACCGGACATGGCGGCCAGGATTCGCAAAATCAGCCCTTCAACATGTTGTTGACGCTCGACGGCAACGCCACCACCAGCCCGTCCAGCGCCTCGCCCATGATGATCTGGCAGCCCAGCCGGGAGGTCTCGGTGAGACCGAAAGCAAGGTCGAGCATGTCTTCCTCGTCCTCCGTCGCGATTTTGAGCTTCCGGTACCAGTCTCCATCCACGATGACATGGCACGTCGAACAGGCGAGCGAGCCTTCGCACGCCCCCTCGATATCCACCTTATGCTTATGGGCAATTTCCAGCACGGACAGACCGGCAGGCGCGTCGACCTCGCGCCGCGTTCCGTCGCGCTGGATGAACGTCATCTTAGGCATTGTGTTTCAGGCCCCGGCCAGATGGTGCTTGCCGCCAACCGGCTTCCCTTGGTGGGCGGCCGCCAGAGTGGCCGCCGCGTAATCGATATCGGCGGGCGAGGTAAAGCGTCCGATCCCAACGCGCAAGGACCTGGCCGCTTCCGCCTCCGACAGTCCGATGGCGCGTAACACGTAAGACGGCTCGATCTCCGCCGACGAGCAGGCGGAGCCCGTGGACACGCACAAGTCGGGCATCCGCTCCAGCATTCGCGCCGCCGTTTCGACCGGAAACGTGAGGTTCAGGTTGCCCGCGATGCGGTGGCCAAGGGCGCCATTGATCGAGATGCCCGGGATGTGCAGACGGAGTTCGTCCAGCAGGCGGTCGCGCAGCAAACCGACCCGCGCCGTGTCCGCTTCCATCTCTTTGGCGGCGATCCGGCAGGCCTCGCCGAATCCGATGATCAACGGAGCGGCCAGGGTACCGGAGCGCACCCCCCTCTCCTGCCCGCCACCGGAAAACAGCGGCATGACCCGCGCGCGCGGACGGCGGCGGACGAACAAGGCGCCAATCCCTTTGGGGCCGTATATCTTGTGTCCACTGACCGAGGCCAGATCGACCTTCCATCCGGTCAGATCGAGCGGGATTTTTCCGGCCGCCTGCGCGACATCGGTATGGAACAATGCCCCCGCCGCCTTGGCGATCGCGGCGAGACGCGGAATGTCCTGGACCACGCCTATCTCATTGTTCACCGCCATGACGGAGACCAGCAGCGTTGGCACGGTCAACGCCTCCCGGAGAACGTCGGGATCGAGCAATCCGTCGGGGCCGACCGGGAGGAACACCGGCTCGAACCCCTCGTCCTTCAGATCGGCGGCGGATTCCAGCACGCACTTATGCTCTGTCGCGACCGTCACGATTCGCCGCCGGGCGGCGGCGCCGTATCGGATCGCGTGTCGGGCGGCGCCCTTGATCGCGATGTTGTTGCTCTCTGTGGCGCCGGACGTGAAAACGATCTCCCTGATATCGGCGCCGAGCAGCGTGGCGACATGCCCGCGTGCCGCCTCGACGGCGGCTTCGGCGGTGCGCCCCATGACGTGTTCGACGCTGGCCGGGTTACCGTAGTGCTCGGAAAACCAGGGCAGCATGACATCCAGGACGCGCGGATCGCAGCGGGTCGTCGCCTGATTGTCCAGGTAGACGGGCCGGTTCGGACGGGCAGGTGAATCGGTCATGGCCCCTGTTTTATGGTATCACGCGGCCGCCGGGACCAGCCCCCGCCGCGAACGTTCGGCCATGCGCGAATAAGCGGTCTCGAACGCCTCGATTGCCGCCTCGGAAACATTCCACGGCAGCGACACTCTGATCGTTTCTCCGGCGAGCGCGCCAAGCCCCATGGCGGTCAGCACATGGCTGGTCTGCACCTTGCCGGAACTGCACGCCGCTCCCGCGCTCACTGCCACGCCCGCGAGATCCATCGCGATCACCTGCGTGTCCGCGCGCGCCCCCGGCAAGGCGAGCGACGTGGTATTGGCCAGGCGCGGCGCTCCGCCTCCGCAAACGATCGCGCCGATACGGACCGCCGCGGCCTCCGCCCGGTCGCGTAAGGCGGCAATCTGAGGCTGGTCGAAGATCGCGCCGCAAACCGCGGCGAAGCCGGCTATGGCGGGCACGGCCTGGGTTCCACCGCGGCGGCCCCGCTCCTGACCGCCACCGGCGATCAAGGGGATGATGCCGCTGACCTCGGGGGACAGCACCAGCGCTCCAACGCCGGATGGTCCACCCATTTTATGCGCGGACAAGGCAAGCGAATGGCAACCAAGGGCAGTCAGGTCGACCTGAATGCGGCCCGCCGCCTGCACCGCGTCGACATGCAGCAGCGCGCCATGTGTCCGGCACAACGCGGCGGCCTGCTCGACAGGCTGGATTGTCCCGGTTTCGTTGTTGGCCAGCATGACGCAAACCAGCCCAGGGGGTCCGGCGGCGAGCCAGGCGCGCAGCGCATCCAGGTCCACGATGCCGTCACGGGATACCGGCAACACGTCGGCTCCCGGCGCCGCCGAACGCACGGCGTCGTGTTCGGTCGCTGAAATAAGGACGCGGCGGCCAATCCCCAAAGCGTGGATCGCGAGTGCGTCCGCCTCGGTTCCACCGGACGTAAAGACCGTGTCCTGACCGCGGGCGCCAAACCGGGCCGCGATTTTCTCCCGCGCGTCCTCAATGAGTTTCCGCGCGGCCCGCCCATGGGCGTGGACGGAGGAGGGGTTGCCGGTAATTTCGAAGGCCGCCGACATCGCCGCCTTCGCCTCGGGGCGGAGCGGCTCGCTGGCGTTGGCGTCGAGATAATGCATGTTATTCGGCGGCGATCCGCGCGAAACCGGCAGTTGGAGGGAGGGCGCGGCCCAATACCCGGCCAAGCACGACATCGGCGAGCGAAACGCCGTCAAGGAACAGATTGATCTGCCGTCCGAGTTCCGACCAGAGATCGTGCGTTTGACATCGCTCGCTCATTTGTCCGGGCAGCGAGAGGCAGGAGCTGGTCGTGCCGTCGCACCGCGTGGCGCGGATCGGCTCGTCGACCGCATGGATGATGGCGGCGATGGAAATCCGGTCGGAGTCGCGGGCCAGGCGATAGCCGCCCCCAGGCCCGCGGGCCGAGGCAACCAGGCCGGAACGGCGCAACCGGGCGAACAACTGCTCCAGGTAAGGGAGACTCAATCGCTGGCTGGCGGCGATTTCGGCGAGGCAGACCGGCCCGCATTCACAGCCGACGGACTGGCGGGAGGCAAGATCGGCCATGGCCATGACGGCATAGCGCCCGCGTGTGGAGAGCTGCATGGCCTATTCCGCCGCCGTCTGACGTTGGTGGTTTTGCGCGTCCCGCGCGGGCTGGTTTTGCGCGTCCCGCGCGGGCTGGTTTTGCGCGTCCCGCGCGGGCTGGTTTTGCGCGTCGCGCGCGGGCTGGTTTTGCGCATCGCGCGGGGGCTGGTTTTGCGCATCGCGCGGGGGCTTCATGTGTCCCGCCGTCGCCTGACTGGCGATATTTTGCTCGGCCTGAATGCGGGCGACCCGCGCTTCCAATGCGGTCAGCTCGGCCCGGAGACCTTCGAGATCGTGGAGCAACGGGTCGAGACTGTCATCGCAGGGCATCCCATAGGGATCGAAATCGCTACCTGGGCTCCCGCCGGTGCGCGGCAGTTTGCGGTCGACCGGGCGGGCGGGGACGCCGACCACGGTCGTATCGGCGGGGACCGGATCGACGACGACGGCGTTGGAGCCGATCCGGGCATTGTCGCCGACGGTGATCGGTCCGAGCACCTTGGCGCCCGCGCCGATGATGACATTGTTCCCGACGGTGGGGTGGCGCTTGCCGCTGCTGGTGCGGGCGACGCCCAATGTGACCTGATGGTAGAAATAGCAATCGTCCCCGACCTCGGCGGTTTCACCGATCACGACGCCCATTCCGTGGTCGATGACGAGGCGGCGTCCGATTTTCGCCGCCGGATGAATCTCGATGCCGGTGAACCACCGTGCGATATGAGACGAGAATCTCCCAAGAAAATACAAGTCATGGGTCCACAACCAATGAGAAAGGCGGTGCCATATCACAGCATGCACGCCAGGGTAGCAAAACAATACTTCAACATACGAACGAGCCGCGGGATCGCGCGCTCGATAAGTGCGGATGGTCTCACGCAAGAACATGTAGGCCATGCGACATTTCCATTATGAATGTTGCCACCATTTGTCATATAGTGCCGTTAACGCCAGGGCCGCCTGGCTGATCGACCTCGGACGACGAATGTCGCGGAGGTCAGTCAGCGAGATGACCCTGGGGCTCGGTTCAACGGGGAACCGGTCACACGACGAGGGGGAAGCAAACAAGCCCTGCACCGAGTGGCCATCTTGTAAGGCTATAATACCCGACTCAGGGAGTCAACTATCCTGGTTGGGGGATTCGTGCGCGGTGTTTTGAGGGTGATCTTTCGTATAGTGACTGTGCCAGGTGGTCCGGATCAAAAGAATTGGGATCATTGGGGCCGGTGGGCGGCATAAAGGTCAAGGTGACCTGGATGTTTGGCTGGCCGGGGTCTGTCAGGAAACAGGTTAAGTATTGCCATGCCAGAGGTGATGTTCGCCGGCCCGGACGGCCGATTGGAAGGCCGTTACCATCATTCGAAGGACCCTGGCGCCCCCTTGGCGCTCGTCCTTCATCCCCATCCGCTACACGGTGGGACAATGAACAACCGAATTACCTACACCATGTACCAGTCCTTCCTGCGGCTTGGCTGCTCGGTGATGCGGTTCAATTTCCGGGGCGTCGGACGCAGCCAGGGCCGCTACGACGGCGGGATCGGCGAAATCAGCGATGCCGCCGCCGCGTTGGACTGGATGCAGGCGGTCAACCCGGGACACGGCGGGATATGGATCGGCGGTTACTCCTTCGGCGCCTTCGTCGGCATGCAATTGCTGATGCGCCGGCCGGAAGTCTCCGGCTGGGTCAGCGTGGCACCGCCCGCCAACCACTACGACTTCGGCTTTCTCGCACCCTGCCCCTGTGGCGGGCTGTTACTGCATGGCGACGGCGACGAACTCGTGCCGGAACCGGCGGTGCGGAAGCTGGTCGACAAACTCAACACGCAAAAGAACGTCACTGTGGATTACCGCGTGTTCGAGGGCGCGGACCACGTTTTCGCCAGCCATGCCGACGCGGTCTCCGACGCGGTCGAGGATTTCTGCGGCAGGGCCATCGCCCGCCGGCAAATGGCGCTCGCCGCCGACTGAGGCGGGCGCGCCGGCAAACGAAAGCTTTTCAACCTCTGTCCCGAGGCGATCGCCTCGGGACAGGGTCAGCGAAATGGCGGAACCGAGGCCCTGCCGCATGCAATCGCCGGCGAACCAGCCCATGCACCCGATCAATAATTTCACGGTCATCGAGTCGATTTCCGGTCGCTTCATCGTCAATCGTCATTGCAGCTACCAAATCGATCATCTGGCGAAGACCGGTAGGCCCCATATTCAGGCCGAGCTCGACGGTCTCCTCGCGATCGTCCACACCCTACCGGACCAGAGCGTCACCATCGACGCGGGCGCCAACATCGGACTGGTCTGCATACCGATCGCACTGACCGTGGCACCGAAATCCGGGGTAGTCCATGCGGTCGAGGACCAGCGGCCGCTGCTTTATGCCTTGTGCGGGACTACCGTGCTCAACGATCTCTCGAACCTCCATGTTCACCAGCTTGGGCTCGGCGCCGCACGATCCGTGCTGGAGCTGCCGCCGATCGACTATGGCAGGCCTCAGGATTTTGGGTCCATCAGCCTGGTTGGCGTACCAGGTAGCGGCAAAGGGGACAGAGTTCAGATCGTTACAATCGACTCCCTGGGCATGCACCGGCTCGATTTCCTGAAAATCGACGTCGAAGGCATGGAAATCGAAGTCTTGACCGGGGCTCGCCTCACCATCGAATCATTCCAACCCTGGGTTTGGGTCGAGTATTGGAAAACCCATGTCGACGACATCAAGCACCAGTTCGACGGCCTGAATTACCGGTTTTTTGTCCTGGACCAACTCAATATGCTCTGTGCCCCCGCCGTGCGCGCAGCCGGGGTTCCGATCCCCGCGAACGCCGTCGAAGTCTGACTGCCTCGAGGCAACCATGCGTCCTCGATCGGTACCTCCGGTGTTCCCACCCGAAATCGGATCCCGTCCTGACCACTGGCCCTGACATCCGCCGCTCGATCCGCGACCGGGCCCTCGCCCTTGGCTTCGACGCGGTCGGTTTCTGCGCGGCGCATCTTGGCTCCGAGGCGCGCGACCGCCTCGCGGCGTTTCTCGCCGCCGGACAGCATGGCGACATGGGCTGGCTCGCGGATCGCGCGGACAAACGCGCTCATCCCCGCGCGCTGTGGCCTGAGGCGCGTACGGTTATCGCGCTGGGTCTGTCCTATGCGCCACCCGACGATCCGCTCGCACCCCTGTCGTCACCGGATCTGGGCACGATCTCGGCCTATGCGAGAGGCCGCGATTACCACGGCCTGATGAAGGGAAAATTGAAACACCTCGCCGCGTTCGTGGCTTCCCGGTTCACGGCCCAGGTGAAGGTTTTCGTCGATACGGCACCGGTGATGGAAAAGCCGTTGGGGGAGGCCGCCGGTCTCGGTTGGACCGGCAAGCACACTAACATGGTGTCCCGAACCCACGGATCATGGCTGTTTCTTGGGGAGATTTACACGACGCTGGAAATTCCCGCCGATCCGCCGCACGAGAATCGTTGCGGAACCTGTGCGCGTTGCCTGGCCGTCTGCCCCACCGATGCGTTTCCCGCGCCGTACCGGCTGGATGCGACACGCTGCATTTCGTATCTGACGATCGAGCACAAAGGACCGGTTCCCGTCGAACTGCGCCCCCTGATGGGCAACAGGATTTATGGCTGCGACGATTGCCTCGCGGTCTGCCCGTGGAATCGTTTCGCCAAAGCCACGACTCATGCCGCGCTGCTGCCGCGCCAGGATCTGACCGGACCGCGGCTGGCGGAGCTGGCGGCGCTGGACGATCAGGGGTTCCGGCGAATGTTTTCCGGCTCGCCAATCAAACGAATTGGCCGCGACCGGTTTGTGCGAAACGTTCTGCATGCGATCGGCAATTCGGCCGATACCTCACTCCGCCCGGTCGCGGTGCGCCTGATGGCCGATCCCGATCCTGTCGTCGCGGATGCCGCGCAATGGGCCGTGACCAGACTCAACGAACCGTCCCCGGTCCCTCCAACGGTTTGACCTGCCCGGCCAGGGTATTGCCGATCAGTTGCGCGGGCGTCGCGGTGAAATCGCGCACGAAGACCGTGGCACGCTCCTGTTCGTTCACGAACGTATTGCCGCGCACAAGGATCGGACCGGGCGGATTGACGTCGCCCTCGGCGCCCATTGAGATCGCCGTGCCGCCGTTGCTCGACTTCCGGCCCTTGCGAAGTTGATTGTTGTCGATCGACACCGCGCCACCGTTCGGGATGTCGATCAGGTAGCTGGAATTGCCGGATGGCCCGTCCTGAATGTCGCTGCCAATCACCTCGGTGCGGGCCGCGCGGGATTTGATGTGATGTCCTTCGTGCTGGTTGTAAAATCGCGAGTGCTCGACCCGTAACAGCCCGATGAATCCCGCATAGATTCCGTGCGCGCAGGTTGGCCGGCAATGCCCGTTACCGACGAATGCGCTGTCCACGATCCGGATGCTGATCCGCGGATCGTTCGCGGTCATGAGCCCGTTTTCGTTGTCGAGGAACAGGACGTTTTCGATCAGCAGTTCGCCTCCCTCGGCGCGCAGTCCGGCGCCATTCCGGTCGGGCACTTTGGCGTTTGCGAGCGTGAGCCCGCGCACCGTCACCTTCGTTCCGGCGACGATCAGGATTGCCTTACCGGCGCAGGTCTTGGCTTTCATGACGACCTCGCCGCCGGCGCCCTCCAGCGTGAAGCGGTTCTGCCGGATGGTGGCGCAGTCTTCGTACTCGCCTGGCGCCACCCGGACGGTATCGCCATCGCGTGCCTTCGCGATCGCGGCGCTGGGAACCGCGAACGGCTTTCCCGGGCCTGCTTCCAGCACGGCCGCGAACACGGTTCGCCCTGACAGGATCGCCAGCAACATGAACACCAGCAGCCGTATCATGCGTTGCTCCCTCGCGCCCAACACAGCCCGCACCCTATCATGCCGGGGATGAAGGGGGCGACGCGTGAGCGGACTGATCAAGCGAAGCTTTTCACTCGTGGGACACCGGACCAGCGTCGCGTTGGAGCGGGAATTCTGGGACGCGCTGCTCGCCATGGCCGCGGCGCGCGGCGGCAGTCTGGCGAGTCTCGTGGCATCGGTGGACGGGGCACGGGATGGGGCGATCCCGCTCGCCTCGGCGCTGCGGGTTTTGGCGCTCGGGGACGCGCTTGGCCGCGCGACGCGAGCCGGTCTTTCCGTTTCAGCCCAGACGGATGGGAACGAACCGGGCGGCGGATAACCTTTTGGTAACCTGTTCCCGCCGATTGTGGGCCAGGGCGGCACGGGTCTCGCGCGAACGTGCCGCGACCAGAGTCCGCGCGAAGGAAACAACCCATGTTCTCCACTCCCCGGCACGGGACAGATCTGGCCCGCCCGCTCAGCCCGATGACCCTGTCAGATCGTCTGATCACGCTGGCCAAGGAAGCTGACACGGCCGGTTACACCGTCACGGCGGAGCATTTGGTGCAGTTGGCACTGACAATCTTCGATGAGGCGCCGCGGCGGGCGTAATGACGGCGGAATTTCCGCTATCTGGTTGTATTCATGCGGGAAAATGGTGGGCGCAACAGGGATTGAACCTGTGACCCCTACCGTGTCAAGGTAGTGCTCTACCGCTGAGCTATACGCCCCACCGTCGCGAGAGGCGGGGTTCTAGCCGCCTCCGCCCGGCCAGGCAAGCGGGATCACGACAATTACGGGGCGGCGCGGCGTGTACCCCACGTTTGGAGGTTCAATATTCCGCCCTGGGAAGTGGCGGAATCCGTTCGGGACACACCGCCCGGATAGGCGCCATGTCCCGAACCCTCGCGATCAAAGTGCCGAGAACTGCTCCGCGCTCATCGCGCCAAGTTGGGCTGTCGTCAGAGCGGCCACCTGGGTCGAGGTCAGAACCCCCAGTTGCGATGTCGAGAACGCTGGGATCTGCGCTGTGGTGAACGCCGCGATACCGGCCGTCGTGAAGGCTGGGATCTGCGTCGTCGTGAAGGCCGCCACGTCGTCCGTCCCGATCGCCGCGATCTGCGATGTCGTGAAGGCCGCGATATCGCCCGTCGACAGCGCGGCGGTCTCCTCCGTGGTCAACGCCAAGATCGCCCCGGTGGACAACGCCGCGATCTGGCCGGTGGTCAGCGCCAGAACGTCCGCGGAGGAGAGGGCGGCCATTTGCGCGGACGTCAGCGCGGCGATGCCCGCCGTGGTCATCGCCGGCATCTGCGTGGTGGTCAGAGCGCTCACGGCTGTCGTCGTCAGCGCCGCGACCTGCGCCGAGCCCAAAGCCGCTATGTCACCCGTGGTCAACGCCGCGACCTGCGCCGTCGTCAGCGCGGCGATCTGTGCCGTCGTCAACGCCTTGATCTGACCGGTGGTCAGCGCTCCGATCTGCGTGCTTGTCAGCGCCTCCACCTGATCCGTGCTCAACGCCGCGATCTGACCCGA
>SHWL01000090.1 GCA_009693865.1 Acetobacteraceae bacterium | reverse complement strand
AGCGCCTCTACCGGGCAACTCTGCGGCGGCAGCAGTCGCGCCACCGCGTTGTCCTTAAACGTCTGTCCATACCGAGCCATGTTCGTCTTCCAGCGCCCCCTGAGGTCTTGATCCTATCCGGGCGGCAACTTCTCTGACACAGGGGGCAGTATCCCGCCCATAGGTTAATTCCGGATGAATCCGTGGGTGTGATTCGATGAGCACGGCGGCCCGCGTCCGATCGCCGTGTCTTCTCAATCCGCGGGATTAAGGACAGGCTGGCCCATCACGGGAACAAGGGCCGCTCGCATGAACGACGCTTCCCCGGCCACCGCGTGAAACAGGACCCAGGGGGTCTTGAAAGGCCGCGGACCACGCCTATATCCGTCTGATAGCGTGCGAGAAGTTTAGCTCCGCGCTGTGTGACGTTTCCCCCCAAACTTGGCGGTGCCCAACGGCACCGCCATTTTCTTTGCGTCAGGCGGGTTTCACCTGATGGTTTCCCTTTGCCCGGATCGCCGATACGATCCCAGCCGGAGGCCAGCATGACCCACCTCGTCCCGACCCTCGATCACGTCGTCATCAACGTTCGCGACCGCATCGACGAAGGGGCGGAGACTTACAGAAAACTTGGTTTCACGCTGACGCCGCGGGGCTATCATACGCTGGGGTCGATGAACCATTTGGCGATGTTCGGGACGGACTATCTCGAGCTGATCGCGGCGCCTCCCGACGACCCGCCTGGCACCACGAAGCGGCCGGAGATTCTGGCGGCGCCCGATGGGCTGAATGGCCTCGTCTTTGGCACCGAGGATTCCGCCGCGACCCATTTCGCGATGCAACGGGCTGGCGTGGCGGTGTTCCCACCGGAGCAGTTTTCCCGGCCGGTCGCCCTGCCCGAGGGAAGCCGCGACGCGGTATTCCGCACCGTGCGCCTCATGCCGGGGATGGTCCCGGCGGGCCGGCTGTATTTCTGCCAGCATCTGACCCGCGATCTGGTGTGGCGGGATGAATGGCGGCACCACGCCAATGGCGCCACCGGCATCGCGCGCGCCGTCATCGTCGCGAAGGATCCGCTCGATCTCGGCGAACTGTTCGGCCGCATGTTCGGCCCTGACTCGGTGCGCCCGATCGAGGGTGGCCGCGCACTGACCGTTGGCGTGTCCCGCTTCGATGTCGTCACTCCCGACGGGTTCCAGGCGGATTTCGATGATGCTTCTTCCTCGGGTCTCGGCCGGGATTCTTACATGGCGGCTCTGGAATTCCGTACGCGCTCGCTCGATACCACCTGGTCCGCGCTGGAACGCGGCCGGATCGCGGGTGCCCGCCGAGAAACCAGACGGGTAATAGTTCCGGCCAGTTCCGCGTTCGGTGCCACTTTGGCGTTTTGCCTTTAAGCCCTGTCGCGGTAGCCTGCGTTCTCAAACTGGAGACAATGCCGCCATGCCACCCGACTCGCCACTCGCGACCTATATCGCGCATCTGGAGCGCGATGAACTCGCATACCAGTACAGCCCGTCCGCGGGTGGCGCGGTATTTTACCCGCGGGTGATCGCGCCCAAAACCGGCAAAGCCGACCTGGAATGGCGGATCAGCAAGGGCCTCGGGACGGTGCACGCCACGACCGTCGTGCACCCTCAGCAGGGCGCGCCGTTCAATGTGGCGCTGATCGACGTCGATGAGGGGTTCCGGATGATGAGCCGGGTCGAGGATATCGCCCCCACGGACGTGAAAATCGGCCTGCGCGTGGCCTTCCGCACCCATAAGGCCGAGGGCGACGATCCGCCCTATCCGGTCTTCACGCCCGCGGAGACTTCGCGATGAACGGTCTCACGCGCGGCTCGGCCGCCATCATCGGCGCCGCGGAATCCGATATCGGCGCGGTGGCCACCATGATGACGCCGATCGATCTCATGGCGCAGGGTATATTCCGCGCGTTGGAGGATTGCGGGCTCAGCCTCTCAGATGTCGATGGCGTGTTCGGCGCGACGTCGCAGGCGCGCACGTCGGTCATGTCGCTGGTCGAATATCTTGGCTTGCCGGACGCGTATACCGATTCGACGATCGTCGGCGGGTCCTCGTTTGAAATTCACGTCGCGCACGCGCAGGCCGCGTTGGCCGCCGGACTGTGTTCCGTCGCCGTCATCGCGTATGGCAGCACGCAGCGCACCGTCGGGCGGCGCGGCTCCAGCCCGCGGGAATACAATCCGTACGAGACGCCATTCAAACCGTTCCTGCCCGCCACTGCCTATGCCATGGCGGCAAACCGGCACATGCATGAGTTCGGCACGACAAGGGAGCAACTCGCCGAGGTCGCGGTCGCGGCGCGCGATTGGGCACTGCTCAATCCGGCGGCGTGGGAGAAGAAACCGCTGTCGATCGCCGATGTACTCAATGCGCGGCCGATCAGCGATCCGTTCACCGTGCGAGACATTTGCCTTGTGACCGACGGCGGCGGCGCGATCGTGATGACGACGGCGGATCGCGCGCGCGCCATGGGGAAGAAGGCGGTTTATGTCCTGGGTTGCGGGCAGTCGATCACGCATGCCTCGATTACCTCGATGCCGGACCTGACCCATACCGGCGCGATCCAGTCCGGTGCTCAGGCGTACCGGATGGCGGGAATGAAAGCCGCCGATATGGATGTGCTGGCGCTGTACGACGCGTTCACGATCAATACGATCCTGTTCATCGAAGATCTTGGGTTCTGTCCGAAAGGCGAGGGCGGTCGTTTCGTCTCCGGCGGGAATATCGGCCCCAAGGGTGGGCTCGCGGTCAACACCAACGGCGGTGGCCTGTCGTATTGCCATCCCGGGATGTATGGCCTGTTTCTGCTGATCGAAGCCGTGCGGCAGTTGCGGGGCGAGCGCGGCGCGGGGCAGGTCAAGAAAGCCGATACCGCGATCGTGCATGGCAATGGCGGCGTCCTGTCCGCGCAGGCGACGGTCATTCTTGGCACCGCGGCAACCTTGTAAGCGGGAGCAGTTTCGATGGCTGGACGTGTGGAAATGAAACTCGCCGAGCTTGGCCTCTCGTTGCCAACGCCGATGGCACCGATCGCGAACTACGTGCCCTATGTGGTGACCGGCAATCTGGTCGTGATTTCCGGGCAGCTTCCGGCGGTCGATGGTAAGGTCGCGGTGACCGGCAAGGTCAGTTGGGGCGTTTCGGTCGAGCAGGCGAAGGACGCCGCGCGCCTGAGTTTCATAAACGTGCTGGCGCATCTGAAGGCGGCCTGCGGCGGCGATCTGGACCGCGTCAAACGCGTCGTGCGACTGGGCGGGTTCATCGCCGCGCCGTCGGACTTCAATCAGCATGCGCTGGTGATGAATGGCGCGTCCGATCTCGCGGTCGCGATCTTCGGGGAGGCGGGACGGCACGCTCGGACAACCATCGGTGTGCCATCGCTGCCGGCCGATGCCGCGGTTGAGGTCGAGGGGATGTTCGAAATCGAATAGGAACGCATCATGCCGGACGGGGCCGCCACGCTGACGATGAGCCTGCACGCCGCGATCAACGAGATCGATGTGGCTGACTGGGACGCCTGCGCGGGGGATGGGAACCCCTTCGTCAGTCATGCGTTTCTGAGCGTGGTGGAGGACAGCGGCTCCGCCAATGCGCGCACCGGCTGGGTGCCGCGGCACGCCGTGTTGCGCAACGAAAGCGGGATCGTGGTCGCGGTGGCGCCGATCTACGCGAAGTCCCACAGTTACGGCGAATATGTCTTCGATCACGGTTGGGCCAACGCGTTGGAGCGGGTGGGGGTCCGCTACTATCCCAAAATGCAGGTCGCTGTTCCCTTCAGTCCGGTTCCGGGGCCGCGGTTGTTGCGCCGCCCCGGCACCGGCGTATCGATCGGGACGCTGGCCAATGCCCTGGAACAAGCCTGTCAGGCGCATGATCTTTCGTCCGTTCACGTGACCTTCTGCCAGGAAGACGAATGGCTGGCTTTGGGCGAGGCGGGCTGGCTGCGCCGCATGGGCATGCAGTTCCATTGGGAGAACAATGGCTACAAGGATTTCGACGACTTTCTGGGCGCGCTGTCATCCCGCAAGCGGAAAGTTCTGCGCCGGGAACGGCGTGACGCGAACGCGGCGGGCCTTGAGTTTCACGAGTTATCCGGCGCCGACATCACGGAACGGCACTGGGATGCGTTTTTCCGGTTTTATCACGCGACGGTCGACCGGAAATGGGGTTCGGCCTACTTAACCCGGCGATTCTTTTCGTTGCTCGGTGAACGCCTGGGCGACAAGGTCGTGCTGATGTATGCCGAGCACAATGGCAAACCGGTGGCGGGCGCGCTGAATCTCGCGGGCTCGGAGGCTCTGTTTGGCCGCAACTGGGGCTGTGTCGGCGACTGGCCTTTTCTGCATTTCGAGCTTTGCTATTATCGTGCCATCGACTGGGCTATCGCGCACGGTTTGAAGCGGGTTGAGGCGGGCGCGCAAGGCCGCCATAAAATTCAACGCGGCTATATGCCGAAACCCACGTATTCCGCGCACTGGATCGCGCATGCCGGATTGCGGCGCGCGGTCGCGAACTTCGTCGATGAAGAGCGGGCGGGGGTTGAGCACGATATGAAGCGGCTGGCGGAAGAATCGCCATTCCGGAAGGATGAAGGAGGGGAGGTGAACCTCCGGGTGCCGCCGGGATTATATGAATGATCCACTGGCGGAATGTTCTGTTCATTACCCATGCGGATGTTACGATTGAACCTCTTGTCCCGGTGCCCGAATGGGGTCTGTCCTTGAAGGGTAAACAGCGGCATCGACTGTTCAACGATTCTGCCGCGGCCTTGCTTGTCACGGCGATTTATTGCAGCGCGGAACAGAAGGCTATTGACGGCGCCGGAATTCTTTCTGAGGCAGTGCGTGTAGATCCGATCGTCATTGAGACCCTTCATGAAAACGACCGGTCGGCGACGGGATTTATGCCGGCAGCGGAATTTCAGGCCACCGCCGATTTGTTTTTCGCCTACCCGGATCGAAGTATCCGCGGCTGGGAACGGGCGGTGGACGCCCAGACCCGCATCGTTTCGGCGACACGAGCATTGATCGAATCCGACAAATCCAACGGCGATATCGCGATCGTCGCGCATGGTGGGGTTGGCGCATTGCTGCTGTGTCGCATCCTTGGTGTGCCAATCTCGCGGGAACTTGATCAACCGGGGGGAGGTGGCGGAAATCACTTCATGTTCGATCGCGAAACCTGGCAGTTGCGGCATGGCTGGCGGGACATCGGGTGCGGGTGACCGGCGCCAGGCCTCGTTTCCGTGCGCATCCGAATTGACCGCGCTATTGCCTCCCCGCGGCGAGCGCATTCGCCATCAGCTTCTGGACGCCGTACCGATGGACCGGAACGATGAAAAACAATTGGATTTTGCCGCACCTGTTGTGGGTCGTGCAAATTGTGGACACGATCACGCTCACCTTGTCGCCGTCGGGCGATTTCAGAACCGATAGCCTGAAATCCATGTGTTTGTTGTCGCGTCCGGCGATGATTTCGTTCTCGCTGAGCGCGAAGATCGTCCACACGCCGATCTTTTCGCCGGCTGTATAGTGTTGCCTGATCTCAACAGGGAGAACTTCAGCCGCGGTCGATGTATCCAGGTCCGCGAGGGAGGCGACTTCATTGCGAATAATCAGGAGGAAATTCATCCACATCGGATGATGTGCGAATATCGCGAAAAAGATGCCGGCGATGTCGAGTTCCCGTAGATTGATCGCCATCCGATACGAATCGCGGAAGTACGCGTGGTCGATCGTTTGGCGGCTGAGCATGCTGTCAGACAGAATCCCGCATTCGATGATCTGGCTTGCCGGTTTCACGCGACGCCGCCATCGCATGTCATGGTTTACGCGTGCGCGCGTTTCCGAGCAGGTCCGGATTGACCACGTTGATCGGCGTGCCACTCGCGTAAGCGACAATCTGATCGAAAATATCCGTGAACTGTAGCTCATATTCGTCACGCGACACATACCCGAGGTGCGGGGTGCAGATCGCATTGTCCATCGTCAACAACGGATGATTCGGGTCTGTGACAGGCTCTTCCTCGAACACATCGACCGCGGCCATACCCGGTCGTCCCGCGCGTAAGGCCGAGACCAGGGCACCGGGCGCGATCAGGCCAGCTCGGCTGGTGTTGACCAGGATGGCGCTCGGTTTCATTCGGGCGAGATCACCTGCGTCGACGATGCCTCGCGTCGCAGGATACAGGCGGAGATGCAACGACACGACATCGCTGCCGGTGAAGAACGTGGCCTTGCTGTCCGCGGCTGCGTAACCGTCGGCGGCTGCCCGTTCCAGCGACGGTGGGCTCGACCACACCAGTACATTCATTCCGAACGCGCGCCCGTAACCGGCGACCGCCGCGCCGATCCGTCCATACCCAAGTATCCCCAACGTCTTCCCGCGTAACGTCGAGCCAACGCCGATCTGCCACCGTCCGATCTTCAACGCCGCGACCTGCTGAGGCAATTGCCGGGCAGCCGCAAGCACCAAAGCCCAGGTTAGCTCGGCCGCGGCGTAGGAGGGGGTACCCGCGTGTTGATTGGAGGAAACGACGATCCCAAGCCGCGTGCATGCCTCAATATCGATGTGTGGATAAACGCTCCGCTGGCTGATCAACCGTAACCCGGGCAGACGTTCCAACAACGGAGCCGGGATTTTCGTTCGTTCCCGTATCAGCACGAGGACTTCGGTGTCCTTCAACCGATCCGCCAAAATCCCCACGTCGTCAACATGATCATTCCATATCGTAACGTCATGACCCAAGAGTTTCGCGAAGCATGGCAGCGTGCGAACCGTATCGAAGTAATCGTCAAGAATTGCGATATTCATTGGGCGGTTCCGGATTGAGAGAGGCAACTCTTATATTCATGCGCTTAAAGATTGATGTACTGCCTTCTTTCCCGTCATGGCCCGGCTCGTCCGGGCCACCCGTCGCGGCGCTGTGCTGGAATCGGTGGCCCGGACGAGCCGGGCCATGGCGGGAAAGAAGGAAATCACCTCGATCAATCGGCGATCCAGCTTCGGAACAGGTCAAGATCGATATTACCGCCGCTGACGACCAACCCGACTCGTTTCCCTTCCATGCGGGCTTTCTCCTGCAGCAGTGCCGCCAACGGCGCGGCGCCCGCGCCTTCGACGAGGTTGTGCGTATCGGTCCAATAGGCCCTGATCGCCGCCCCGACCTCCTGGTCTGTGACCGTCACGATCCGGGAGACACCATGTTTGATGATCTCAAACGCCGCGGCGTCCGGCTGACGCACTGCCATGCCATCGGCCAGCGTATCGGCTCGGTTCATCGTCACGACGTGGCCCGCGGCCAATGACCGCGCGTAACAATCGGCCCCGGTGCTCTGCACACCGACGATTTCCGTGTCCAGGCCCAGGAGATCGCGAGTCAGGATGGCGCCGCAAACGCCGGAACCAAGACCGATTGGGACATAAACCGCGTCCAGCGCGGGCGCACCCCGGAACAACTCAAGCGAATATGTCGCGACGCCGCGCACCAGATCGGGCGCGAACGACGGCGCGAATTCCAGCCCGCGCTCGACCGCCAACCGCGCGGCCTCTTCCCGTGCTTCCTCGAAGTCCGCGCCGTGCGCGATCAGCGTTGCCCCGAACGCCCGCATCGCCGCATTTTTCTCCAGGCTGTTACCGTGCGGCACGACGATAACGGCGGCGATCCCGTAACGGCGGCCTGCCCATGCGAGGGATTGTCCGTGGTTGCCGCGAGTGGCGGAGATGATGCCGGCGACATTGGGCCGTTCACGCGCCAGCCGCTCGGCGTAAAGCAGCCCACCGCGGAGTTTGAACGCGCCGGTCGGAGTGTGATTTTCGTGTTTGACCCATACCTCGGCGCCTGTCCGAGCCGCCAAAAGCGGCCAGGCATATTGCGGTGTGCCGGGGAAGTTTTGGTGGACGATCCGTAGCGCGTCCTCAAGCTCGGGCAGCGAAAACATATATGGGCTGCTCCGGCGAAGACACGAGCCTCACCTCGGGAGGCGATCCCCCGGGGCGGAAGCCCATCACGGCTTCAGGGTCAGGCGAGCTTCAGATTTGTGGCGGCGGCCTTACCGCGTTCCATCGCGATATCGAAACTGACCTTTTGTCCGTCATTCAGCCCTTGCAGGCCGGCGGCCTGCACGGCCGTGATATGAACGAACACATCCTTGCCGCCGTCTCCTGGCATGATGAACCCATACCCTTTGGTGGCATTAAACCACTTCACGGTTCCCTGGGCCATGGTGTGGTCTCTCCCTCGTGCGATCGGTTATGAGAGTTTGAGGTTGGTTGCCGCGGTCTTGCCGCGTTCGGTGGTCACCTCGTACGAGAGGGCCTGACCTTCGTTCAGGCCCCGAAGGCCGGCCGCCTGAACCGCGGTGATATGAACGAATACATCCCTGCCCCCGTCGGAGGGCATGATGAACCCAAAGCCTTTCGTGGCGTTGAACCACTTGACTGTGCCGCTGGCCATGAAGCTGTCTTCCCCGTCCTGTAGCCACGCAACATGCGCGGTTTGCCAACAACCGGGCCTTTTGGATATCTTGATGGCGCCCGACAGACGTAGCTCGAGAGGCGGGAAGCGCGGCAAGGCAAGCCAAAGTACGATTGTAAAGCTCAGTTGGCGCAGAAACCGGACGGACTGTCAACGATGCCCGGCTGACCCTGGCAGGACGATCCTGATTGCGCACCTTGGCGTGGTTGCGTAACCCATCCGAAATGGGGCAATGGCGGGATCGGAAACCGCCAACGCTTGGTTTGTCATTCGACAAAAAAGGAGCGGGCCTCGCGACCCGCTCTCTTTCCGTCCGATCCGGCACAAAACCAGATCAGAAGTCCATGTCGCCCATGCCGCCCATGCCGCCCATGCCGCCACCCGGAGGCATACCGCCCATCGACTTTTTCTCCGGCCGCTCGGCGATCATCGCTTCCGTCGTCACCAGCAGACCGGCGACCGAAGCCGCGTCCTGCAGCGCCGTACGGACGACCTTCGTCGGGTCGATGATTCCGGACTTAACCAGGTCCTTGAACTCACCGGACTGGGCGTCGAAGCCGAAGTTGTAACTGTCGTTCTCCAGCGTCTTGCCGGCGATGACAGCGCCGTCTTCACCGGCGTTCTCGGCGATCTGGCGTAGCGGGGTCTGGATCGCCTTGCGGACGATCTCGATGCCGAAGCGCTGGTCGTCGTTGTCGGCCTTCAGCTTGGACAGGATCAGGCTGGCACGCGCCAGAGCGACACCGCCGCCGGGCACAATGCCTTCCTCAACCGCCGCGCGAGTCGCGTGCAGCGCGTCATCGACACGGTCCTTGCGCTCCTTCACTTCGACTTCGGTGCTGCCACCGACGCGGATGACGGCGACGCCGCCTGCCAGCTTCGCGAGACGTTCCTGCAGCTTCTCGCGGTCGTAGTCCGAGGTGGTTTCCTCGACCTGCGCCCGGATCTGCGCGCAACGGCCCTGGATGTCGGCCTTCTTGCCGCCGCCCTCGACGATCGTGGTGTTTTCCTTCTCGATCAGGATCTTCTTGGCCTTGCCGAGGTCCGTGAGCTTCACGTTCTCCAGCTTGATGCCAAGGTCTTCGCTGATCACGGTGCCACCGGTCAGGATCGCGATGTCTTCCAGCATCGCCTTCCGGCGATCGCCGAAGCCAGGCGCCTTCACGGCCGCGATCTTCAGGCCGCCGCGCAGCTTGTTCACGACCAGGGTCGCGAGCGCTTCGCCTTCGACGTCCTCGGCGATGATCACCAGCGGACGCCCGGATTGCACGATGCTTTCCAGCAGCGGCAGCATCGGCTGCAGGCCGGACAGCTTCTTCTCATGGATCAGGATATACGGCTGCTCCAGATCGGCGACCATCTTCTCCGCGTTGGTTATGAAGTACGGAGAGACATAGCCGCGGTCGAACTGCATGCCTTCGACGACGTCGAGCTCGGTCGCGATGCCCTTGGCTTCTTCGACCGTGATGACCCCCTCATTGCCGACCTTCTGCATGGCGTCCGCGATCATCTTGCCGATCTCGGTTTCGCCATTCGCGGCGATCGCGCCAACCTGCGCCGTCTCGGAGGGTGTGGTGATCTTCTTGCTGCGCTTTTTCAGCTCTTCCACGACGGCCTGCACCGCCTTGTCGATGCCGCGCTTCAGATCCATCGGGTTCATGCCGGCCGCGACCGCCTTGGAGCCCTCGCGCACGATCGACTGCGCAAGAACGGTGGCGGTGGTGGTGCCGTCGCCCGCGATGTCGTTGGTCTTGGAAGCGACTTCGCGCACCATCTGCGCGCCCATGTTCTCGAACTTATCGGCCAGTTCGATTTCCTTGGCGACGGTCACGCCGTCCTTGGTGATGCGCGGCGCGCCGAAGCTTTTGTCGAGCACGACGTTGCGGCCTTTCGGGCCAAGCGTCACCTTCACGGCATCGGCGAGAATGTCGACGCCTCGCAGCATGCGCGCGCGGGCATCACCGCCAAAACGTACGTCTTTGGCTGCCATGTTACTTATCCTTGTTCAATGAGTCGGAGACCAGGTGGGAACGAAGTTCAGGCGGCTTTCTTCTTGGCCGCGACCACCGTGATGATGCCCATGATGTCGGATTCCTTCATGATCAGAAGTTCCTCCCCATTGAGCTTCACTTCGGTGCCGGACCATTTGCCGAACAGAATCCGGTCGCCGGTTTTCACGTCCAACGGAACCAGCGCGCCGGCTTCGTTACGTGCGCCAGGACCGGCGGCGATGACTTCGCCTTCCATCGGCTTTTCTTTGGCGGTGTCGGGGATGATGATTCCACCGGCGGTCTTCTCCTCGGCGTCGACCCGGCGGACCACCACGCGGTCATGCAATGGGCGGAAAGACATATTTTATCGCTCCTGAGTTGATCTCAGCCTGAGTGATCCTGAGCCTGGCGCGCGTCACACGGGGGCTCCCCCGGAACCCCTGGCGGGCGATCCTGGAGGCCGTCTGACGCCTGCTGGCACTCCCTCATTGAGAGTGCCAGCGATCTAGTGATCCCACCGGGCAGAGTCAAGAGGCGGCAGCACTCGTGGATGATGAGTGCCAACTTATTGGTATCATGTGATTTTTGATTGCACCGCCGCGAATTTCTTTGTCATGCTCCGGTCATGGACGCGGAAAAATCGCGCCGACGGGAAACATCCAGGGGAACAAACGCCGGTTTCCACCTGAGAAAGGGGTCATCGCCATGGGGCACGTTACCGTTATCAAGGACTACCGCCTGACCACCGTCGAGATTCTGTACCATCTGCCCGATCATCCGGCGTTGTTACAAACCTATGTCTGGCAGGCCATGGATATCGCGCCGGAATATCCGGACCCGCGGAAATTCCTGGCATTCTGGCGCACGGAGCTTGAGGGCAAGCTGCATTCGGTGCGCGTCGCGGCCAATCCGCTGGCCCGGACCGGACGTGTTCGTCACGCGAAAGCGATGCACACGCTGCACTGACCAGAGGCCGCCTTCGGTTCATCGCGGGCTTGGCCGCGCCGGTTTTCATCGCTCCGCGCCGGAACTGGTGGTCCTGATCGCGGGACCGGTTCTATAGTGGCGAATGCCGTTCGACGACCGCGATTTTCCTGACCTGCCGAGAGGTGAACGAGCCATTTCACCGCGCTCCCGGCGGTTGGTCGCGATCTGGCTCTATGCCATCGCGTTCATGATCCTGGTGATGACCGGGCTTGGTGGCGCAACCCGGCTCAGTGGCTCCGGGCTGTCGATCATGGAATGGGCGCCAATCATGGGCGCTCTGCCGCCGCTGACCGAGGCGGAATGGCGGCGGTTGTTCGCGTTGTATCAAAACATTCCGCAATACAGCCTGGTCAACGACGGCTTCGGGCTGGAGGGGTTCAAGCATATTTTCTGGCTGGAATGGTCTCACCGCCTGTGGGGCCGGCTGATCGGCGCGGCGTTTCTGATCCCGCTGATCTGGTTCGCCCTGACCGGGCGGCTGGATCGGCGCATGATCCCGAAGCTGGTGGTTTTTTTCATCCTTGGCGCCCTGCAAGGGGGAGTCGGATGGTTCATGGTCGCCTCGGGATTCTTTCCCGATGCGACCACCGTGGCGCCGGTTCGCCTGGTGCTGCATCTGGCGCTTGCGCTCCTATTATATGTAGTGGTTCTGTGGACGGCGCTCTCGCTGTTGCCGCCAGGTCCCGCCGTCCCCCGTCCGGGACCCTCGTTGCGGGCGCTGACCTGGGCCACGCTCAGCCTGGTCGCGTTGACGATCCTGGCCGGCGGGTTGGTCGCTGGACTGCGCGCTGGCCTGACCTATAATACTTTTCCGCTGATGGACGGGCATCTGATGCCAACCGGTTACGCCGATCTGGAACCCTTCGGCCGCAACATCGTCGAGAACATCGCGGCGGTGCAGTTCAACCATCGTTTGCTCGCGAGTTTGACATTGCTCTCGGCGGCGGGCCTGACGATAGTGGCCTGGGTTCCGCTTGGCTGGCGCGGGGGATTCGCTGGTGCCGCTGCCATCTTGCAATATCTTCTGGGCGTGCTGACCCTGTTGTTGGCGGTGCCCGCGGTTGCCGGGGTGGCACACCAGATTGGGGCCACCATCTTACTCACGGCGGTGCTGGTCATCGCCCGTGCGGTCTGCCCGGGCACGCGCTATACGGAACCACCAGGGCGGGTTATCCCGCTGCAACGTTCGGCTGGCCTATCAGTTTTCGAGGATCCAAGACCATGACCGCACTCGCCACCACCGACCGGCTGTTTTTCGACCGCGCCGACTCGACGCTGGACCAGGATACCGCCGCGCGGATCACCGCCCAGGCGCTGCGCTCCAGCGATGACGGCGAGTTGTTCATGGAATATCGGGAAAGCGAGCAGATCAGCCTCGACGACGGGCGCATCCGCTCGGCCGGTTTCGACACGACCCTTGGGTTTGGCTTGCGCGCCGTGGCGGGCGAGGCAACCGGTTTCGCCCATGCGGCCGAATTGTCCGAGCCCGCGTTGCGGCGCGCCGCGGCCAGCGTCTCGGCAATCTCGGCGGACCATGGCGGCACCGGCTCCGAAGCACCGCGGCAGACCAATGTCCGGCTTTATTCGGATGCGAACCCGTTAAACCAGGGTGATTTCGCCTCCCGCACCGGCGTGCTGGCGGAGATCGACGCCTATGCCCGCGGCAAAGATTCCCGAATTGTCCAGGTCATGGCCTCTCTGGGCGGGGAGTGGCAGGCGGTCCAAATCCTGCGCGCCGACGGCACGCGGGTCGCCGACCTGCGCCCGTTGGTGCGTTTGAACGTCTCCGTCGTGGTCGAGCAGGACGGGCGGCGGGAGACCGGCAGTTACGGCACCGGCGGCCGTTTCGGCTACGACGCAGTGACCCAGGAATCCGTCTGGCGCGGCGCGGTGGATGAGGCATTGCGCCAGGCGCTGGTCAACCTCGAGTCCGTGCCCGCTCCCGCGGGGGAGATGGAGGTCGTTCTGGGCGCCGGCTGGCCCGGGATCCTGCTGCATGAGGCGATCGGACACGGGTTGGAGGGAGATTTCAACCGCAAGAAGACCTCGGCGTTCTCGGGACTTCTGGGCAAACGGATCGCCTCGCCGGGCGTGACGGTGGTTGATGACGGCACGATGATGGATCGCCGCGGCAGCCTGACAGTGGACGACGAGGGCACGCCAACGAACCGGACCGTGCTGATCGAGGACGGGGTTCTGGTCAATTTTCTGCAGGATCGCCTGAACGCGCGGCTGATGAACATGGTCGCGACCGGCAATGGCCGCCGTCAGTCCCATGCGCATGCGCCGATGCCGCGCATGACCAACACCGTGATGCTGGGTGGGACACACACCGCCGAGGAGATGATCCGCTCCGTGAAACGCGGCTTGTACGCGGTGAATTTCGGCGGCGGTCAGGTCGATATCACCTCCGGCAAGTTTGTGTTCTCCGCGAGCGAGGCGTACCTGATCGAGGACGGGAAGGTCACCGCGCCGGTGAAGGGCGCGACCTTGATCGGCAATGGGCCTGACGCGCTGACCAAGGTGACGATGGTCGGCGACGACATGGCGCTGGATCCGGGTATCGGGACCTGCGGAAAATCCGGTCAGGGAGTTCCGGTCGGCGTGGGTCAACCGACGATGAAACTCGCCGGGTTGACCGTGGGCGGCACCGCCGCCTGAGCCTCCGTGGCCGCGGCCCTTGCCGCGGCCTGAGGAAACTTCTTGACCCGTAACCATCTTGGATTCGCCAACCCACGGGCTGAGCAGCTCGTGACGATTCACGCGTCAAATATCCCCTCATGTGACTCTGCTCATGATATGCCATAAAGGCCTGTTTTTTAGTATCGAACAACAATCATAGGTTTTATCGGCCATGATGAACAAGGGTATCGTCATCAGATAAAATTGAGTACATGAGCGAATTTACGAGACGATAACGTTAATAAAACGATAATAAATCCTTAACCTGACAGTATCTGCATCAAGCCGGAAGCGGAAACAAGTCCTCTTCCCGAGGCTCCACCAGATTTACTTTCCTGGAAAGGTACTGTCATGTCCTTACTCAACTCTTCTTCGCCGTCCGTCATCGACAGCCGTAAAGTCCGTCTGGGTGGCTACGCGCCGTCGCTGAGCACCGCGGATGTCAGCAAGATCCGTCTCGGCGGTTACGCCCCGTCGTTGAGCACGGCGGATGCTGGCAAGGTTCGCCTCGGCGGTTACGCCCCATCGCTGAGCACGGCGGATGCGGGCAAGGTCCGTCTCGGCGGTTACGCTCCGTCGTTGAGCACGGTGGATGCTGGCAAGGTTCGCCTCGGCGGTTACGCCCCGTCGTTGAGCACGGTGGATGCTGGCAAGGTTCGCCTCGGCGGTTACGCCCCGTCGTTGAGCACGGCGGATGCTGGCAAGGTTCGCCTCGGCGGTTACGCCCCATCGCTGAGCACGGCGGATGCGGGCAAGGTCCGTCTCGGCGGTTACGCCCCATCGCTGAGCACGGCGGATGCTGGCAAGGTTCGCCTCGGCGGTTACGCCCCATCGCTGAGCACGGCGGATGCTGGCAAGGTTCGCCTTGGCGGTTACGCCCCATCGCTGAGCACGGCGGATGCGGGCAAGGTCCGTCTCGGCGGCTACGCTCCGTCGTTGAGCACGAGCGATGCCGGTGAGGTTCGTCTGGGTGGTTATGCCCCGTCGCTGAGCACCACGGATGCGGGCAAGGTTCGCCTTGGCGGTTACGCCCCATCGTTGAGCACGGCGGATACCGGTAAGGTTCGCCTGGGCGGCTACGCCCCGTCGCTCCCGGCCCGAAAATAAACCAGCCCCGAGGTCGCGCTACAGACAGACGCCGCGATTTCTCCGAGGATGCCCCCAGACCAGGATTTCCGGATCCTGGTCTGAGTTTTTTTCGACCGGCGAAAGGGGAGAGCGATGACGACCACCTCGACAATTGAGATCCCGTCGCCGCCGGAAAAGCTCGTGACATTCCATCGGCTGATCCCTTCCGCCCGTTTGCCGCAACGCGCCGACCGGTCCGCCGCCGGCATGCTGCCGACCCGGGCCTTTCGCTATTGCGAGCCCTCCAGCACCGCCTCCGGCTTTGGCTATTACATCTTCCCGGCGATGGACTTCTCGCTACGGTTCGATGGCTATGACGTGCTGTGGACCTATGAGGGCGTGGGTGAATGGTTTCCCATCCCAAAGCTCGGATCGGTGCAGTTCCCCGGTTTCGCGGACTACTTCGCGTCCGTCGCGCCACCTGAGTTCGCCGAATATGCGCCGCCCTTCATGGCCGTGCTGCAGGAACCCGGCTTCATGCAATTGTGGTCGGGACTGATGGTTCGCACCGCGCCTGGTTGGAGCCTGCTGGTGCGCTCACCCGCGAATTTCGGCCGGCCAGGCGGCTATGAACCGTTCGAAGGCGTGATCGAAACCGATCATTGGTTCGGCCCATTGATCACCAACATCCGCCTGATCAAGACCGACACGCCAATTGACTTCCGCAAGGAGCATCCCATGCTCCAGGTGCAACCGATTCCCCGCGTCGCGTATCAGGAAGCGACGCTGAACAATTACGAACTCGTACCCGATCTGAAGCAGTTCGCGCCTGAGGACTGGGACGATTTCTACGATACCGTGGTACGCCCCAACGCCATGGCCGAGCGGCCCAGAGGTCAGTACGCGGCGGCAGCCCGCAAGCGCCGGGCGGCGGAAGGCGCTCCGGTAGCAACAAGCCCGGCGCCAAGGGCCGAGATCCAAACCTGTCCGGTCCGGCGGCCGCCGGGCTAAGGCGCGCCCGCCTGGCGCAGCCCTTCCGCGTAATGGGCGCGGTCCGATGTTGCCTCCAGCGCGGTCTTGGCCAGGAAGCGTTCGACCGTGAAATCCGGCTCGATCGTCAGCAGCTTGCGCAGGATGGTTGCCGCTTCCTGCTCCCGTCCGAGATGGCCAAGTGCCGACAGGTAAGGTTTGTACCCGCCGGAAAATGAGGGGTTCAACTGCGTGACCGCGCGGCCGACCGTGACCGCGGCCTGATATTCGTGCTTCAGCAGATGGATCATGCCGAACACCGAATCGAAAAAGAACGCGAGCGGATCGAGCGGCGAGAGCAGTTTATACCGGTTGTTGCGCCGCTCCGCCTCCTCGGCGTCACCTTTGTAGGCGTAGGTGATAGCGGACAACGCCCAGGCCATCGAGAGGTTCGGGTTGAGTTCCAGGGCGCGTTCGTGCAGGGCAGCGGCCTCGTTCAGGCTGTGATGGAGAAAGGCCCGCACATGACCCGCGATGGTCAGCGCCTTCGCATCGTGCGGATCCAGGATGATGGCTCGTTCCGCGAGTTCACCGCCGCGCCGCATCGTGTCGCCGGGATCTTCGGCCCAGTCCTGACCGACCAGGAAAACATGCCAGTAGGCGTACCAGGCGTGCGCCGCCGCGTAATCCGGTTCCAACGTGATGGCCTGCGCCAGATATTCGCCAGCCTGGCGGAAACTGTCGCGATCGAACCGGGTCATCAGCGGAATCGACCGCAAAACAAGATCGTAAGCGGTCGCGTTCACCCTGGTCCGCGCCGCGCTGCGTTTCGCCTCGATCAGCAGAATCTCGGGATCGATCTGCGCGACCACCTCCGCCGCGATTTCATCCTGAACAGTCAACAGATCATTGGCCTGGCGGTCAAATCGTCGCGCCCAGACGATCTGATTGCCCGCCCGGAGATCGAGCAGCCGTAGCGTGATGCGCAATTTGTTGCGAGTGCGGTGGATCGTGCCGTCCAGCAAAAAGTCGATCCCAAAGGCGCGCCGGATCGCCGCCTCATCGCGGTTGTCCTGTGCGAACCGCATGAGCGAACTGGAAGATACCACGAACATCCAGCGGAAACGGGACAGTGCCGACGTGATCTCATCGGCAAGGCCTGGGCCCAGGTAGGAGTCCTCCTCCGACAGTCCAATACATTGCATGGGGAGAACACCCACATGCGCGCCACCTCGCGGCAGTTGCTCCTCGCGGGACAGATACTCTCTGTCGTCCGGTGGTTCGTCGTCGAAACCAACCTGGATTCGCGTGGCCGGCTCGGGGTACGAGATCGGCGGCCGGGCGGGCGCGCGATTGCTGGACGGGCCGCGAATTTCGGTCAAAAGCTTTTGCGTTTCCGCCGAAGGTGTCGCGTCCAGTAAATCCGCCAGGACAGCCCGGCAACGGTCATAGGCCTGAAACGCCATCCCGCGCTCGCCGCGTTCCGCGTGCGCGCGCATCAAAGCGCGCCACGCGCCTTCATGGGCGCGATCGATCTGCAGCAACCGCTGTGCCGCCGGAATGGCCGCGTTCGGATCGACCTGGTCACGCAACAGGGCTTCAGCGATGCCGCGCGCGCGATCCCGCAAACGCTCGCGCTCCGAGGTCAGCCACATGTCGAAGGTTGGATCGATCCCATCCAGGTCTTCCAGCAGGTCTCCGTCCAGCAGCGACAACGACGCGGGCTGAGTGATGGTCGCCCGCATGACTTCCTCGACATCGATCCAGATCGCGCCTGGGCTCAGCGACAAATGGTCGCGCGTGACAACCAGGAGCTCCGTCTTGGAGGGGGAGAGTGCCTCCAACAGCCGGTGGATTTCCTGCCGCAAAGAGGCGCGGGCCTGTTCCTCAGGCCGGCGGCTCCAAAGCAACTCGGCCAGACGGCCACGCAACGCCGGCCGCGGCCCGGATAATGCGACGGCCGCCAGCAAGGCTCGGGTTTTGCGGCCGGTGGGCAGAACATTTTCACTTGTAACTGTCCATGCTTCCATCTGGCCGATCAGGCGCAGGCGGACGACGATCCGGTGAGTGTCAAGATAGTTGTCGCCCGGCATTCGTAACGAGGGTTGCTTTATCCACCTCCGGTTTTTGGCATGTGCGGCAGGCCTGAACGTCCGACTGGTGCCGAGCATGCCATGGTGCTCACTGCGGGGAAGGTGCAGTGCTC
>SHWL01000006.1 GCA_009693865.1 Acetobacteraceae bacterium | reverse complement strand
GAGCACTGCACCTTCCCCGCAGTGAGCACCATGG
Organism: Acetobacteraceae bacterium; assembly: GCA_009693865.1. Classification (GTDB taxonomy): domain Bacteria; phylum Pseudomonadota; class Alphaproteobacteria; order Acetobacterales; family Acetobacteraceae; genus Rhodopila. The sequence continues at coordinate 67,448 of SHWL01000006.1, read as the reverse complement.
CATGCTCGGCACCAGTCGGACGTTCAGGCCTGCCGCACATGCCAAAAACCGGAGGTGGATAAAGCAACCCTCGTTACGAATGCCGGGCGACAACTATCTTGACACTCACCGGTCGGGGATTAAGCGCGCCGCTGTAAATGCCAACCAACCCTCGCACGTGGCCTGGCATTTTTCGGCCAACCCCATGAGGCTTATCGCCATGCCATTGCAAACATTTGAACGGTCTCGGGTGAAACGTACGCGCATGGCGGTCACCGCTTTCGGTGTCGCGGCGCTCGCAACCAGCCTGGCGTTTTCGCCCGCGGGAGCGGTGGGTCCGAACCTCGTCACGAATGGCTCGTTTGAAAGTGTGGGATCCCTGAACACCACGAACTCCGAGCTGGCACCGGCTTCCACCTCCGTGCCGCAGCCGTATCCCAGTAATTTGCCGAACTGGTCAGTCACACAACCAGCCGAACAATCCGGTTATATCGATTGCGTGGTGCTGGGTGGCGCGAACAATATGTGTGGCACCAGTGACATGGGGCCCGGAGGCGTCTACGCGCCGTTCGTGGCTTTCCCCGGGGTAAGCCCCGATGGTGGAAACTTTCTCACCGCCGACGCCGACAGCTTTTACAGCGAGGCAATCAGCCAGACGATATCCGGGCTCACCAGTGGGCTACAGTACACCCTCACTTTCTACCAGGCTGGCGCGCAGCAAACCGGCTTCACTGGCGCGACCACCAATAAATGGCGGGTCACTTTCGGTGGTACCACCATTGATTCGACCCTGATGAGTGTGCCCGATTCGAGCTACGTGGCCTGGATGTCGCAAACGATGACGTTTACCGCCTCTGCCGCGAGTCAAACGCTCACGTTTCTGGCCATAGGCACGCCAAACGGCAAACCGCCGATGTCTCTGATCGATGGGATCAGTCTGACACAGGTAGCGGAACCGGGATCGATCGCCGTATTCCTTTTCAGCGTCGCGGGGCTGGCGGGGCTGCGTTACCGCAAGCCGCGAATCGTTACCGCTTAGGCGGGGCCGCGCTCCCATCTTGAACCGCGACGGGCGTCAGTTTGACGCCGGACATCAGCGACGAAATCGTTGTACGGACGGCGTCGGCCCGAAGATCCCGCTCCAGCCTGCCACGCGCTTCATCGAAGCTGGGAGTGGCGCGATTCCGCCGTCCCTCGACCCGCGGAATGTAGTACCCCGCCATGGCGTGCACCGGGAACGGCGTGATCTGGCCGGGAAAAGCGTGAACATCGCGGAACCGACTTCGGGCGAAACGGCCTCCAATGGCACGTAACCCAGATCGCCGCCGCGGGACGCCGTTGGATCCTTGCTGTGCTGTAGCGCGAGTTCGGCGAAATCCGCGCCGGCGCGCAGTCTGGCGATCAGGGCACGTGCCTCGTCCGGGGTTGGAACCAGGATGACGCGCGCGCGCGCTTCGTCCGGACCGGGTTTGCCGGCCACGTCGCGTTCGTACCGGGCGTGCAAAGCTTCTTCGGTGACGGCCGCATTGGCCTTTCGGGCAAGCCACGCGTCGGCCACGATCCGTTCGAGCGCGATTTCGCCCCGATGAAGCAGGGCGGGATCTTTGTCGAGCCCCTGCCGCCTTGCGTTCAAAACCATCGCTTTCTGCCGGATCAGCACCTCTGTCGCGTGCTTATACACGCCGTCGGAACCAAGGCTGGCGAAACTGGCGGGCATTGCGCGGATGGCGTCGGCGACATCGCCTCGGGTAATCGTCAGGTCGTCGAGCCTCAGTACCCCGAGTTTTGCATCGCGATCGAGGTTTCTCGCCATGGCGGCCAGCGTTTCGGCGGGATTGGCGACCGCCGGTGCGACTGCCGGATCGGGCGGCGGTTGCGCGGTATCCGGCGACCCCAACGCGCGGCGGAGCCGTGCTCAGGTCGAGATATCATCGTCGTGCGGCTCCAGGTAAATCCACGTGAAGAGGCTTTGGAACAAATCAGGCCAGGCGTTCAGCCCTGATCCCGGAGGCGATTTGAGCAGAAACCAGGTTCCGTCACCGTTTCGCGGTAAGCTGGCGGGGCGGCATCGCGACGCTGTCACACCGCATTGTCGCGGTCTGACACAGGTGCGCGCGTCAATGCCCGCGCCACGTCCTCCAGCATTGCCTGGTCGCGTCGCGCCACCGCCGATTCTCGCGCCGTCACCGCGCGGCCAAGCGCTTCGTCCGCGGCGGTTTCCGCCATGCGCCGGTTCGCGAGCACCGCGCGGTTCGCGGCGGTGCGCATGGTGGCGCCGCGCAGAGGCTCGGTCAGCCGGGTCTGCTCGCTCCGCATGCGCGCAAGCCACGCGGAGAACGTCTCGCGGTCGAAAATGTCAGGCCTTTGACGCGCGTCCGCGATTTCGCGTGTGATCGCCTCATTCCGCGTCGCGAGTGCCGCCTCACTGGCCAGAGTTTCGGCCAGAGCGCGGCGGGCCTCGTCAGTTTCCATGCGGCGCAACCGGCATAAGGCCGCCAAAGCTTGAAAGCCGGGATCAGGCACCAATCGATGCCTCCGGGCTCATCGCCTCACGCAACCGGACGAACGCCTGATCCATCGCGGTCTGTTCCGCGCGGTCCTGCGACAGCACCGCCTCGATCCTTGGGCCCATGACCAACGCCTCATCCACCGCTGGATCGGCGCCGGCGCGGTAAGCGCCCATGCGGACCAGGTCCACCATCTCCGCCCGTAATCCCAAAATCCCCCTGGCCCGGCGCACGAGCCCCATCTCCTCCTCCGTGAGACATCCCTGGGCCGCGCGAGACAGGGACCGCAGCACATCCACCGGCGGATAACGGCCGGCCTCCGCGATCCCGCGGTCCAGCAGGACATGCCCGTCCAGGATGCCGCGCACCGCGTCGGCGACCGGTTCGTTGGTGTCGTCGCCCTCGACCAGCACAGTGAATAACGCCGTGATGAAACCGGTGTCGTCGCCCTTGTCCTCGCCGGGTCCCGCGCGTTCCAGCAGCCGCGGCAGTTCCGCGAACACACTGGGGGGATAGCCGCGAGTGGACGGTGGCTCCCCCGCCGACAGGCCGATCTCCCGGGCAGCGAGGCAGAACCGGGTCACGCTGTCCATCATGAAGAGGACGGATTTGCCATGGTCCCGGAAATGCTCGGCGACCGTCATCGCCGTATAGGCCGCGCGACGGCGCAATACGGGCGGCGCGTCGGAGGTCGCGACGACGACGACGGCGCGGGCGAGGCCGTCTTCTCCCAGATCGTCTTCCAGGAACTCGCGCACCTCGCGGCCACGCTCTCCGACCAGGGCGATGACCGCGACATCGCAGATGGCCGCGCGGGCGAGCATGGCGAACAGCGTCGATTTTCCAACCCCGGAGCCCGAGAACAGGCCAAGCCGCTGGCCAAGGCGGCAGGTGGTGAACAGGTCCAGCGCGCGCACGCCCAGGGTGATGCGATCGCCAAGGCGGGCTCGGCTGGTGGCCTCGGGCGGGCTGGCGGCGATCGGGCGTGACGTGGGACCTGGCGGCACCGGGCCGCGCCCGTCGATGGCTTTTCCCATGGGGTCGATGACCCGGCCGAGCCAGCGATCGGACACCGCGAGGGATCCGGCCGCGCGTGGCAGCAGGGTCGCGGTTTGCCCCGGACCGAGGCCGTCAAGGGCCCCAAAAGGCATGGCATGGGCGCGCCCGTCCCGGAATCCGGCGATTTCAGCGCGAACGGCCATCCCGTCCTTGCCGTGCAGCAAGACCTGATCGCCGACGAAAACCTGCCCGGTCAGGCCGGCGATTTCGGCGACCAGGCCGGACACCGAGGCGATGCGCCCACTGATGGTCAGCGGCGCGATTTCGCGAAGCCGGGCGCTCGATAGGACAATCTTTTCTATAAGATTATTTTGTCTCATAAATATGTTCATACTCCAGTAGGCGTTGTGTTCCTGATATGTATCGAAAATATATCCATCTCATCGGAGAATATTTGAGAAATACACGTAATGGTCGTAAAAATCCACTGGCAGAACACACGCATAGGTGGTATACAACTGGAAATGAGTGTGGAGAGGGCAACATGCGCGTCCTACTTGTAGAAGACGACCTGACAGCTGCCCACGGCGTCTCCCTGATGCTAAAAAGCGCTGGCGCGGTCGTCGAGCACGCCGAAACAGGCGAAGAGGCAATCGAACTGACCCGGCATTACGAGTACGACATCGTACTGCTGGACGTGATCCTGCCGGATGTGGAGGGGTACGAGGTGGTCCGGCGTATGCGGATTGCTCGCAACGACACACCCGTGCTGATCCTGTCCGGCCTGTCCCGTCCGCAAGCCAAGGTCAAAGGCCTCGGCCTGGGTGCCGACGATTTCATCACCAAGCCGTTCGACAAGTCCGAACTGCTGGCGCGGATGCAAGCGATCACCCGGCGCAGCAAGGGCTTCAGCCAGCCAACCCTGCGGCTTGGCTCGATTGAGCTGAACCTGGACAGCCGGGAGGTAACGGTGGACGGGCAGGAGGTGCATTTGACGGGCAAGGAATATTCCATCCTGGAGTTGCTGGTGCTCCGTAAGGGCATGGTGCTGACCAAGGAAGCGTTCCTGAACCATCTATACGGCGGGATGGATGAACCAGAGATGAAGATCATCGATGTTTTCATCTGCAAGCTGCGAAAAAAACTGGCGGTGGCGGGTGCCGACAATCTGATCGGCACGGTCTGGGGCCGGGGATATATGATCCGCGAGCCCATGGAAGAAGGGATCGACCAGTTGCAGTTGGAATCCCTGCCGCGGCTGGCGTTGAGGCCTTTCGCGGCCTGACCGGCCGCCGCGCTATCGGGGCGTTCGATCCTCGCGGACGTGGATCACGACGCCATCCACTTCCGTCAACCGGTGCCAATCCGGCTTTCGGTCCAGAACCGGAACAATCCGGTGGCCGGACGGGAAGATTGTCCAGGCGATCCCATACTCCGACAGCGCGAGGTCCAGCGCGTCGCGGTCGGGCCAGGTCACGCGGCGGTAGCGGGTCAGGAACTCGTCGCCATACAGATCGGCGCGGCTGTCGATGAAGGGGCGGACTCCCTGAAAGATCAATCGCCCGCCCAGGCTGTAATCGTTCAGGACTGGTCTCGCGCGGAGCGAAGGCGGCACCTGGTCAAGCGTCGCGGCGAAGGCGGCTCCGGTTCGCGCCGGGGACAGCGGTAATGCGACCCGGGTGACGAGCGCCGCCAGTGCGATCAGCCCCGCGCCCGCTGCGAGGCGATGCCACGCCAGAGCCTCTGCTTTCCCACGTCCAAGGCTCTCACCAAGCGGTTCGGCCAGGATCAACGCGCCGACGATGCCCAAAAGTTGCTCGTGCCGTCCATGCGCCAGCGCGCCGTGGATCAGCCCCAGCAACATGAGAAGCCGCATCGGCGGTAGTTTCACTTTCCCGGACAATCCCAAGGCGAGGCCAGCGAGGATCATCAGCTCCAGGGGCTGGATGCGGCCGAAGTCGGTGGGTTCCCACTCGCCGATCCAGGCGAGGCTTTTCATCCCGAGCATGTGGAACGGAAACAGCACGCCCCCCAGAACATCGGGGTTGATAAGGGCGGCGGCCCAGGCGGCGAGGAGGAAACTGGCCCAGGTGGTGAAAGTATGGCGGTGATTGGCGCCCGGATCGCACAGGGCTTCCAGCATGAAGGCGCCGGGCAGCAGCAGGCCGACCATGAAGCTGCCGTGGAGGTTCACCCAGAGTACCATGACCGGCAGGAGCCAGTATGAGGGCGCGGTCCGGTTCGCCCGCGCGGTAACCAGGCCTCCACACCACAGCACCAGGCACGGCCAGGCCAGCAAATGCGGGCGCGCGAGCATCGACGGCGCCGCGTTGGCGAGCGCGACGATCAGTCCCAGGACGGCGTAGATTCCAGGAAGGAAACGTCTCAGGTGGCGGAGCAACAGGGCCGCGGTCAGACCCACGGCGGTGGCGGCCAGCACCATGACGCCGGACATCCCTCCCGCGCGAAAAGCGAGCGCCAGCAGCGTCTCGGCGAACCATTCGTGGGCGAACCAGGGTTTGTCGCCGGCGGTGAAGGAGAACGGGTCGACGGCAGGGATGGCGAGGTTGGCGAGGATCCACTCACCGGTTCGGATTTGCCAGAGCGTGTCGCCGTCATTGAGGATTTGCGGCAGGAACAGCACCAGCGCGAAGGCCACGCTCCCGGCGATAGCCACTGCCGGGTCGATCATCTCGGCTAAGGGGCCAGCCTGGCGGGTGGGTCCGATCCAGGCGGGGGTCAGGGTGCTGGCGCGCATGGCCTGACTTAGGCCGGCAATGCTCGCATCATTGTTTCAAATGCGGTGGCCGGCCTCAGGGTAAAGAGCGCAAGAACTCTCCCAGGGCGCCGATGAAGCCCAGTGTGTTCTGACCATGCACGTTGTGGCCGCAGTTCGGCACCGTCACGAGGCGTCCCTGGGGCATGGACGCCGCGAACCGCTCCGCCGCATCGGGCGCCAGGATGTTCGACTTCTCACCCCGGACCAGCAGGACCGGAAGGTGGAACGAACCCGCGTCCTCGAGCGTGATATTGTCCAGCGGCCCGCCGCCCCGGACGATCCCCAGGCGCCGCGGGGTCGAATCGCATTTACTGACGAACTTGCCGTCCGAACGCTGCAACATATTGTATTTGACGGTGCGTTCGATGTGCTCGCGGGAGCGATAGGGATCGTATTTGCGCACGTTGGCGACGAAATGATCGAGATCCTCGAACTCTTGATTCTCCTGCACGAAGCCCATGATCGCCTGACGGCCGCGGTCCGATAGTTCCGGTCCGACATCGACGATCACCAGCGCGCGCAACCGCGACGGGTTCTGTTTGGTCAGCAGCATGCTGTTGCGGCCGCCCATCGAGTGGCCGATCAGAATCGGCTTTTCCAGGCTCATCGAGTCCAGAAAGGCCATCGCGTCGAGCGACATGGTGTGATTGGAATACTCGACGTCGCGCGCCCACTCGCTGTCGCCGTGGCCGCGCTGATCCAGGGCCAGGACGCGATAATGTTGGGCGAGGTGGAGGCTGACGAGATCCCAGGAATGCGCCGACTGATGTCCGCCATGCAGCAGCACAATCGTTGGCGCGGCGCGGTCTCCCCATTCCAGGAAATGGAAGCGCTGCCGCCGCATGACGATGTTGGCGGAGCGATACGAGATCGACGGGTCGTGCGGAATGCCCAGGTCGGCCGCGCTGGTCAAAAGGCTGCGAAATTCATCCGTTCCGGTCATGTCCTCGGGCAGGGAGCCGTCGGCGAATTGATTGAGATACATTCGGTTCCGCCTCAGTCCAACGCGACGAAGATGGAGCGGCGCATCGCGCCTCCCACGAATTTGGAGATGTGACCTTTGCCGGTGGTGTCCTCCACGAGCACGACCTCACCGGGTCCAATGTAACGCGTTTCTCCGTCACCGGCGGTGATATGGACGGCGCTGTCAAGATTGATCACGTATTGGCGGCGCGGCGCGGGATGCCAATCGACCGTGTAATCCTTGGTGGTTTCACGGAAGACGATGCCGGAAGCGGACTGGCGGGCCGAGAATTTATTCGATTGCCGTATCTCGTCCCATTCCACCTCGATGTTTCGAAAATGCGAAACGCCTTCGGCGTCTTCGTACAGGTTGTGAATGCGCATGGTCCGTATCTCCCTTGCGGGCAGGGGATCAGACCGGCACGAAGGGGTCAAGTGTCGGCACGCTCAGGGTCGCGAAGTCGCGGATATTGCGGGTGACGACAGTCAGGCCGTGGACATGCGCCGTCGCGGCGATCATCGCGTCCGCGATCAAGTCTCCTGGGCGGCCCTGCATTAACAAAGCCCAGTGCCGGAAGGCCTTGGTGTCCATCGGCAGGACATTCCAGGCGCCAGCGATCTGATCGACCCAGGCCTCGATCTCCTCGGCACGGGACTTGTCCTTGGCGCGGAGGTTCTCGACGCCCGCCTGGAGCTCACCCACCGTGACGGCGGAGAGAAACAAATCGCGGTCTGAAACACCGCGTAACCAGGCGATGGCGACGGGATGGGGACGTGGTTTCCGCAACTCGGAAACCACGTTGGTATCGACCAGGTACACCGGTCAGTCGAACACCGCGGTTTGCCGCCAGCGGTGTCCTTTCCGGGAGGGGACAGGGATGTCGGCGCGGGCGTGGCCGGACAGCAGCAGCTCTTTGAGGGTAGGCGTGTTACCTTTCAGGCGGCGCCATTGGTCGATCGGGACGAGGACGGCTGCGTCCACCCCACGGCGGCTGATGACCTGCGGGCCATCGGTCAGGCAATTGTCCAACATCTCACTGAACCTCGCTTTGGCGTCCTGGACGGGCCAGATGGTCATGTCTGCCTCCTGAACATTGCTGATCCGTTAACGCGGGCGTTAATTTTTCCGCCATGCCGCATTTTTGCCGTGTCTGACTGGTCATATAACTGGTCTGACAGCGATAGGCAACGGAAAACGACAGCGCCCTCCCCGGGGACAACCAGGAGAGGGCGCGGTGGCCTCGGACATGAAAGAGGACGTGGGGTCAGCCGCCGCCGTTTATCGTCAGCACCGTGCCGGTGGTATAGCCGGACAGCGGGCTCGCCAGAAACGCGACCGCGTTGCCGATTTCCGCCGGGCTCGCGGCGCGGCCAAACGGCATGCTGGAGGTCAGTTCGCGCCAACGGTCCGGATCGCCGAATTTTTGTTGTGCTTCGGCGCGGCGCAGCATGACCAGGCGGTCGGTTTCCACCGGCCCCGGATTAATCGCGACCACGCGCAGCCCATCGGCCGGCGCGCCCTTGCCCAAAGCTCGCGTGAACGCCATCAGCGACGCGTTTCCAGCGGCACCGGCGATATAGTTGGTTGGAAAACTCTCGCCCGCCGCGCCGATCACGTTCACGATCACGCCCGCCTTCTTCGCCTTCATCTGCCCGTAAACCACCCGGCAGAAGGAGATATAGCCGAACACCTTCAGGTCCCACGCCTGGCGCCACCGCGTGTCGTCGATCGAGCCGACATCGCCCGGAGGGATCGCGCCCGCGTTGTTGACAAGGATATCGAGTTCCCCGGCCTCGGCGGCGACTTTTCGAACCGCGGCATCGCTCGACAGATCGGCGGCGATGGTGCGGACGTTCACCTGGCGTTTGGCGCGGATCGCGGCGGCGGCTTCGTCCAATGTCGCCTGCTCGCGCGCCACGAGGATGACGTTCACGCCCTCACCCGCGAGAACCTCCGCCGTCGCGCGGCCGATGCCTTTCGAGCCCCCGGTGATCAGGGCTGTCTTGCCCGCGAGTTGTAAATCCATCCTACGCTGCCTTTCCTGGACTTTGTTGATACGCGCGGCATGCTTCGCCGAACGCATGGAAAATCGCGACACTGGCGGGTTTTTCCGCCCAGAGCCACTCGGGGTGCCATTGTATGCCGAGGACGAACCCGAGGGCAGTGGGGAACGACACTGCCTCGATCGTGCCGTCCTCCGCCAGTGCCTCGACCACCAGCCCATCACCTGGGCGGCCGATGGCCTGGCTGTGTAACGAATTCACCGTGATTTCGGTGGCACCGGCGATGCGGGCCAGGGCGCCGGCGAGCGATACCGTGTGCCTGGGGCCATAGGCGGTTTCCAGCGGCGGCGGTCCGCCGCGATGGTCCATGCGTCCCGGGAGGTCGTGGATGTTCTGAAGCAACGTACCGCCGAGAGCCACGTTCAGTTCCTGAATGCCGCGGCAGATCGCGAGCACCGGCAGGCCGCGGGCGATGGCCGCGCGAATCAGCGGCAGCGTCGTGGAGTCGCGGGCGGGGTCGTGCCGGTCGGGCGTCAGGCTTTCGTCCATGCCGTAATGGGAGGGGTGGACGTTGCTCGGGCTGCCGGGGACGAGCAGGCCGTCGATGCGATCGAGCAATGCGAGCTGCGTGTCGCCCATTGGGGGGATCATGATCGGCAAAGCGCTCGACCCGCCGATCAGGGCGTCGGCGTAACGGGCAGGGGTTTGGTGGACCAGCCGCTCGCCGGCGGTGGTGGCGCAGGCGGGGATACCGACGACGATGCTCATGAGATCCTGGAGTTCCGTGACGGACCGGTTGTACGCTGAGCGCGCGGCGGACGTCGAGATGTCTTGCACGCAGCATCGCGGCGGAGCCGTCCGTCCGGCGATGGTCAGATATGCGTGATATTCACTAGCTCATCAGACCGGATAAAATGGGACAACCCCAAGCTCAGGAAACGAGATTGAGCACGCGCCGAGGGCAAGCTCAGCGGACGCAATGGGGCGGTCGGGATTGATCAGGACACGAACAACCAGTCCCGGAATGTCGACAGTGTCGCCCAGTTCGGAAAGGCCGCGGATTTTGGGTGGCTGCTTCCTTGATCACGGCGCTCGCATGGGATAGATCGGCGAGCGATATCGCGCGTCGCCTTGGCACCGTGTCCCATTCGGTTGAGGGATGACACTATGAGACGACTGGCAATCCTCGCCGTTCTGGCGGCCACCGCCTGGATAAATCCCGGGCGCGCTGAGAGCATCGACCTCAATAGCCATCCGGTCATTGAACTTTCCGATCTTGTCGTCGCTGTCCTCCCGCCGGATGGATTTAATTCGATGCGCTGGGATTACATGGCCGGCAATCAATTGATCTCGTGGAAGACCAATGGACCGGAAACGACAAACCGCTGGTCGCGCCGGGAGGGGCTCGTTCGAGTGCATGTAGCTGGTGTCACTTCCAAAGTGCTGCGCCAGAAATGGGAAGACCTGCCGTGGACCGTCACCCTATGGGCAACCGAAAATCAAAAATCTGGTCCGAAACGCATCGAGATTAAACCTGGCGGCAGTGAACCGGACGAGCTTTGCTTCGGTCCCAACTTTCGTGGTTGCGCTTTTACGGACAAGCAGGCCATTGGGTCGCCGGCCTTGAAATCTCGGCTTGTTTGCCGGATCGATGATCCTGGCCTCACGAGGCACGCGTATTTGGTTTCGGCGCCGAATAAGAAGCCGACACTTCTTGTATTCGAAACCACGGGCGGCACTGGGGGTTCCTCGACCTCGTTGGACATACGGCCGTTGTCGGATCAGGCCGAGGTGTGCGGACCGGCCAATTAGATTTGGTGCCGCGATGAAGACGATATCGTAAATTTCGTTCGATCGTCGTAAGTGAAGTGATCCTTGTGGCTTTGCGGTGATAACGATTAATACCAACCGACCAAACACTTGACCCCTGGCACCGCCCCACTCCCTGTCATGGCCCGATCGAGTCGGGCCATGACGTAATGCGTAAGAGGCCGGCGTTCGGGGGGTTGGTATAATACACCTCGGAACACAGGTACGCGCATCCGCGGACCTCTACCCCCGCGGCCGAAACAAATCCACCACGACCGCGCACAACGCTCCACAAAACATCAACAACGCCATTCCCCTCGGCGTCCCGTCTGTCAGCAGTCCCACGAACAATCCGCTGCTCGCGCCCAAAGCGAACTGTCCAACGCCCATCAACGCCGCGTCGGATCCGGCATGTGCCGCGTGACGCGCCAGTGCCCCCGCCGCGACGTTGCCGTTGGAGAATCCCTGGCAGCTCAACGCCACGAAGATCGGCGCGACGATCATCCATGGTTGATGCGCGCCGCTGAAACTCAGCACCAGCAACACGGTCGTCGCCGCCAGCGAAATCCGGCAGATCGCCCGCGGCATCGTGAACAGCCCGAACCGAGGCAGCAGGCGCGCGTTGATCTGCGAACCCGCGATCAACCCGCACGAACACAGACCGAAAATCAATCCAAACCCCGATGGCGACATTCCGAAACCTTGAATGAACACCGGCGACGATCCACCCAGGTACGCGAACATACAGAACGTCGACGCCCCACCCATGAACGCGTGCGTCCGGAAAATCGGCTCCCGCGGAATGGCACCATATCGCGTGAGGACCTGGGCCAAACCGACCTTGATTCGGCGTTGGTCCGGTAGCGTCTCCGGCAGAATGCGCCACGCCAAAAGCGCGCAGCACACGCCGTAAATCGCCTGAAACCAGCAAATCAATCGCCAATCCGCGAACGCCAGAAACGCCGCCCCGACACTGGACGCCAGGATTGGCGCCACGCCCATCACCAGCACCAGCACCAGCACCAGCACCAGCCGTGACATAAGAATCGCCCCTCGCTCCCCACTCGCGAGGTCGCGCACCACCGCGCGGCCGATCACCATTCCCGCGGAGGCTCCCATCGCGCCCACGAACCGCAACACCGCGAGTACCGTTAATGAGGAGGCAACCGCGCCGCCAATGGCCAACGGCTTCCGCCGGCCAAACCGGTCCGACAGCGTACCCTGCATGATCTGTCCCACGGCCAGACCCGCGAACCACGCGGCGAGCGTCAATCGCGCGGTGCCTGGCGCGGTGTGGAACGTCGCCTCGACCGCCGGAAAGGCTGGCAAATACATATCGGCCGCCGCGGGGCCCACCGCGATGAAAGTGCGCAGCAAACGCGGTAGCCGGCGCGGATACGGGATGGGTTCAGGTGCCGGCGAGGCCGTGGTGGGGGCGATGCTCATGGTCTGAATCTTCGGATCCCGCGACGCAGCATCCCGCGCGCGAGGGTGGGTTCGAATTCCCGTTCAACAACCACGGCGGCGCTTGACCGCGGCGGCCCGGGGGGTGCGAAACTCGCGGGGGAGCAACAAAGTGATTCGCATGACCGGCCGCCTGCTGTTGGCTCTGACGATCTGCACCATCGGGCCCGCGGCGATGGCCGCGCCGCCCCCAGCGGTCGCTGGTTATATCAGCGCGATCGACGGGCGGACCGCGGAGTGTTCGATCCTCCGCGCCCGGAAGGAAACGCCTGCCCGGTACTGGGCCGATCTGCTCGTGGGCGACCAGGTGATCGCGAAGGGCGATTGCCGGATTGAGATCATGCCGCGAGACGGGCCGCGGCGCTGGACGGTGATGGCGTCGAACTCGCCCACGGCGATCACGGCACGGGCTCAACGCACGGCGCCGTTGCCCAAATCGTTGGAGCCGATCGGACTGGCGTTGAGCAAGTGGAACGATGACCTGCAACCGCCGTTGCCACCGCCGCCGCCAAAGAAGGCGCCGCCACCCAAAAGGGCCAGAGGGGCGAAAGCCGTGGTGGAGCCGGTTCCGGCGCCGGTGAAGAAATCCGCCCCGCCACCTCCGCCGCCCTTGGCGATGCCGCTGTTCGCGGGCCCGGCACGCCAGCACCTGGTCGCGGCGCAGAGGCGTTTCAACCTCGCGTGGATTGGCGGCAAACCGCCGTTCACCGTGACCCTTGGCGGCCCGGGCGAGGCGCCGCCCTGGGTGTTTCAAATTGGCGAGGAGCGGGTCGTGTCGTCGATGATCGCGCCCCGGCCCGGGCCCTACGAAGCGCGGGTCAGCGACGCGGCCGGCGTTTCGGTCCAGGCGGCGTTCGATATGGTTGAAACGGCCCCGTCGATCGATCTGCCCGATCTGGCCGGCCTTCCCTCAGGGATTGGCCGCGTGGTGTCGGCCGCGCGGCTCGCGAACATGGAAGGCGGCGCCTGGCGGTTGGAGGCGCACGCGAGGCTCGCCGATGAAGGGCGGGACAACTACGCCGCCGCGCTGATGGCCGCGCGGCTGCTGGCGGGAAAGGACTTGCCGGATCCGTTGACCACGGCAGCCGCGCCTATTGCAGCATCTTCGGGGCGGGATGCAGGGGCACGATAATGGCGCTGTAGGCTTCCTCGGCGAAATCGGGGTCGTCGGGGTCTGGGATCAGCGACTGTGCCAGCCCCAGATTGGCGACCGCGGTGGGTTCGATCTTACGAAGTGGCGAGCGTTGCCATTGCGCCAGCAATCTCTTCTGGTCCGCGAGCAGTTTTTCGCACTCCCGCGCAGTCCGTAAATGTGCGTTCTTCAGGCTCAACGCAATGTCTGGGCGAGCGGCGTCGCGATGGCAGTCCTCGGCCATCAGGCGCATGATCACGCATTGGACGGCCACCATCGCTTCGGGGCCATTGCGGGGGTTGTAGGACACGACCTTGGCCATCTGCGCGTCGAAACGGGTGGCGCGCTCGGCGTCGGTTTCGTTCATCGGACCCGGAAGGCCGGAGACCAGCGTGTGAAGCACTTCCCAGGGAAGCGGATCAACGATGAGCTTGCGGGTCTTGCCGGGGTGGCGTGGTTTCATGGTACCGGGCCAGTGTAGAATTGTCATGGGAATGCGGATTTCCTGGAGTGGTATGCCGTCGCGATAATTATTTATTCTTATAATAGGACGTATGTCAATGGCAAAATGATCGTGTGGAGACCGCGAAGCCTATCGCTGCATTCCGCGAAAACCGTTTCCGCGTCAACGCCGATCCAGGTCGTGGGTTCGAATTGGCGTGCCACCTCGCGTCAGAGCCAGGTCCAGGACATGCACCATCGCGGCGGTGCCGGCCACGGGGATCAACAAGTTCAGCAGCGGAAAATACGCCGCCGCGGCCATCACGCCGCCTTGCGCCAGCGCCGCTGGGCGGAGGGTGCGATACAGGGCCTCGGCTTCCCACCGGCTCATGCGGCGCATTGCCACGGCGACGAAAAGGCCTCGGCCGATCGCCCAGGCGGCGATGGCCCAACCGATGGGGAGGCCGATGCCGGGCAGGAAGATCGTCAGCAGCAACGCCAGAACGCTCAGGCCGAGGACGCGTAGGCCGACGGCGATGCTGTCCCAGACCTGATCCAGGAGGGGCGCGGCGGTGGGCGGGGGTAGCTCGGGATAGAAGCGGCGTTCGACGGCGCGGGCGATCCGTTCGATGTAAAGCGAGCCGATGATCGCGGCGAACGGCAGGAACAGCCACAAGGCCAACAGCGCGGCCGCGATGGATCCGAGCGCGTGCAGAACCCAGGCCAGAACGCCGTGCCCGGCGGCCAGGTGGTGCACGGCGCCGATCATGCCCGCGTGGATCGCCGCGAACAACAGCGCGGAAAACAGCACGCTGCGCCAGACGACGCCGAACAGCGCGGGATCGGTGAGTTGCGACAACGCGCGGCTCATGGGCAGGAATAACGGGATCATGGCGCTGTCTGTAACACGCCCGTGTCTGTTGCCCAGGGTCGGATGGTGCTAACCGGACGGCATGAGAGAGGGAGACGTTGTATGAAGATCGCCAAGGTCGAGGATCTGCATTGCGACGCCGGCTGGCGCACGTTTTCGTTCCTGAAGGTGACCACCGACGACGGGCTGGTGGGCTGGTCGGAATACACCGAGGCCGATGGCAGCCGCGGCCTGTCCGCCGTCATTCATGGCATGGCGGAGGGGCTGATTGGGACCGATCCTCGACCGGTTCAGGCGATTGCCTCGCTGCTTTACGTGAAGCAGGTGCAGGCGCCGAACGGGGTCAACCAGCGGGCGATCGCGGCGATCGAGAATGCGTTGCTCGACATCAAGGGCAAGGCGCTGGGTGTGCCGGTGTATGAGCTGTTCGGCGGGCCGGTGCGGGAACGGATTCCGGTGTATTGGTCGCATTGCGGGACGTACCGGGTGCGCAATCATGAGCTGGTCGGCGTGCCGGCGTTGAAGAATTACGACGACGTGGCGGCGCTTGGCGCCGAGGTGAAAGCACGCGGCTTTAAGGGTCTCAAAACCAATATCATGCCTTATGAAAACGGCAAGCTGGTCAGCTTCGGTCCGGGCTTTGGGCGCACGCCTGGCCATCCCGCGCTGAACGCCGACCGCAAGACGTTGCAGGCGGTGCGCGACACGCTGGCCGCGTTCCGCTCGGGCGCCGGACCTGACATGGGTCTGCATCTGGACGTGAATTACCACTTCAAGACCGAAGGGTTTTTGCAGGTCGCCAAGGCGGTCGCGCCATACGACATGACCTGGCTGGAAATCGACACGTGGGATCCTCAATCGCTGGCGCTGATCCGGCGTCAGGCGCCTTGTCCGATCGCGTCGCTGGAGTCGGTGACCGGGCGGCGCGCGTTCCGGCCGTTCTTCGACGCCTATGCCGCGGATGTCGCGATTATCGACGTGATCTGGAATGGCTTCCTTGAGTCGATCAAAATCGCGTCGATGGCGGAGGCGTACGAAGTGAACTGCGCGCCGCATAATTATTACGGGCATTTGTGCTCGGCGGTGTCGGCGCATTTCTGCGCGGTGATCCCGAACTTCCGGGTGATGGAGATCGATATCGACAGCGTGTCCTGGCGGGACGAGTTCTTCGTCAACCCGCCGAAGATCGAGGATGGTGACCTGATCGTGCCCACCGGCCCGGGTTGGGGTGTGGAGGTCAACGAAGCCGCGATCCGCGCGCGGCCACCGAAGGGGAGATGAGGCGACCCCCAATTATTACCTAATCGACTGGCACGCGACCATCTTCGCGTCATGGCCCGGCTCGTCCGGGCCACCCATTTCAGCACGGTGCCACAACGGGTGGCCCGGACGAGCCGGGCCATGACGGTGAAAAGAGAATATCCGTCTCCAGCCGGCACTTATCCTGATGCCTATGCGGACGAGCCGGGCCATGACGGAAGGACAATAGGCCACATTGGCGCGGTAATAATTGGCCGTCGCCCAGGGGAATTGGCCCGCCCGGACCTCATCGGGAAGCGGGGCGGCATAACGTTCGATATATGAAGGAACAGTGAGTGTGACAGACGTTCGTTTCGATATTCTCGGCATCGGCAACGCGATGGTCGACGTGGTGACACGGGTCGAGGATACGTTCTTATCGCGGCACAATATGCATAAGGGCGCGATGATCCTGGTGGACTCGGCGGCGGCCGAGGCGTTGTACGCCGCGATGCCGCCCGGCACCGAAAGCAGTGGCGGCTCGGCCGGCAACACCTGCGCCGTCGCGGCCGTCCTGGGCGCGCGCGTCGCTTATCTGGGCAAGGTCGCGGACGATCAACTGGGCGCTGTGTTCGCGCACGATATCCGCGCTCTGGGCGTGCACTTTCCCTCGCCCCCGCTGACCGGTGGCGCGCCAACCGCGCGGTGTCTGATCCTGGTCACACCGGACGGTCAGCGGACCATGAACACCTATCTCGGCGCCTGCGTGACCTTCGGGGAGGCGGATGTCGACGAGGACATCGCCGCCGCCGCGTCCGTGACATACCTGGAAGGGTATTTGTTCGATCCCCCGCCCGCGCAGGCGGCATTCCGGCGCGCGGCGGCGGCGGCGCATCGGGCGGGCCGGCAGGTGGCATTGTCTCTGTCGGACGCGTTCTGCGTTGGCCGGCATCGCGCGGCGTTTCGCGATCTGGTGGCGGGCCATGTCGATATTCTGTTCGCCAACGAGACGGAAATCACCAGCCTCTACGAGAAGAACACCTTCGAGGAAGCCGCCGAGGCGGCACGGGCGGACGTCGCTCTGGCGGCGTTGACGCGATCCGAGGCCGGCAGCGTGATCCTGCGCGGCACCGATACCGTGACGATCGCGGCCGAAAAGGTGAAGGTCGTGGATACAACAGGCGCGGGCGATGCCTACGCCGCCGGGTTTCTCGCGGGCTGGACGGCGGGAAGACCGCTGGCTGTCTGCGGCCGGATGGGCAGTGTCGCGGCGGCCGAGGTGATCGGGCATTACGGCGCTCGGCCGGAGGGAAACCTGAAAGCGATGATGGCGCGGGCTCTGGGCTGAATTCCGACGCGTGGCGTCCCATTGATCGGAGGGGTTGCCGATGAACTTTCCTCTGACGTTGATCGATCTCGCGGGCACCATCGCGTTGTTGCTGTGGGGCGTCCGGATGGTGCAGACCGGGATCCAGCGCGCATTCGGCCCAAAGCTGGGGTTGGTCCTCGCGGATGCGCTGCGGGACCGGTTGCGGGCGTTCATCGCGGGCGCCGGGGTCACGGCGATCCTGCAAAGCAGCACGGCGACCGGCCTCATGTTGACCGGGTTCGCGGCGGGCGGGCTGGTGGACCTGGTCCCGGCCCTGGCCGTCATGCTTGGCGCCAATGTCGGAACCACGCTCATCGTGCAGGTATTGTCCGTTGACGTCGCCGGACTGACACCCTGTCTGTTTCTGATCGGCTTCGTCATGTTCCACCGCGGCGGCGCGACCCGCACGCGCGATCTGGGCCGCGCCGTCATCGGACTGGGTCTGATGCTGCTGTCGTTGCATCAGTTACTGGATTTCATCACCCCGTACGAGGACGTGCCAGGTCTCAGGTTAGCAATGGGCGTCATCGCGACGGAGCCGGTTCTTGGCGTACTGCTCGCGGCGCTCGCGACCTGGGCGGCGCATTCCAGCGTCGCGATTGTGTTGTTGATCGTGTCTTTCGCATCGAAGGGTGTCATTCCGCCTCACGCCGCCTTCGCCATGGTTCTGGGCGCGAACCTGGGAACCGCGATCAATCCGCTGCTTGAGGGTGTCAGCGGCACCAACCCGGTGGCCCGGCGCGTGGCCGTGGGGAATTTGCTCAATCGCGTCCTGGGCTGCGCGGTGGCGCTGGCGGCGTTGCCGGTCATTGGGCCGTGGCTGGTCACCGTGGTGCCGGACAACGCCCGAGCGGTCGCCGGCTTCCACACCGGATTTAACCTGATCCTGGCGGCCGTGTTCCTGCCGTTACTGACCCCGTACGCGGCATTGCTGCGCCGCTGGTTTCCCAACCGTATCGACGCCGACGATCCCGGAGAGCCGGTTTACCTGCGTCGGGGCAGCACCGGTGTTCCCTCGGTCGCGATCGGCGCCGCGGCGCGCGAGGCGCTACGCCTGGTCGATGTGCTCGACGCCATGCTGCAAAGCGCGCGCGACGCGTTCGAGAACGGTGATCGCAAGCAAATCGCGCAAACAAAACGCATGGACGATGTGCTGGACCGGCTCAACATCGCGATCAAGGCCTATCTGGGCGCGCTCGATACCGATGCGATGACGGACGCGGACCACCAGCGGGTTGAAGATATCTTGACATTCGTGCATAATCTGGAATACGCCGGCGACATCGTGGAAAAGAACCTGATGGGGTTCGCCTCGAAGCGCCTGAAGCGCGGGCTGGCGTTCGCCGCGAAGGACCAGGCGGAGCTGACGTCCGCGCTGAACCGGTTGACCGGAAACCTGCATACGGCGGCTTCGGTGTTCATGTCGGACGATCTCGCGGCGGCGCGGGTCCTGGCGGCGGAAAAGGAAACCTTTCGAGATATGGAGACGGAGGCCACGCAGGCGCACTTCGCCCGGTTACGCGCCGGTGGAACGGCGCTGAGTGAGGCGAGCGCCCTGCAATTAGATGTGCTGCGCGATATTAAACAAGTAAACGCGCATCTGGTCGCGGCGGCGGCGTATCCCGTGTTGCGCGGTCACGGGGAGTTGCTTTCGAGCCGGCTGCGCCTGGACGGATAAGGGTTCCGGTCAGTCCAGCGGCAATCCCCGCTCGTGCCAGCCGTCGGTGCCGCCTCGCAGAATCGAGACATCGGGTACGCCGGCGGCGATCAGGATCTCCGCGACTCTGGCGGAGCGGCGATCGGTTTTGCAGACCAGGACGATCGGTTTTTGGTGGGCGGACACCTCCGCGATGCGGCCGGACAGTTCGGCGAGCGGCACGTTGATGGCACCCGGTAAATGGCCGGGCGGGGCGGTGAACTCCTCAGGCTGGCGCACGTCGATCGGAACGGCGGGCTCGTTGGCGTCGAGGTGGCGGCGCAGGTCGTCGATCTCGATCCAGGTGGCGGCGGACGATCCGGGCCGCCTCAAGAGGCGTGACAGGAACGTGGTCATGGAAAGATCTCCGATATCAGATAGGGGATGACCGTATCAGACGCTGGCTGCCAGGCCACCGCGACCCCGGTGACAACCGGCTGGAGCCCTTGGATGCTGTCGGACGACGAACTTCGTCAATATTTGCGCGACTTTGAAGCCGACCATGTCGAGCGGACGTTGAGCCCTACGGACACAAACAAGTTCGGACAGGCGATTTGCGCCTTCGCCAACGACATGCCGGGACGGTGGCGGACAGGAGTGCTGTTCGTCGGCGCGCGGGACAACGGCGATTGCGCGAACATCGATATCGACGAACGGCTGGTCCAAATCCTCGCCGGCTTCCGGTCGGATGGAACCATCACGCCATTTCCGGCGATGCACGTCCGTAAGCACGTGCTTGATGGATGCGCGATGGCGATTGTCGAGGTCGAACCGTCGGACAACCCGCCATTGAAATACCAAGGTCGTGTCTGTGTACGGATCGGCCCGCTACGCGGCTACGCGACGGCCGAGGAGGAACGCCGGCTTACCGAAAAACGCCGTTGGGGGAACCTGCCGTTCGACCAGCAACCGGTGGCCGGAACCTCGCTGAGCGATTTGAATCTGCCAAGATTCCAGGAGGAATATTTACCGGCAGTCGTGCCTCCGGACGTCCTGGCCGAAAATGGCCGGGAGATCACGGACCAATTGCGCGCGCTCCGCATCCTGGCGCCAGATGGAAGGCCGACCGCCGCCGGTTTATTGATTTGCGGTAAGAGCCCGCGGGCCTGGCTGCCGGGCGCCTATATCCAGTTCGTTCGCTACCCGGGCGCCGAGATCGGTGACATCGTGCAAAATCACAAAGAAATCGATGGGCCGCTCAGCCATCTCCTGCGGCGCCTTGATGAAGTCATCGCGCACAATATAGAAACCTGGGCTGATTTGTCGGGGGTGGTGCAGCGCAATCAGGCGACCTATCCCACCGTGGCGCTTCAGGAACTGGCGCGTAATGCCGTGATTCATCGGACTTACGAGGGGACCGCGGCACCCGTTCGCCTTACCTGGTTCTCCGATCGGGTGGAGATCATGAGTCCGGGCGGCCCTTATGGCGCGGTCACGATCGACTCGTTCGGAGACGAGGGCGTGACCGATTACCGCAATCCGACACTCGGTGAGGCCGCCAAGGCGTTGGGGTTCATTCAACGGTTCGGCTCCGGCATCCCTCGCGCCCGTGCCGCGCTGGCCCGCAATGGCAATCCCCCGCCTGAATTTCTTGCCGCGCCGAGTTATGTGCGGGTAACCGTCAGGATCGCGCCAGCGGCGGATTTACTCCGGTCAGGACAGACATCAGGGACCGCGGTAGCGTGAGTCTCCCGCTACCGGTCGGCAGTGACCGCGACTGGTCATCTGAAATGGCCGCGAGTGACCCCTGACCCCGATCCGTCCGGATCAGGGTCAGCGCTGCCCGTTACTTACAAGCCGTGACCATGATCTCCACCAGCACGGACGGCGTTGCCATCTCGGCCTGGACGCAGGCGCGGACCGGCGGGCCTTCGGCCGGGATCCACGGGGTCCAGACCTCGTTCATCGCCCCCCGGTCCTTGATGTCCTTCACCCAGATGATCGCCTGCAACAGGCGCGTTTTGTCGGTGCCGTGATGCTCCAGCATCGCGTCGATCTGCGCCAGGACGTCGGCCGTCTGGCCCTTGATGTCCAGTTTCTGGTCGCGCGAGGTGATGCCGGGCAAATAGACGAAGCCGTGATACTCGACGGCTTTGGACAGAATGGCACCAGGCTCGGTGCGGATGATTGTGGCCATGAGGGACTCCCTGTGAAACGGCTTCGGCGGTTTTACGGCAGACGCGCGGGCGAGGCCAGAGCGGTCCCGGTCAATGCGTTTTCGGCGGCGTATTTGGTTCCCTCCGTGTTTCCGAAAGGGCAGCCCCACCGGCCGGGCGAGTCAGCCCACCATTCCAGTCCCCTCCAGCACGGGAGCCAATCGTTTCAACCGTAACCAGGTGCGGAGCCAGACGGCGGCGCAAATCGTCACGCCGGCCAGCACGGGAATTTGCAGTCCGAAGACTTCAGCGGCGGCGCCATAGATCAACGCGCCCATTGCCGGGGCGGCTCGGGTGATCATACCCCACAGGCTCAGCACGCGCCCCACCATCGCGGGTGCGGCGGCGTTCTGCATCAAGGCCTGGCATGAAATGCCATGCATCGTGGTGGCCGCGCCCATCGCCGCGATGCAAACCACACCCACGGGAAACCACGGCGTCGCGACGAATCCGGCGGTCCCAATGGCCAGCAGAATGCCGCAGCCGACCGCGATCCGCGTCAGGCCGCCGATGCGTCCCCGAATCGCCACCAGAAATCCACCGGCCATCGCCGCGCAGCCCATGGTGCTGGCCAGGGTCGCCAACCCCTCGGCGCCGTGTCCGAACAAGACAGACACGTAGGGCGGCAGCATTTCCCCCACCGCGCGCAATGTCATACCGACGGTCGCCGCGAAGAACAGCAACGGTCCGATGCCGGGATGACGGGTGACGTAACGAACCCCCTCCAACGCGTCGTGCAGCACCGATCCGCCGCCACGCGAGCCCATGCGTATCTCGGGACTTATCCGCAACATCGTCATCGTCACGCTGGCGTAGAAAAACGCCGCGGCGTTGACCGCGATCGACGGCATCACGCCCCAGGCATAAATCATAGGCCCCGAGATCGCCGGTCCGATGAACCGCGCGACGTTATAGGTCAGGCTGTTCAACGCCACCGCGCCGGGCAGATATTGCCGCGGCACCAGCCCCGGAAGCAGACATTGCCGCGCCGGCTGGGCGAAGGTCTCGGCTGCGCCGTTGCAGAACGACAACAGCGCCATGAACTCGATCCGGATCGTTCCGGTCAGGATCAACGCGATCAGGATCACCGACTGCGCCATCGCCACGTATTGCGAGGCCATGGTCAGCTTCACCCGATCCATGCGGTCCGCGACCGCGCCCGCGATGGGGGAGATCACGACCGACGGCACCAGACTACAGAACGCGATGATACCGACCCACAGCGCCGAATGCGTCAGCTCCCATGCCATCCAATCGGTGGCGATCCGCTGAATCCACGACCCCGTCCAGCATACGACGCTACCGGAGTAAAAGATTCGGGCATTCCGCTGTGCCAGAACGCCGCCAACAGCCGCGAAGCTCGCCACGCGCCTTGGATCAACGGCCCTTCGGAGGAGGAGCCGCCGGTGCTCGCGCGGTTTCCCGAGCGGCACCGGTATTGCGCTCGCATTCCCGCAAGGTCCGTTCGTAGTCGAACTGGCCGGCCAGGCCGCGGCTCGTCACGCCTGCCTGGTAATTCGCCGAATAGGGCGAGTTCATCGACGAGTTCGCGGTGTAAATCTCTGCCCGGTTGCGATGGTCATACATTTCGTTCACGCGCTGACGGCAGGCGGTCTGGGTCGCCAGATCGGTTGGCCCGCCGGAGGGGCCCACGGCGGCGAACCCACCGCTGGAACCCATCGAACCGGCCGAGCAGCCCGCCAGCGCCAGCAGTGCCACAAAGGGAAAGAAATGGGCACGGCTCATGCGGAGGCTCCTGTCAGGCGATGGGACGTATAGCGGGTCAGGCGGGCCCGAAAGCCGGTGTGGTCGAAGCGGGCCTCCCGCGTCAGCGGTTCGGTCGCCGCCGCGCGCAGCAGCGCCGGATCGGGCTCGGCTCCGTCGCGGGCGAGGCGCATCAACGGCAAAGCCCAGGGCGATTGGGCGAGAAGGTCGATGAGGGCCAGGAGGCGGAGGCAGAGCGACAGGCCCTGGCTGGTTCCTATCCCGTACAGCGCGTCCAGCGCGCCGGCCCAGCAACTGGCGTCGCGATCGGCGAGGACGAGATCGGAATGGGCGCCATCGGGGTGGAGGAAACGGAAGACCCGGACGGTGCCCCACTGCTCGGCCAGCGCGGCGCGGCGGGCAGCGTACCACGCGCGCGCCAGGTCGCGGCTGGCGACCGGAGGCAGGGCTTCGGGCGGCAGGTCGACCAGATAGGTCACCGAACCGTCAGGGGCAGTGCCGACGCGGATCGGCGGGACGGACGCGGGTGAATCCATGCGCGGGAGGATGGACCCTGGCGCGGCGGTGCGCCAGTCTGGCGGCACGCAGCGCGGAGATTTCATCATGTCGAACGAGTTGTATCGCCTGACCGCGACCGAGGCGGCGCGGCAGATCGCGGCGGGGAGCCTGAAGCCCGCCGATCTCATGGAGGCCTGTCTGGGGCGAATCGCGGACCGGGAGCCGGTGATTCACGCCTTCGCCCATCTCGATCCGGCGGCGGCCCGAGGCGCGGTGCCGCGGGCGGGCAAGCTGCACGGGATCCCCGTGGGAGTGAAGGACGTGCTGGATACGGGGGATATGCCAAGCGCGTACGGCTCACCGATCTGGGACGGCTGGCGGCCGCGAGCGGACTCGGCGCCGGTGGCCTGGACCCGCGCCACCGGTGGGGTGGTGATCGGCAAGACCGTGACGACCGAGTTCGCGACGCGGAAACCCGGGCCGACCGCCAATCCGGCCAATCCCGGGCATACGCCGGGAGGATCGTCGTCGGGCTCGGCGGCGGGCGTGGCGGATGGAATGTTCCCGGTGGCATTCGGGACGCAGACGGCAGGCAGCATCATCCGGCCGGCGGCGTTTTGCGGGGTGGTGGGCTACAAGCCGACCTACGGAACGATCAGCCGGATCGGCATGAAAATCATGTCCGACAGCCTGGACACGGTGGGGGTGATGGCGCGCTCGGTCGCGGACTGCGCGTTCTTCGCGGGCGCCGTCGCCGGCCGCGACCTGGGCGATCCCGACTCGCACCCCGGGCGGGCGCCTCGGATCGGGATCTGCTGTTCGCCGTCATGGGGCGTGGCGGCGCCCGAAACCCATGCGTTATTGCAGCGGGTCGAGGCCGTGTTGGCGCGGGCGGGCGCGGCGGTCGAGCAGCGGGAACTGCCCACGATGTTCTCCGCTTTGATCGATGCCCACCCCATCGTCCAGAACGCTGAGTCGGCCCGCGCCCTGGGTTGGGAACTCGCGAACCATCCGGACGGCGTCAGCGAGGGACTGCGCGAGCGGTTGAATTTCGGCCTGTCCCAGACTGAGGCCGCGCTGGCCGAGGCCTACGATGTCTTCGCGCGAACCCAGCAGGCGTTCCCCCAGGCGATGGCGGATTTGGATGTGTTGATCACGCCCGCGGCGCCGGGGGAGGCTCCGAACGGGTTGGAATGGACCGGCGATCCGGCGTTCAACTTCATCTGGACGTCGTTGCATGTCCCTTGCGTGACGGTGCCGGCGGGTACTGGGCCGAACGGCTTGCCGCTTGGGATCCAGATCGTCGGCCGCCGAGGCGACGACCGGGCGGTGCTCGCCTGGGCGAGGTGGGTGGAGGCGGCGTTGGGGTGAGGGGAGACCGTCAGTCCCGGCTGATGGTTTTCCCCGGGCTGGCCGTCCAGACCGCGCGCAATTTAACCATGAGTTGGTCGAACAGGCGCGGCGGCAGAAACCCATGGGTGAAGCGGTCACCGGACGGCGAAATCGGGCGAAGGTCGAAACCCGGCCATTGGAACCGGTTCACCTGGTCGAGTATGACCCAGGAGCGTTCATCGTCGAGACCGAGGTGACGGTTCACGGCCCGCGGCAGTTCGAAGGCCGCGGCTGGGTTCTCCGGCATGCTGTGTGTCACGGGTGCGACAAGGACGATGGGGTGGCCGCCCGTTGGGTTCTCGATCGCAAGAACGATCACGCAAGGTCTGTGCTTCCGGGCTTCTTCCCTGCCCGCGAGGTGTTCATGATGCCAGAGATAGGCGTGGGAAATGACAAGGCCGCGCCGCGGTTCGGGAAGCGGCATCAGCCCGCCGCCGTATCCTCGTCCAAGAGAGCATTCAGGTGGTCATGCTCGGGGTCCATGTGGCCGCTGGTGATCAGGTCGATCTCTTGCTCCGTCAGGTCCGCGACCGCGAGGCTTTTGCCAACCAGCGCCTTGATCCGCTGAAGTTCGTCGAATTCGACGGCGGAGACGAAATACCCGGTGGCGCGGCCATGGCTGGTGACCGCGAGTGGCTCCCTCTGGGCGATTTCGCGGTATCGGCCAAAGTTGCGGGTGAATTCGGTGGCTGGGACTTCGCGCATGGGATCTCGCTTTCGGAGTGCAATTTACGCAATTTACGCGAATTTGGCAAATGCGACGCGACGGGATCGACAATATCACCTTGCCTGACCGACGTCGCGCTTCACGGCCAGGGATAGTTTGAGGGTTGCCGCCGGGTTCTCCGGCATGCCGTGTGTCACGGTGTCACTCGCTGGGTTATGATGTGGCCGAGCTTTCCGAGCGCGGGCGATTGCGCTATTGCTTGTCTGCTCGCAGGCAAACAGGTCGCGTATCCGCAGCGCGCCAGGCTTCCGGCGTTTCCGCGACGGGCAGGTTCCGGAACCGACCTCAGAGAGGGATGCAAATGGCCAAGGGAGTCGTCAAGATGGTCGAAGCGGGCTCAACCAATCTCGGGGGAACACCGAGCCAATACGTTCGGATGCAGGAGTTATTTCTCCCGGTTCACGGCCTTGTAGAACTCTTTCCAGAAGAGATCGCCGTCATCGACCATCCTTCGTTTCAACGTCTAAGATAGGGTACGGCAGCTCGGGTTCGCCTGCATCGTTTTTCCCGGAGGCGTGCATACTCGCTTAGAGCATTCGATCGGCGCGGTCCATGTAGCACAGGTCATGATCAATCACGTGAATCAGAACTCTGAGAAGCCGGAGTCAAACGTAGGAATTTGGAAAAGAACTAAGATCAGTGCGCCACTCGCGAAGCTAATTAGGCTCGAGGCACTGCTACACGATGTCGGCCATTTGCCCTTCGGTCATACACTTGAAGATGAATTGAATCACCTACCGTCACACGATGGGCCAGCCAGGTTGGACAAAATCGGGAGCCGCAAATACCTGCATTATGATTTAGTTAAATCCGTCGGCGTCGTGCCAAAACCGACTGGCGGTTGGTCACTTAAGGAGCTTATCGATGCACTATACATTGACGTCACGAAATCCCTGAAGACAGATTTGACACCTTTTGAGGTTCTTTGCGCGATCGTCGCCAAACCTCCTGGACAGAAGGGCGAAGCGAGAGACGCGTGGGATAAATTGATCAAACAGCTTGAAAGTGAAATCCCATTACAAGTCTGCCGGGATGTGGTAGGAAACACGATTTGTGCCGATTTTCTGGATTACTTATTTCGCGACTGGCACCATCTCGGTAAGCCTATGTACGAGAACAAGAGACCCTATCAGTACATGGAGGCGCGAACCGCTACTGGCCCCGATGGGCCGATTCCCCGATTCGTGATCAACGTCGGCCCGGCCGACCGACTGCGCCACGATGCACTCACCAACATCCTCGAATTGCTTGAAGGTCGCTATAAGCTCGCGGAAACCGTCTTGTTTCATCGCGCATGAACTTGGTCACTGCCTGGCATTCAAGCACTTCAATGCCTTGCCCGTGTTAAAAACGGCTGATCGCGAGGAGTTTCGGAAGCAAGAGACATGTATGGATGATTTCGCAACATCCTTGTTGGTGCCAGATTGGCCAGCAAGATCTTGGCTCAATTCCGTTCCGAAATCAGAACCAATATCGCCGCACAATCTGAGGACCTGGGGTGTCGTCCAATGCGGTGTCTCGCCGGAAGTTGTAGCGAATGCCTTGGTACGGTTAGAATCCAACACTGGATTTTTGAAGACAGCTGAAGCACTGCGAGTTGCCGACAAAAAGCGCATTTTTGTTGTCTACCACTCGTCGTATGGTGAAGAAATGCAACTACCAAACATGCATTCCTTCATTGTTGACGAGATGTTTATCAACAGCATTTCGGGTGTGTCTGGCACTCATCGTATCAATATGTGCTCGTTGGGTAGTTCGAAGTACGAAAATCTCAAGGTCGCCTGGCTGGAAACCAATGTTCCCACCGTTCGAGGAAGAAAAGAATTTAGATCAACTTTGAAGCTCTCCGGAAGAGCTTACTGGATTTCGATTCGACAGGATCGGACATGCTACGTTCCCGCGGCAGCACAAGAAGTCCAGCGAGGCCTTTTTGACTAAACGTTTCGTGGCATGACCGTGCCGTGTCGCACAGCATCGAGGTGACGGTAAAGCCGATGATGCAGACGATATTCAATGGCTTGCGTCCGAACCTCATCGCCAGCGATGCCACGCGGCGCGGTCATGATCTCAGCCTCCACGACGTAGGACCTCAAAACCCAGGTGATCTGGTCGTACCGGGCGGAAAAACTGCCCTGCATGTACGGCAGTGCGAGGTTGGCGACGGTCTGGTCGAGAGACTGCGACAGCGTGGCGCCGGTAGCGCACGCTGTGATCATGGCACGGTGGGTGACGGTTTCGTCCGGCATCGGTCGCGTCTTGTCACCGCTCCGCGGATTGTCACGTAAGGCCCGACGGGAACCCGCCAGCACGAACCGAAGCCAGTTCGTCACGCGCGCCGTGCCAGAACTGCATCCAGGCGGCGGACCCGTTGTCCCCGCCCATGGAGACCTCCAACCATGCGGCGCCTGAGCTTCAGTCTTCTCTGCCTCGCCATGTTCATGGCCCCGGCCGTGACCGCCCATCCCCTGGGCGGCGGGGGCGGCAGAGAGGATGTGATCCTGGCCGGGTTCGCCCCACCCAGAGACACCGGCGAGGCCTTGGTCGCTGGTGGCCGCGACGTCAACATCTGGCGTCCCGGCCCAGGAGGGGCTGCTCCGATCATCGTGTTCTCGCACGGCTACGGCGGCTGCGGCACGCAATCGTCGTTCCTGACCAAGGCTCTCGCGGACGCCGGATATTTCGTCGTGGCCCCGCGCCATGCCGATGCGAGTTGCCCGGGGCGGACGGTCGCCGGTCGGACCGAGGGTCCGTTCCGCCTGCCGGATGTTTGGTCCGACACATCCTGGCGGGACCGGGCCGACGATATCGTGGCGGTGGTGGAGGCGTTGCGGCGCGATCCCGCCTTCGCGGGTGCGATCGATTGGTCGCGCCTTGGCCTCATGGGGCATTCCCTGGGCGGCTACACGGTGCTGGGTCTCGCCGGCGCATGGCCGAGCTGGCGTATGCCGGGTGTCAAGGCCGTCGCGGCGCTGTCGCCGACCTGCGCGCCCTTTTTGCAAGCATGGGGCCATTTGGGCGAACTGACGGCGCCGGTCTCGTTTCAGACCGGGACACGCGATTTCGGGATTGCTCCGGCCGTGACCCGGCGCGGTGGCTGCTTCGACCGGATCACGGCGCCGGCGCGATTGACCGTGTTCCGGCGCGCTGGTCATTTTGCCTGGACCGACTATTTGTCCGAAGCGCGAGACAACGTCGCCGCCGAAACGCGAGATTTCTTCGACGTGCATCTGCGTGGACAACCGGCAGCGACGATCCGGCGACGCGGCGTGGCGAACGCGCGGATCAAGTAACCTCGGCGCGACGGTATATCGTGGGAGTCGCCGAAACCATCCGCGGCATCGTATGGGGAGCATCCATGGCCTCCCAACCTCATCCCGCCGGCACCGCCCGCCTGATGCTGTTCTTCGCCGTCGTCTACGCGGTCGAGGGGATCGGCCAGGCCAAATCCGGCATCGTCTGGCAACCGCTGAGCCATTTCCTGAAGGAGACGCAAGGCTGGGGGCCGTTGCAAATCAGCGCCTCGCTCGCGGTCCTGGATGTACCCTGGGTGATCAAGCCGCTCTATGGCCTGATCTCGGATTTTCTTCCTCTCGGAGGGTTCCGGCGGCGGCCGTATTTGCTGCTGGCCGCCCTCGCCGCGTCCTGCGCCTTCGCGTGGGTCGGGATGCGCGCCTCGCCCGGGGAGATCGTGCCGTCCCTGGTGGTCACCGCCGTCGCGCTGGCCGTCGCGAGCACAGTATGCGGCGCGTTGCTGGTGGAAAACGGACAACGGCTCAACGCGAGCGATTCGTTCGTCAATCAGCAATGGCTTTGGTTCAACGTGGCCGCGGTCGCCGCCGCTCTGACGGGCGGCTGGCTGATCGAGATTCTGTCCGCCCAGAACGCGCTGCGGGCGGCGGCATGGATCGCGGCGGCGGCGGTGTTGGCGGTGATCCCGTCGTTACGGCTGGTCGCCGAGGATCGTGTCACGATCGACCGCGCGGGCTTTCGATCGGGTCTGCGCGCGTTGGTGGCGGCGTTCCGGTCCCGTAATTTGTGGCTCATCGCGGCGTTTCTGTTTTGCTATTACTTCAGCCCAGGATTTGGCACGCCGCTGTATTTTCATCTGACGGATACATTGCGATTCTCCCAGGGATTTATTGGTGTACTGTCCGCTGTCACCGCTTTGGGTTGGATCGCGGGAGGGCTGTCGTACCGCTATCTGTTGTGGCGGCTGCCGCGCCGGAAGTTGCTGACGCTGTCGCTGATTTTTGGTGTGTTGAGCACACTCGCTTATCTCGGACTGCAAGGACCGGTCTCGGCGGTGGCGATTTATTTCGTCAGCGGCATGGCGGGCATGGTGGCGAATGTCGCGACACTCAGTCTCGCCGCCGCGCATTGCCCGAAACGGGCCGAGGGCTTCACTTTCGCCGCGCTGATGTCGGTCATCAATCTCGCGAGCCCATTGGCGGATACGATCGGCGCGGCTTTGTACGAGCATGTGTTCGCTGGCCACCTGACACCGTTGATTGTCGTTTCGGCGGCAGTCACGGGATTCGTTCTGGTGTTGGTGCCTTTCGTGGACGCACGGACGGGGTCGGCTGACGGCGGGGAGGGTCTTGCGCGGCCGTGACGCGGCCCGAGCGGATTTTGCGTCCCGCTTCGCGACGACGTACCGCTCCGGGTGGCCCGGTCAAGCCGGGCCATGACGAAAAAAGTGGCACCTCTCCGTCAATAAGTGGCACCTCTCCGTAGATAAGTGGCACCTCTCCGTAGATAAGTGACACCTCTCCGTAAATAAGTGACACCTCTCCGTAAAGTGGCACCTCTCCGTAAATAAGTGGCATCCTTCCGCAATTAAGCGGTATCCCTCCGCAGATAAGCGGCACTCCGCCATGATGAGAGTTGCCCTTCGCGGGCCGGCCGGTTCGGGTTGGGTGGGCAAACGGAACCGCGAGATACCAGGTCAGCGGACACTGTTGGGGGAAACATGGCGCCGGGCCGTAGCGCCCAGGATCGAATTCTGCTTAGAAGCGGGCTCTGCCACGGGACTGCTCGGGTTTCCCTCCAGCCAAACGGCGTCGCGCATGAAGATTGTAGCCTGCAACAGCAATCGTCCTCTCGCCGAGTCGGTCGCTGTATGTCTCGGTATCCCGCTGGCCAAGGCGCAGATCCGGCGATTCGCCGATATGGAGGTGTTCGTCGAGATCCTCGAAAATGTCCGGGGCGAGGACGTGTTCGTGATGCAGTCCACCTCGTTCCCGGCGAACGACAACCTGATGGAATTGCTCATCACGCTGGACGCGTTGCGGCGGTCCTCGGCGCGGCGGATCACAGCGGTCATCCCGTATTTCGGGTATGCGCGGCAGGACCGGAAAACCGCGTCGCGATCCCCGATCAGCGCCAAGCTGGTGGCCAACCTGATCACCGAGGCGGGCGCCAACCGGGTGCTGACGATGGACCTCCACGCGGCACAGATCCAAGGCTTCTTCGATATCCCGGTGGACAATCTCTACGCCGCCCCCCTGTTCGCCCGCGACATCAAGGAGCGTTACGCCGGCCGCGACATCATGATCGTCTCACCCGACGTCGGCGGCGTGGTGCGCGCCCGCGCGATCGCCAGCCGGTTGAACTGCGACCTGGCGATCATCGACAAGCGCCGGGAACGCGCCGGCCACTCCGAGGTCATGAACGTGATCGGCGACGTGGAGGGCCGCGATTGCGTGCTGATCGACGACATCGTCGACTCCGGAGGCACGCATTGCAACGCCGCTTTCGCATTGATGAAGCATGGCGCGCGCTCGGCGGGGGCTTATGTCACACATGGCGTACTGTCCGGCGGCGCGGTCGCCCGGGTCCTCGAAGCGCCGCTGGAGATGATGACGATCACCGACTCGATCCAGGCGACGGCAGAGGTGGAGCAGGCGGGCAACATCAGGCAACTCACCATCGCGCCCCTGTTGGCCGAGGCGATGCGGCGGATCAGCGACGAGTCCTCGGTCAGTTCGCTGTTCGATTAGCCGGACCGGCCGCCACGTCAATGCGCGGACCGGTTGTGAACTCACGCGGCCGCGTGTTACTTGCCGCCATTCGCTTTGCCGTCAGGCAGATGGGGTCACAGTGTTCAAACGCCGCAAACCCGAAGCTCCGCCAACGCCCTCGCCCGCCCCGCGGGGCCACATGATCTCGGCCGCGCCCGAACTTCCGATCGAGTCCCCCACCAAGGCAAGGGGGATTTTTGCTGCCCGGACGGCGGTGCCCGCGGCCTCGGCCGGGACTTTCCCCTCGATTGGCATTCCCTCGATCCCCACCGCTCCATCCGCCCCGCAACCGTCACCGGCGGCCGTGACGCCGCCGCAGCCCAAGGAACCCAGTTTCATGTCCCGTCCGCCGTTGCAACCAACACCGCCCGCCCCCACCGCGCCTCTGGGCATGGCGCGCGCGCCCATGGCGCCGGCTCGGATGCCACCCCAGGCGGGCGAGCGCCGGACGCTGGTCGTTGGCCGCGGCATCAGCGTGCAAGGCACCATCCAGGACGCGGAACGCCTGGTCGTCGAGGGCACCGTCGAGGCCTCGTCGCTCAATGCCGCCGAGCTGCAGATCGCGCCCGGTGGAGTGTTGAAGGGCCAGGTGGAGGTGGAGGACGCGGAGATTTCCGGTCTGATGGACGGCATTTTGACCGTGCGCGGCAGCCTTGTGCTGCGCGGGACCGGCCAGGTGATCGGCGAGGCGCGTTGCCGGCGCCTGCAGGTCGAGGAGGGCGGTCAACTCAGCGGCAAGATCAGCATGATCACCGAAGCCTCGCCGCTGCCCTTCGCCCCGTCTCCCGAGGCCGAAGCCGGCTGAACCTTCTCCGGCGCGCGCGGCGGGGCGACATCCCGCGGGAGGCCGCGGAAAGCGGCCGCCTCGCCTGGGCACCTCCACGACGGCCCGGTCTTGCGGAGCGGCCCGCAAGCGGCCATCTGGTGCCCCCATGCAGAACATGACACTCGCCGCCGCCGACCCGATCGGGTGGCACGGCACCACTATCCTGTGCGTCAGGCGGGATGGACGCGTCACGATGGCGGGCGACGGCCAGGTCAGCCTCGGTCAGACCATCGTCAAAGGGAATGCGCGCAAGGTCCGGCGGATCGGCGCCGGTACCCACGGGGACGGCCACGTCATCGCGGGTTTCGCCGGCGCCACGGCCGACGCCTTCACCCTGCTGGAACGGTTGGAAACCAAGCTGGAGCGCTTCCCCAACCAGTTGGAACGCGCCTGCGTGGAACTCGCCAAGGACTGGCGAACCGACCGCTACCTTCGCCGGTTGGAAGCGATGATGGCCGTCGCCGACAAGGACCGGAGCTTCACCCTGACCGGCAACGGCGACGTGCTGGAACCGGAGGATGGCGTCATCGCCATCGGCTCCGGCGGCAACTACGCCTTGGCCGCGGCCCGCGCGCTGATGGCGATCGACGGATTGTCCGCCGAGGATATCGCCCGCCGCGCGATGAAGATCGCTTCGGAGATTTGCGTTTATACGAACGGCAACATCATCGTGGAGTCGATCTGATGGAGATCCCGACTTACACGCCGCGGGAGATAGTTTCGGAACTGGATCGATTCATCGTCGGCCAGAACGACGCCAAGCGCGCCGTCGCGATCGCGCTGCGCAACCGTTGGCGGCGCCAACATCTGCCGGAGGCGATGCGCGAAGAGGTGGTTCCGAAAAACATCCTGATGATCGGCCCGACGGGCTGCGGCAAGACGGAAATCGCGCGGCGCCTGGCGAAGCTGGCGCAGGCGCCGTTTCTGAAGGTGGAGGCGACGAAGTTCACCGAGGTTGGCTATGTCGGCCGCGATGTCGAAAGCATCGTCCGCGACCTGGTGGACGCCTCGCTGAACATGTTACGAGAAGCCTCTCGCCGCGAGGTGCGCGCGAAGGCCGAGGCGAACGCCGAGGACCGGCTGATCGCGGCCATGGTCGGTGAGGACGCCACGGCCGATACGCGGTCGAAATGGCGGCGGCGGCTGCGCGACGGTGAATTCGAGAAGAACGAGATCGAGATCGAACTGACCGATGCCGTCAGTTCCCCGATCGGGCAGTTCGACATGCCGGGCATGCCACCCGGTCAGGTCATCAACCTGTCCGAAATGATGAAAGGCCTCATGGGCAATCGGCCGCGCCAGAAGCGCCGCCTGACGGTCGAGGCAGCGCGGAAAGTGCTGGAGGCCGAGGAAGCCGACCAGTTGCTGGACAACGAGCAACTGACCAAGGACGCGGTCGCGCTCGCGGAGAACAACGGGATCGTGTTCATCGACGAGATCGACAAGATTTGCGCGCGGTCCACGGAGGGGGGATTTCGCGGCGCCGATGTGTCTCGCGAAGGCGTGCAGCGCGATCTGCTGCCGTTGATCGAGGGCACGACCGTGAACACCAAGTACGGGCTGGTGAAGACGGACCACGTGCTGTTCATCGCGTCGGGCGCGTTTCATCTGGCGAAGCCGTCGGACCTGCTGCCGGAGTTGCAAGGACGGCTGCCGATCCGGGTCGAACTGGCGCCGCTGACACGCGACGATCTGCGCCGCATTCTGACGGAGCCGGAACATTCGTTGCTGAAACAATATTCAGCGCTGCTTGGCACCGAGAATGTCTCGCTGAGTTTCACCCCCGGCGCGGTGGACGCGCTGGCGGACCTCGCGGCCGATATCAACGACCGGGTCGAAAACATTGGCGCGCGCCGGTTGCATACCGTGCTGGAGCGGCTGCTGGAGGATATTTCGTTCACCGCGACGGATCGCGCGGGCGACACGATCTCGGTAGATGCCGCTTATGTCGCGGAAAAAGTGGCCCCCTTGGCCAAGCGGGGCGATCTTAGCCGGTTTATCCTGTGATCCTGCTCGATGGTTGTGCGTAACGGCTACCCCGTCTTGCGCAGCGCCCTCACGAAACTTTGGCCCGCCTCGGTGAAGCCAGTTGCTCGGCAAAATTCGCGCAGGGCGGGTTGGTCCGGCGGGGTCAACAACTCCAGGTCGCCACAGCCCGCGACGCGCGCCGCCTGAGCCGCCGCTTTAACCAGAAGCCGGCCAATTCCGCCTCGGCGTTCGTCCGGGCCGACCAGCAAGGTCGTGATTTGGGCGGTGGGTCTGGCGGCGAAAGGCGTTCGATACCAGTGCAACACGACCAGACCGCTCGGTGGTCCCCACGCGACCGCGATCAGGGCCGCGCCTGGTTCCTGACGCATTGCGTCCAACCGCTCCGCCAGGGCGATAGGCGATGTCGCGTGACCGGCCGCGGTCAGCAATTCGGACAGCCCAGAAGCGTCGGCGCTGGTGGCGGCTCGGATTGACAGCCCATGGCGTGATTTCAACAGGCCTCTCCCTTCGCGCGCGTGACCGGTTATGTTCCGTTCGTCAGTTCGATCGGAAGGACGGAAACGCGCCCTGAGGATTCCAGGCCGGGTGCAATCATTCGTGTCACCCAAGGCGCTGATTGAACGGATAATATGGGGGGAACTCCCCGACCGCGACCATATCCACTTCCACCATCGTCAGCCCCTTGATCGCCAGGGCCTTCGCCACCGTCGATCCGAACGTTTCCGCGCTGGTGCATTTGAAATACGGGATGTCCGACAGTGCCGCCAGTTTCGAA
Organism: Acetobacteraceae bacterium; assembly: GCA_009693865.1. Lineage (GTDB taxonomy): Bacteria > Pseudomonadota > Alphaproteobacteria > Acetobacterales > Acetobacteraceae > Rhodopila. The sequence continues at coordinate 32,088 of SHWL01000006.1, read as the reverse complement.
AGTTCCGGGCCTTGCAGATCGGCGAAGTACCGCCGCCCCTGCGCCGTCGCGTCCTGGATGCGCTTGATCACGCCATAACCGCGATCGTTCATCACCATCACGACCATGTCGAGATTTTCTTGCACCGCCGTCCACAACTCACCGACGTTCAGGAAGAACCCGCCATCGCCGGTCATGACGATCGTTTTCCGATCGCCCGCGGCCGCCGCGGCGCCAAGCCCCAGGCACAGTCCCTGTCCGATCCCCGCGCCAACCGGCAACACGCTCTGATTTGGACTGTAGACAGGGAACACGCGATCGCCCCAGGTGGTATTGTTCTGCGTCACGTCGCGCACCCAGATCGCGTCCTTCGGGAGTACGTCTCGTAATTGCCGGGAAAAACTTCCATAAACACCCAGAGTCTCGAGAAATTCTCCAACCACCCGCTTCTTCAGCGCCGCGAACTCATCTTTGTACGCGGGATCGATCGCCATCTGCCCACTGATACGGGGGAGCAATTCCTGCAAGGTCAGCCGCGCATCGCCGCACACGAAATACGTGTCCGCATAGGTCCGTCCGTTAGCTATCGGATCGCAATCGATATGCACGATATTCGAGGGTAATTTGACCGCCATGTCCCCGGTCTCGCGCGCCCGGACGCGGGTCCCTACGGCCAACATCAGATCGCACGCCGCATAAAATTCCTGCACTCCGGGCATGCCGTTGCCGTGCATACCGCCCAGGCTCTGGGGGTGGTCTTCGGGAACGATGCCTTTGCCGTTGATGCTGTTGACGACGGTAAAGCCCATGTCCAGCAGCTTGTGGATCTCCGCGCTCGCGGCACGAGCGCCGGAACCGATCCATAGCATTGGCCGTTTCGCCGATTTCACGCGCGCGGCCAGCTCGTTCATTTCGACATCCGACGGCGTCCGGTCGGGTGTCACCGGCAGAACGAAATGATCAAGCATCGCCGGCCGGTCGATCTTGACTCGTTGCAGATCTATTGGGATTTCCACGCTGACCGGACCGCGCGGCGCCGACATCGCGTCGGCCGCCGCCCGTGTTAAAACGCCCAGGGCCTGGTGTGCGGATCGCACGCGATATGCCGATTTGCAGACGGACCGCATCATGCCGATCTGATCGATGGGATCGTGCACTGTCCCCATGTCGCGATCCGCGAACTTCGAACTCGTCATGCCCGTGATATGCAACACCGGCGAGCCTGAGAAGCGCGCCTCGATCAGGCCTCCGATGGCGTTCGCCGCGCCCGGTCCGGTCGAGGAAAAAATCACGCCCAGGCCGCCGGAAACCCGCGCGTAGCCGTCCGCCATGTGGGCGCCGCCCAACTCGCCGCGCGCCATCATGAAGCGGATCGCGTTGCGCCGCCCAATTCCGTCCAGCATCGGGATATTATGCACCGAGGCGATACCGAAGGCGGTCGTGACCCCGCAGGCCGCCAGGAATTCAGCGACCAGATCGGCGACTGTGTAATCGCTTGCCATTTGCCTTGCCTCTCCTCGTGTGTTTCCACAGGTTGACACACGGACTCCGGTCCATCAACTCGCGAGGCATGTACGGGCGGCGCTTACAACTGACGTTCGCCGCGCACGAGGACCGCGCCCGCGACGATAATCAATCCCGCGCCGATGAAAATTGGAACCGAGGGAAAATCGCGCCAAATCATATACTCAAGAATAAAAGCCCAGGGTAGGGCTGAGTACTCGACGGTGGCGAGGACGGAGGCGGGGGTCATGCGCGCGGCCTCGAACACCAGGAATTGCGCGATGCCGCCGATTGCCCCGGTCGCGAGCATGAATACGGTCTGTTCCCACGTGACCGGCGCCCAGTACCACAGGCAGGACACGCCGGTGACCAATGCGAATATCGCGTTCGTCACCAACATCTGTAGCAAAGTTGTTTCGTGCAGCGCGATTTGCCGCATCAGTATGACGCCGTAACCCCACAATGCGGCGGAGATCAACACCAGCAGCGTGGCCAACGAGGGGGTGACACCAAACGGATCGCAGGCGAACAACACACCGGCGAAACCGATGGTGACGGCAATCCAGCGCGCCTGCGTCACTCTCTCGCGCAGGATACGCCATGCCATCACGGTCACCATTAAGGGCGCGCAAAAATACAGGCACAACCACTGCGCCAGTGGTAACGACCGTGAGGCGGTATTAAAGCACAACCAGGCAATTAAATTGATCGTCGCGCGGAATGTCAGTTTCCGCCGTAGCGGCGTTTTCATCGCCCTCAGGATCAGGGAGGTGCGGCCAATCGCGACGCATACCGCCAGGATCACGGCTGTCCGAACAAACAGCACCTGAAAGACGGGCAGATCCTGGACCAGCCATTTGACGCCGGCGTCGTGAAGTGTGAACAGCCCGTATGCCGCGACCGCCAGCGCGATTCCTCTGGTTGCGTCTTGCGAGGCCACTCAACGCACCGGTCGGGGCCCGCCTTAGTCTTGCTTGTACAGCTTCTTCGCGTTGTTGAGGAAGAAGTCGCGCCGCTTTTCCTCGGGCAGGGGCATCGGCAGCACTTTGTCGGGATCGTCGTAATCCCAATGCGGGTAATCGGTCGCGAACAGCAGCCGATCCCAGCCGATCCAATCGATCGCATCCAGCACCTGCTCGCGCTTCGCCGGTTCTTCCATCGGCTGCGTCGTCAGGAACACGCTCTCGTGGATGTATTCCGACGGCAAACGTTTTAGATGCGGCGTTTCCACCCGCAGGCGATTCCAGATTTTGTCCAGGCGCCAGGACAGCGACGGCAGCCAGGCGAACCCGGCCTCTATCATCACGAGCTGGAAGTTTGGGATGCGCTCGAACACACCCTCAATCACCATCGAGGTCACGAATGCCTGGCTCGACTGGGCGTGCCCCACCATGTCCTCGATGTAGTAAGACGGCCAGCCGGAGCCGCTGACGGGAAAGCCGCCAAATCCGAACGCATGTACACCGACGGGCAGGCCGGCGGCGGCGGCGGCCTCATACAGTTTCCAGTAGCGCTTCTGGCCCGGCGGCTCGCTCGTCCGGCTGAGCATCAGCACCTGGGCGAAATGCGGGTTTCCGGCGTATTTCTCCAACTCGGCGACGGCGGCGTCCGCGTCTTCATAGGGGACGACGATGGAGCCCTTCAGCCGTGGTTCCGGCTCCAGCCACTCATGCAGCACCCATTCGTTCATGGCGTGGCAGACGGCGGCACCGAATTCCCGATTCTGATACGATTGGCCGTTGTCCCCGGTCGGGTTGAGGATGCCCAGGACGCAGTTGTTCTGGTCGAGAACCTGTTGCCGCAGGAAGGACAGGGAACTGCCCTGGCGCCCGCCCTCGGGGGGATAGGCATCGCGGCGGGAGGCATTGGGCTGCCCCTTCGGATAGGCCGGTCCTTTCTGATATGCCTGCCGGGGCCGCGCCCCAAACATTTGCATGTGTTCCAGCCACCGCTTTTCCAGATAGGGATGCAGCGCTTTGTCGGTGCTGCGCTGCGGATGGATGTCGCAGTCGGCCGTCGCCAGTTTGGACAAGTTGGCGGCGAGGGGCAGCGGACGCTGGGTGACCTGAACGTTCATGGGACTGGCTCCGGGGGCCTCGGTTGGGCCCAGTCTGCTTGTGTTTGAACAAAAATGCCAGCGGCGTGAAAGAGTTCGCGTTATACCGAGCGCAGCCGCCAACGGAGGCCAAAAGGTGAGTGCGGGCGCCGACGACCGAATTTTCATGGATAGCAACCGGATTCACTTCGACGTACCGGTCGATCCCCGCGCCAGGCAGTGGTGGCGGGACCGGTTCCTGACTCAATTCGGCCTGACTCCAGAGGATGTCGGCGACGCTCTGTCCCAGAGTTGGCCTGATGAGAAACGGATGACCGTCACACAATTCGATGGCGAAGCCGAACGCTTTTTCATCCGGGTCGAAGGCTCGTTCGGCGACGGAGATTTCTGGTTTCATGCCCGCACGCTCGACCTGTCCGGACCGGCGATCAACGCGGACCGGATGTTCATTTCGGAAGCGCGCCGGAGCCAGGGTCATGGCCGGCGATTCATGGGCGATCTGGTGCGACTCGCCAGGTTGTTAGGCATCGCCACCCTTCGTCTCGACTCGGAACATATAGGGCGGTACGCGTGGTTGCGGGTTGGCTTCGTGCCGGATCGCGGGTCCTGGACCCGGTTGAAGGTTGAATTGATCCATCGTCTCGCGATGGCACTTCCCGATCTGGGCGAGCAGCGATACCTTGAAATCCTCCGAATGATCCAAAGCCCGTCGCCAGAAAGCGCGCGGGGCCTGGCGTCGCTGACCGATGCTGTCGGCAGCGCGGAATTATTCGGGCCGGACGGAAAGCCGGAACGTGTGCCCCTGGGACGGGCATTGTTCCTTGAGATCGGGTCCAATTGGTCGGGCGAACTCGATCTCTCGGACACTACGGCCCAGAGTGTGATGGACCACTACATCGATCAGGATAAAGCATGAGCGATAAGCCGGAATCGTCCTTGGCACGTCTGCATCCCGGCCATCACTGGGGACCATTCTTCAACGACCCGTGGTCACCCGCCCTCGATCCCGTCGTGGGGGAAGTCTGGGATCGGGCGGTCCGGACCGGCCAGGCCAATGCGAAGGGCGCATCGCCTCACGAGGACGCCCGGAGGGATATGCGACCGCGAAATCCCGCGAGCGTGGCATCGTCCGATTGAAGCTGGCCATCGCGCCGCGCACATGACCGGCTCCGCGGGCGAGCCGGTGCGGGACTGACAATGCCGGAACGCCTCGATATATGAACAAATGGATCGAGGATAACCTTGACCATGAAACGTCATGGGAAATCGGACGCTCGTTGTTTCGGAAATATCCTGCCACCCTGGCGCACAGTTGCCGGATGGCGTGTGGCTTGTTCGCTCATCTGCCGCGCATTTCTGTCCGTCGCGGTGAGTGCCTGCGCACTCGATGTGAGCTTCCTGAAAACGGAACCCGCCGCATTTACCGTGGACCCGGGGTGTCACGACCGTTGGACGCTGACAGCGGAACATTCCGTGGCTCTTGGCACCGGGTTTCCAACCAGGCTTCGCGCGGGAACCGCCTGGCAATGTATGGGACATGTCGCGACCGGCGACGTCTATCGGACGAACGACCAAATCGTCACGGTTGCCTCGACCACGTCCTCCACGCCGATGCTCAGCATATCCGTGCCGGGGCGCGAGAATGCCGCGGCCGTGTGCATCAACCCCGAATCGTTGCTAACAAACAGCGCCGTGCGCGACAGGAACGCCGCGATCTCTGGCAGGCTGAATCGTCCGATCCGGTCGATCGCGCCAGGAAGCGCCTCCAGCACCGGGCGAGCGATGGCGTTTTCGCTGTCCCCTGGGCCCGCGACGATCGCCGGGACCGCGCCGGACAGTGGCCCGTCCACCAGACACCGGAACAAAGCGCCAGGCGCGGCCAGATTTTCTGCCGATCTGCACCAGACCTGACAGCGTGGTCCCGCATGTCGCGCGGTTGGGCTCTCACGCCGATTTGTTCGATCGGTGCCTGAGTGTCACGCCCTCAGCCGAGGATACGTCGCACGCGGGTTGTCGATCATTATCTTCTGCACCAGCGCGGGCGACAGTCCGGAAGGCAACACATCCTCCCCATCGAACTGCCAGTGCGGATAGTCGGTCGAGAACAGCAATAACTCGTCGCTGTCCATGTGTTCCATCAGTTTCTGGAACATTTCCTCGGTTGGCGGTCCGTCGCAGGGCTGGATCGTTAGCCGGACATTGGACTTCACGACCTCGGCCGGCGCGCGGTCCACCCACGGCACTTCCATTCGCAGACCGCGCCAGAATTTCGTCAGGCGCCAGAGATGCGCGGGCAGCCAGGTGAATCCCGACTCCAGCAACACCACCATCAGCGACGGAAATTTCGTGAACACCCCCTCGCAAATTAAACTCGACAGCGCCTGTTGAAATGCCGGCGCCTGGGCCGCGTAATCTTCCGTGTAATAGGTGGGCCAGCCAATCGAGGTCACGGGATGGCGGTACGAACTCCCGGCATGAATTCCAATTGGCAGCCCGTGTTTTTCCGCCGCCGCGTAGATCGGCCAGTAATGCCGCTTGCCCAGGGGCATGTCGCCCATGACGAGCATCAGAACCTGGACGAAACGCTTGTCGCCGGCGACGCGGTTGATCTCGTCGACTGCCATTTCAGGGTTTTGCGCGGGTACCACGATGCTGGCGCGCAGCCGCGGTTCTTTGTCCAGCCATTCGGCTGCCATCCAGTCGTTCAGCGCTTTGGCGAATCCGGCGCCCAGGTCCTCACTGAACAGTAATTGGACGCCGTAGAGACAGTTGGCGATGGCGATGCTGGTGCGAAATGGATCCAATGCGTGCTTGCGCAACAGGTCAAGATCGGAGCCGGGCTTTTGCCCCTCGATCCGCCAGTCGGGCCGCGCGGAGAGCGGCGCGTTAACGGGGTAGGAGATCGAGTCCAACTCGCCCATGCCGCGCTGGATGGCGATGTCGCGCCAATGATCGGACAGATAGGGATACAGCGCTTTCAGGCTTGGCACGGCGGGGTGCAGGTCGCAATCGATACCGCCGGGGATGATGACGCTCATGGATCCTCGCCTCGGACGCTTGCTTGCGGGAGGATTCTGGCATGAAGTCGGGGGTATGGCCACGGGGCTTCAACTTGACCTGTTTTCCGGAGCGGGCGCCCCGGCGCCTGAACCGGAGGAGACCGGTTGGGCGCCGCTCGATCCCGCGCGTCTGTCCGACTCCGAACTGATCGCCGTTCTGCCGCGGGCGCGGCAGGCCGAGGCGCCCGGGTTGGTTGCGGAAACGGCGAGGCGCGCTTTGCAGGACGCAATTCCGGCGTTGGAGGCGTTGTGCCGCCGCTTTTCCGGATTCGGTCTGGACCGCGAGGTCACCGAGCAAATGGCGGCGATCGGCGGTTTGGCCTCGCTTGGCGGTGGCGCGGCGCGGGATGCGGTGACGCGGCTGATCGCCTCGGGATCGGTGCGCGGCCCGGGGGTGCGGCGCGCGCTGGAGGTTGCGTCGGGGATGGGGTGCCGGCTGCCGCCGAACCAGGTCGCGGGCTTCCTGCGGGATGACGATCCGGGAGTGCGGGAGGCGGCGTGCCGATGCGCCCGGGGTGGGGCGGAGACGGTCGCGGCGTTGATCGATCTGCTGTCTGACCTGCACGGGAGCGTGACCCATTCCGCCGCGCTGGCGCTCGGTCGACTGGGCCGGCGGGAGGGGAGTGAGATGCTGCGGCGGTTACTGCGAACGGCCCCGTCGGCGGACGTGATTTGGGCGCTGGCGGGGATCGCGGGGGAGGATGATTGGGTGCTGCTGGGGCAGGCGGCGGTACGGATGCCGGCGTTGGCTGGCATGGTGTTGGAGGTGTTGGGGGAGAGCGAGGAGGCTCGGGCGGCGGCGGTTGCCGAGGGGGTGAGGAGGCGGTTGGGGATTTGAGGGAGATTGGACCGAAGGCTGGCTGAAGGGTCCCAGAGCCACGAGATTCAGTCTCCTCGCAAAAACGTCCGCTGCGAAAAGTCCTTCCGATCCAACGATCATCGACGATCAACGAAACCTGTTCGCCAGCAATTCTCATTATGGCTGCTGACCTTTCCCAAATCGTCATCCTCCGGCGCGACCGGAGGATCCGGAGCGGCACCACGCCTTGCTTTCCGGCGCTATTATACGCGGATATGTGCCGCTACCGATCCTCCGGTCGCGCCGGAGGATGACGAAAAAGCAAGCGTCAGCGCCATAATGAGTATTGCAGCCTGTTCGCACGAGCGGTGGACACTTCGCGCGTTGGTTGATCAGATCGGAGGTCTCCCTTTGTGTTAACTGAGGTCGCCATCGAACCGTGATTCCGCGCAGCCCGCGAAAGGTGCAGGAGATTCACACCACCCATCCCGGCCTGCGCGACGCGTGCGAGGAAGGCATGTCCGCCCATGTCGCCGATCTGACCCGCGATATCGCGGACGCGAAACAACGTTACGCCCCCGATGCTTCCTGGAGCGCCGAAAGCCTCGGCTATTTCATGCAATCCGTTCTCCAAGGCGCGTTCATCTTCGCCAAGGCGAAATAAAACCCCTCGGTCGTGGTCGAGAGTCTGGCCCATTTGCGGCGCTATCTGATCGCCCTGCTTCGCGATCCGTCGAAGAAGACATCGCAATGACCAGGATCACCCCATGCCTCTGGTTTGACGGCCAGGCGGAGGAAGCCGCGAATTTCTATTTAACCGTGTTCCCGAATTCCCGGATCGGCTCTGTGTCACGGTACGGCGAGGCAGCGGCAAAGGCGTCCGGCCGCGCGGTGGGCGATGTCATGGTCGTGACGTTCGAACTCGACGGTCGGCCCATGATGGGGTTGAACGGCGGCCCCATGTTCAAATTCTCTGAGGCGATTTCGTTGAAGGTGGACTGCGAGACTCAGCAGGAGATTGACTGGTACTGGGATAATCTTTCGCGCGGCGGTACCCCCGGCCGATGCGGATGGCTCAAGGACCAGTTCGGTCTGTCCTGGCAGATCGTTCCGGCCATGCTCGGACAGATCATGGGCGGCGGCTCGCCCGAGAGCACAAACCGCGTGATGGCGGCGTTGCTTCAAATGGGAAAGCTCGACATCGCGTCGCTCCGGCGCGCTCAGGAGCAAGTGCAAAACACCCGGCCTTTGACGAAAGGATCCATCGCCATTAGCAACCATACTGCACCCATCCGCGACCTTGTCCTGACACGTGTCATCGATGCGCCTCCGGAAAAACTCTTCCGTGCCTGGGCCGATCCCTTGATGTTGAAGCAGTGGTTCGCGCCATTGCCGTTTACCGCTCCGGTCGTGGAACTGGACGTTCGGCCGGGTGGCGCCAGCCTGGTCGCCATGCGCGGCCCCGACGGCGCTGAAATGCCATGCCGCGGCGTTCATCTGGAAGTCGTTCCGAACCAGCGGCTCGTCTTCACAGACGCATTCTCAGCCGCGCGGGAGCCATCGGAAAAGGCGTTCATGACCGTGATTCTGACGTTCGAGGATCTGGGCGGTAGGACGAAATATACAGCCCAGGTAAGGCATTGGACGGAGGTGGATCGCGAAACGCATGAGAATATGGGGTTCTATCAGGGCTGGGGTCAGTGCGCCGACCAACTTACGAAGCTCGTCACGACCGGCGCCGTATCATGACAGGAGAAGCGAAAATGCCATCATTCCATGGAACGTTCGTTTGGTATGAGCTGATGACGACCGACATGGCCGCTGCCGAAACGTTTTATAAAAACGTCGTCGGCTGGGACGCGCACGACTCCGGCATGCCGGGTATGTCCTACACCATCCTGACCGCCGATGGGGCGGGCATCGGGGGAATGATGACGTTGCCGAAAGAAGCGTGCGACGCGGGCGCGCGGCCGGGATGGATGGGATACATCGGCGTCGAAGATGTCGACCGGTACACGGACCAGGTCGCGAAAGCCGGCGGCACGATTCATCGCCCGCCCATGGACATCCCCGAGGTCGGCCGGTTTTCGGTCGTCGCCGACCCGCAGGGGGCGATGTTCGCGCTGCTTGGACCAAAAGGACAGATCGAAGCGTGACCGCCGTGTTTGACCAAGTGCCTACCAACCGGTAGCATCGCCTACCCTTGGAGGATCACGGACATGAGAGTCGGCGTTGCGCTTAATATGCTCAGCCAGGCGGGCCGCCCGGACGCCGCTGTTCTGAACGAACACATGCAGCTTGGCGACCTCGCCGAACCGCTCGGTTTCGACTCGCTGTTCGCGCTGGAGCATCACTTCACCGGCTACGCGATGTCGCCATCGCCGTTGCAGTTGCTGTCCTACTTCGCGGGCCGCACGCATCGCATTCATCTCGGCACCTCGGTGATCGTGATCCCCTGGCACGACCCGATCCGCATTGCCGAGCAGATCGCGTTGCTGGACGTGATCTCGGGCGGGCGTTGCCTGTTCGGCTTCGGCCGCGGCGCCGCGCGTGTGGAATACGAGGGGTTCCGGATCCCCATGGAGGAGGCCCGCCCTCGTTTCAAAGAAGGCCTCGACATCATCCGCCTAGGCCTGACGCAAGAAAGCTTCGAGTACAAGGGCGAGTTCTTCGACATTCCCCGCACCTCGATCCGCCCGGGCCCCGTTTCGCATCCGGAACTGCGCTTCTACGGCTCGGCCAACAGTCCGGAGTCGGCGAAGCTGCTGGCCAGTTCCGGCCTTGGCTTGTTAATCGTGATGCACAACGAATGGTCGAAGGCCGCGCATGAGGTTTACGACTTTCACCAGATGGCGATCGAAGCCGGCCACGCACCGCGTCCGCCGATCATTCTGACCAACATCTCCTGTGCCGAAACCCATGCTGAGGCGACGGACCGCGCCGTGGAGTGGTTGGGGAGGAAATGGGATTCCGTCGATAGCCACTACCGATTCTCCGATGGCGGTCTTGCGTCGGTGAAGGGATATGAGGCGTACGGCAGGATTGGCCGCACCTATGCCAAGATGTCCGATCAGACTCACCGTAACAAAATGACCGACACCTACGTGAAGATTCAGATCGTTGGCACGCCGGACGAATGCCTGGATCAAATCAAGATGTTGCGCGCCTACACCGGTCTGGATCACCTGGTGTGCGAGTTCGGCTACGGTGGCCTGCCGCATCACGAGGCCGAACTGAACATGCGGCTGTTCGCCGACAGGGTCATGCCGGTTTTGCAACGCGACAAACTGTTCACCCAGCCGCCGGAAATCATCACCGCGCCGCCGGTCCTGCAGGATGAGGGCGTGTTCGTTCCCGCGTAACGGTGGAAGGCCCGACCCCGGCACGTGGACCACGACGAAGGGACACCGCGCCCGATTTCGCACTGGAGCAAGCCGCCGGGGGCCGGGTCGCCGGAGTCGATGAGGCCGGCCGAGGCCCGCTCTCCGGCCCGGTCGTCGCCGCCGCGGTGGTGTTCCCATTCGGCGTGCCTCCCGGCCTTGCCGCGTTACTGGACGACTCCAAAAAACTCAGTGCCAGCCAGCGGCAGCGGGCCTTCGATGCGATTCGATGTTCCGGCCTGGCGGACGTCGGGATCGCCGCCGCCTCCGTCACCGAAATCGGCACCCTCAACATCCTGGGCGCTTCCCTTCTGGCCATGCGCCGCGCCGTACTGCGCCTGAGCGAATTGCCGGACCTCGCATTGGTGGATGGCAACAGGCCACCGGCGCTGCCGTGCCCTGTGCGTTGCGTGATAGGTGGGGACGGGAAAAGCCTGTCGATCGCCGCCGCCTCCATCGTCGCCAAGGTCATCCGGGACCGGGCGATGGCGCGTCTGGCCACCCGGTATCCCGGCTACGGCTGGGATCGGAACGCCGGATACGCCACGGCGGCACATCGCGCGGCGCTGATGTCGTTGGGCGTGACCCCGCATCACCGCGCCGGATTCGGACCCGTGGCGCGCCTGTCGATCTGAGATTGACGTGGCTTCGGCCCCTCCGTCACGATAAGGCGGTGGCACAAAGCCCAGTGGCATGGCGCAACCCGGTCTGGAACCAGCTTGGATATCGTTCTCGAACTTCCTTTGGACCAGATTCTCCTGGGTGACTGCATCGAGGTGATGCGGATGCTGCCATCCGGGTCGGTCGATTGCGTCTTCGCGGATCCGCCGTACAACCTGCAATTGCGCGGGGAGTTGCGGCGCCCCGATGACAGCCTCGTGGATGGCGTCGATGACGACTGGGACAAATTCTCCGATTTCGGCGCCTACGACCGTTTTACCCGTGACTGGCTGACCGAGTGCCGCCGCCTGCTGCGCAAAGACGGCACACTGTGGGTGATCGGCGCCTACCACAATATTTTCCGGATCGGCGCGATCCTTCAGGACCTGGGATTCTGGGTGCTCAACGACGTGATCTGGCGGAAGTCCAACCCAATGCCGAATTTCCGCGGCCGCCGCTTCACCAACGCGCACGAAACGATGATCTGGGCTGCCCGAAGCAAGGAATCCCGATACAAATTCAACTACCAGGCCATGAAGGCCCTGAACGACGACGTGCAAATGCGCAGCGATTGGCTGATCCCGCTTTGCACGGGCCCCGAGCGAATGCGCAACCAGCACGGCCTGAAACTCCACCCGACCCAAAAGCCCGAGGCTCTGTTGCACCGCGTTCTGCTGACCAGCACAGGCCATGACGACATCGTCCTCGACCCCTTCTCCGGCACCGGCACCACCGCCGTCGTCGCCAAACGTCTTGGCCGCCATTTCATCGCGATCGAGCGGCACCCGGCCTATGTGGAGGCCGCCTGGGGCCGCCTTCGCCGCACACGCCGAGGCTCGGACGAGGGGATCGCGATGTCGCCCACGAAACGCGACGTCCCCCGGATTCCCTTTGGCAACCTGGTTGAGCAGGGGGTCGTCCCGCCGGGGACACACCTGTTCGACCGTCAGAGGCGAGTGACCGCGGTGGTCGGTGCGGACGGTACCGTCCTGGCTGGCGATACCAGGGGCTCCATCCACCAGGTCGGCGCCGCGGTGCAAAACGCACCCTCCTGCAACGGTTGGACGTTCTGGCATCTGGAGCGCGAGGGCGTGCTGGTCCCGCTCGACACCCTGCGCGCGGCGATATTGGCGGGGGGATGACCGATGGGTCGGCTCAGGCATCGCCGGCCGGCATTTCGAGGAATGGCTTGGGTCGCCCGGACGACTATGCTATCATGATGCGATACCCACTTGTGGGGGATCATCCTGTACCATCGCGCTTAAAGATCGATGTATCGTCCCTCATCGTCATGGCCCGGCTGGTCCGGGCCACCGCACGCGCACAGCGCCGCGACCGGTGGTCCGGACCAGCCGGGCCATGACGATGAGGGACGGACCGCGAGCCGGTAATTAAGCGCGCTGCAATTACCTCCCGACCACACACTGGAATTCCTGCTGGGATTCGACGGTCGCGTTCATCATCTCTCGGAAGGGTTCTGGCTGAAGTTTGAGATCGGAAGGACAACGCCGACGCCGGCACGGCCGCACGGATTGCGCTATTCGTCCACATTGCACGACCGTCAGGGCCGCCGATTGATGGGGTTCGACAACGCACATGGTGTTGCCTCGTTGGGCGGACGTTATCGCAGGCCGAACGTGGCGCATGACCATTGGCACAGTTCAGGCGGCGACGCAGGGCGGCCCTACGTTTTTACAACCACCGAACAATTGTCGGTCGATTTCGAAGCAGCGGTCGAACGAGTGCTCGCGGAGCGCGGCATCGACAAGACCGTGGTCGGGGAAAGCGACGTGACGAACAGGAGACCAGGATGAAGATCCAGCCCATGAAAGACCTGATGGCCGAGATGCGGGCTGTCGCGCGCGGGGAAATTCCCGCTCCCGCTGACGCGGCGGCACCGAGCGTTGAATCAGCGGAGGTATTGTCGCGGCTTCTGACTCCCGGCAATCGCGGTCTGTTGCGCACCATCCGGGACGCCAAACCTCGATCGGTCGCCGAACTGGCACGTCTCACCAACCGCGCCGAGCCGAACCTGCTACGCACGCTTGGGAAACTGGAATCGCTTGGTTTGCTAAGGATGCGTACTGTCGACCGCCGCCGTGTCCCAACCGTGACGGTGGATACGTTGCGGGTAGAGATCGATCCCCACGCCATGGCGGACCGGATCGTGACGACACCGATCGGCGGCTGAAACCCCAACCCTCACGCCGCCATCGTCAGCCGCTTCACGAATGCCGACAACCGGTGCCGCCGCAACTCGCTCCGCGCCTTCGTATCCGTCGTCATATAATTCAACTGAATGCTGTAACGCTGGCCAACGAACCGCCGATGCCCGTGCCACGCGGCGGGCCCGTTCGGAAACACCAGCAGTGTGCCGTTCACGGGAGGTACCTCGACCGCGAAATCCTCCAGATCCGAGGAACCGCGGAGCAATCGCAGGCAGCCTTCCTGGCGCCCAAACGCTTCGGTCTCCCGGTTCAGATACAGCAGGACCGTCACGCGCTTGGCGGTCGAATCGCAGTGGATCCGGCCATCCCGGTCGCTTGTCCAGCCGCGCAGCGTCAGCATCGTCGGGGCCCCTTCCAGGTCCAGCCCGAATCGCGATGCGATCGACGCGCGCAGTTGCTCGCCCTCCATCTGTTCGACCAGATCGCGCGCCTCCGGTCCCAACCGCACTGAGTCCGGCGGGAAGGACCCGCGCCGGTTCAGCGGTGGCAACGCTGCCAACACGGCATGGAGACTGTCCGGCGGCACGAACCCCGGCACCACGACATGCGGGAACGGGTCGGTGGCGGTGGGCGCTTCGGCGAGTTTGTCGTAGTCCAGGGCGATCATCTTGCTCTCTCCGGGACCGCCTGCCGGGCAACGGCGGCCTCGTCTTGATGGGTCAGAATATTCAATGGCCGCGCTGGCCCAGGGACAGGAGCGCCTCGGCGAGGTCGACGAGGTCGTCGGTCCAACAGATTTCGGGTCTGGGGCGTGCCACGCCAAGCCCCTCATCCGGGCGCCAGGTCAGAACGCGCATCACCTGAGGTACCGGAAACACACCTCGGCCCCCGGCGACGCCCGCCAGAGCACCGGCCGCTGCCGGACTGTCAATCCCGGCCGTCAGGCGGCGCAACGCATCGTGCGAGGCTCCGCGCATCCCCGCCGCGATCGCGGCCGCGAGCTTTGGAGCATCAAGGACGCCCGGCGAATCAATCCGGGCCGCCGCCGCCGCCGCCTCAGGATCGCGCGCCCAAAGCCCGATGGGAATCGCGCGAACCAGAGGCGAGGCCTCGCCGCCCGCCAAAGCCCAGGAACTGACCGCCGAGGCGACCGCGGCTGCGTCGAAGGTTCGTTGTCCAACAAGACTTCGGGCAACGACCAATGCCAATTCGGCGTCGGGCCCGAGATCGCCGCCGATTGCCAAACCCAACAGACAGCCCGCGGCCCGATCCAACATCGGCTCGGCCACCGTTCGCGGCCAGGTCAAAGTGACCCGCGGTTCCCGCCGTGGTTCCGTGCTGCCGCGCCACGTCCGCGCCCGCAACACCGCCACCGCATTGGGCGAGCCACCGAAACAGGCGGAGGGGCGGCTCTCGCCCAGTTCGTTGTAGGTGACCGGAGCCCCGTCCTCGGCGAGCAGAACGCCGCCCGCCGCCATCAGCAACGCATGGCCGGCAGCGATGTCGAGCGCGTTGACCGGACGCAAGGTCAGCGTGGCGATCCCGTCACCCACGGCGATCCGCGCCAGTCGATAGGCGATCGACGGCAGCGGCATGAACCCCGCCGGGGCGCAGGCGGTCCCATGCCATACCGGGCGCTGCCACACGCCATGATTGAGGAACACCACATCCCCCGCCGCCAGTTCCCGGGTTCGGAGATCGATCGTGACCGCCTGGCCGTTGCGCTCGATCCGCCCGCCTTCGCACCAGGAGATCATGTCTGGACCCCGGTCGGGACTGGTCGGCGCATAAACGACCGCGAGGACCGGAATGCCCCGATGCAGTAGCGCGATCGAAACGGCGCTGCCTCGCTTGCCCTCGAGGAAGGCACGGGTGCCGTCATGCGGATCGACGACCCAGCAATAACCGTTCGCCGGCGCGTCCAGCACGCCGGCTTCCTCACCCACGAAGCGCGCCGGGACCAGATCGAGCAGCCGGTCGCGCAAAATCATCTCGATCTCATGATCGAGCGGGGCTGTGACATGATCGCTGAACCGGGGTCCGTCCGGGCGGGCGAACTCGGCCGCGACCAGGTCGCCTGCTTCGCGCGCCGCGGCGATCGCGTGAGGGAGGATGTATTTTGGGTCGGGTGGCACGGCGTATCCTTTTAAGCCCGATTTCCTTGGGGAATCGGGCTATTTCATGGCTGATGCGCAACCGGCCCATCCCTTTCGCGCGCGATCAATCTAGGCGCGGCGGCCAGGACGCGCTATCCGGCCCTGCCCCATGGATAGCAACATCGCCCGAATCCCCGTTTCCGGGCCGTTGCCCGCCTACCGTGCCATGGTCGCGCGGGGCGAACTGGCGCCCGATCCGTCGCAGGAGAACGGCGCGCGGCGCCTTCAGACGTTGTGGGAGGCCCTGCGCGGCTACGATCCGCCGCTGTACCAGCCGGCCTCGCGCGCCGGCGGAATTCTTAACCGTTTGTTGCGCCGCGCCGCCGAAAAGCCGGCCGCCCCCGAAGGCACGCCCAAGGGCCTCTATCTGGCCGGCGAGGTCGGGCGCGGCAAATCCATGCTGATGGATATGTTCTTCGAGGGCGCGGGCGTCGCCCGGAAACAACGCATCCATTTCCACCGCTTCATACAAACCTGCCACGAGCGGGTTTTCGCCTGGAAGAATGCCAACCCCAGCGGCGCCGACCCGATCCCGCCATTGGCCGATACGATCGCCAACGACTCGGCGCTGCTTTGCTTCGACGAGTTCCAGGTCAACGACATCGCCGACGCCATGATCCTGGGCCGTTTGTTCCAGGCCCTGTTTGCCCGGGGAGTCGTCGTCGTCGCCACGTCGAATGTCGCACCCTCCGATCTGTTCAAAGACCAGCCTGGCCGCGATGCCTTCCTGCCTTTCATCGACCTGATCCAACAGCGCCTGGATGTCGTCATGATGGACGCGGGCCGTGATTTCCGCCGCGAGAGGATGCGCGGCCTGCGGACATGGCACGTCCCGGCCGACGATTTCTCTCGCCGTGCTCTGGATGAAGCGTTTTCGACGTTGACCGGCGGCGCGAGGCCGGAACCGGTGACACTGACCGTCATGGGTCGCGCGCTTGTCATTCCCCTCGCGGCCGAAGGCGTCGCGCGCTGCGATTTTTCTACCTTGTGCGGCACCGCCCTGGGCCCAGGGGATTATCTGGCCGTGGCCACCGCGTTCCATACGCTGGTGCTGGACGGCATCCCCCGTCTATCGCCCGATAATTACGATGTGGCGCGGCGTTTCATCGTGCTGATCGATACGCTGTACGATCAGCGTGTCAAGCTGGTTGCCTCGGCCGCCGCCGTGCCGGACCAGCTTTACAGGCGCGGTGAAAACGCGAAGATGTTCGAACGCACCGCGTCGCGGCTCGACGAAATGCAAAGCGAGGATTGGCTGGAGCACCAGCATCTCGTTTGAACAATCGCAGACACGCCGTCGTGATCCAGTCACGACGGGCGCAATCGGAGGAAACAATCGATGATACGGCGCCGTATCTTTACCGCGGGTCTCGCCTCGGCCCTGGCGGCACCGTCCATTTCGCGCGGGGCCGCCGCTAACACGTTGAAGTTCATTCCGCAGTCGGACCTGACGATTCTCGATCCGATCGTCAACACCATCTACACCGTGCGCAACCATGGCTACATGGTGTTCGATACCCTGTTCGGGATGGACGGCCAGACGCGGATGCAGCCGCAAATGCTGGAAGGCTTCACCGTCGAGGACGATGGCAAGCGTTGGAAGCTGACATTGCGCGACGGACTGCTGTGGCACGACGGGGAGAAAGTGCTGGCGCGCGACTGCGCGGCCTCGATCGCGCGCTGGTCGGTGCGTGATGGCGTCGGTTCGCTGTTGAAAGCTCGCACGGACGAGATGAAGGCGTTGGACGACAAAACGATCGAGATCCGATTGAAGAAGCCGTTCGCGCTGCTGCCGTATGCGCTTGGCAAAATTTCGACGCCGATGTGCGCGATGATGCCGGAACGTTTTGCCAAAATGGACCCATTCAAGGCGGTGCCGGAAATGGTCGGCAGCGGGCCGTTCCGCTTCAAGGCCGACGAATGGGTATCCGGCGCGCGGGCAGTTTACACGAAGAATGAACGGTACGCGCCCAGACAGGACATCAGCAAAGGGTGGACGGCCGGTGGAAAAATCGTGCATTTTGAACGGGTGGAGTGGCTTACGAGCCCCGATGACGGCACCTCGGCCAGCGCGATGCAGGCGGGTGAGATGGACTGGTGGGAATTGCCGGTGGCGGACCTGCTACCGCTGCTGAAGCGGTCGGGCAAGGTGCGGGTAGAGATCAAGGACCGCAACGGTACACTTGGCCTTTTGAAAATGAACAATCTGCAGCCGCCCTTCAACAACGTGGCGATACGCCGCGCGCTGTTGGGCGCGGTGAACCAGAAGGACTTCATGACCGCGATCGTCGGCGACGATCCCGCGATGTGGCGCGACAAGGTCGGCATCTTCACGCCGAACACCGATATGGCGAGCGACGCCGGCATGGAGGTTCTGAACAGCCCTCGCGATCTGGCCAAAGTAAAAGCCATGATTAAAGAGGCTGGCCATGGTGGCGACCCTGTCGTGCTGCTCGCGCCGAATGAACCGCATTATCGCAAAGCCATGGCCGATGTGGCCCATGCGATGTTGCGTTCGGTTGGATTTAATGTCGACGTGCAATCGATGGACTGGGGCACGGCGGTCGTGCGGCGGGAGAATAAACAGCCGATGGATAAAGGCGGCTGGGGCGTGTTGTGCACCACGGCCAATGGCCTCGACATGCAAACGCCAACCCTGCATTTTCTTCGCACGACGGGCGAAAAGGCGTGGTTCGGCTGGACCAACAGTCCTCGGATTGAGGAACTGCGCGCCGAATGGGTGGACGCGCCCGATCTTCCGGCGCAGAAACGAGTCGCCGCGGAAATTCAAAAGCAATGTTGGGTCGATGTGCCGCATCTGCCACTGGGCATTTGGTATCAACCGATGGCGTGGCAGAACACGGTGGACGGGATTCCGGATGGGTTTCCGTTGTTCTGGGGTGCGCGGCGCGTTTGAGTCTGGCCTTCCATTCGTGTCATGGCCCTGACAAGGCGCATAGGCATCAGGATAACGGAGGACCGGAGACGGATATTCTCTTTTCCTCGTCATGGCCCGACTCGATCGGGCCATCTGGTCCGGCACGGTGCCGCTACGGATGGCCCGATCGAGTCGGGCCATGACGATTTGGGACAATGCCGTCCACATCCGACCCTTATCCTGATGCACATGCGGTTCGTCCGGGCCTTGACGGTGAAAGGGTGACGGCCCGAGGCAACCTGATCGGAAACCGCCATAACCGCGCCACAACTCAAACCGGCAGCCGCACCCGCGCCCGCAGCCCGCCCAACGGCGAGTCCTCCAGCGAAATGTCGCCGCCGTGCGCGCGCACGATATCCCGCGCGATCGTCAGGCCCAGTCCGGTGCCGCCCGCCGCGCCGCTTTCGAATGGCCGGAACACGCTTTCCCTCTGCTCATGGGGAATTCCAGGCCCGTCGTCGTCCACGTTGACCTGTACCGACCGCCCGCGCGGCACCGCCGAGACCATGACCCGGCTCGCGTGCCGCCGCGCGTTGTCCACGAGGTTGGTGATCGCCCGCCGGATGGCGTCGGCCCGCAGCGACACGGTCAGGGTTTCCGGAACGTCGACCTCGATGTCGGTTCCCGTCCGCCGCGCCGCCGACGCGACATCGGTCAGCATTGCCGACAGATCGACGGGCTTCGCCTGTTCGGACCCCTCGCCCCGCGCGAACGAGAGATAGCCGCCGATCATCCGTTCCATTTCCTCGACGTCGGCGGTCATTTCGACCACGTCCTGGCGCCACGCCTCGTCCTTCGGCAGCATCGCCAACGCCAGGCGCAACCGGGTCAGCGGTGTGCGTAAATCGTGCGAAACGCCGGCGAGCATCTCCGTGCGTTGCGCCAGGAACCGCCTGATACGATCCTGCATCCGATTGAAAGCAGACGCGGCCAGTCGCACCTCGGTCGCGCCCTCGGGCCGGATTGGTGGGATGTCGCGGCCCAATCCGAAGGCATCGGCGGCGGCGGCGAGGCGGCGGATGCCTCGCACCTGGTTCCGCATGAACAGCGCCGCGATGCCGAAAAGGAACAACGCGGTGCCCACGACCCAGGGCACGAACAAATAGATCGTCGTCGTGTACAGCCGTTTCCGTGGCGCGACCACGTGCAGCACGCCGTCCGCGACCTGGATATCGATCAGCACGGAACGCGCGTCCGAGGTCCAATCCATCGTGAACGGTGTTCGAAATATCTCCCGCAGCGCGGCCTCCAGGTCGTCGTCCATCGGTCCCAGGACGTTGGTCCGTTCCGCCGGAACGAGTTTTGCCCCGGGATCGAGACGCATTTCCAGGCTGAACCGCTCCCAGGCCCGGGCGAGAATCCAGTCATGGTCCTGCTTGCCGGGAAACCGGTTCATCAGCCGCGCCGTCATCGCGATTTCCCCGGCGATGGCCGAGGACAGGCGGCGGGACACGACGTCGAGGTGACTGCCGTAGAACATCTGGAACGTCACCGCCTGCAACGCCACCAGAGGGACGAGGATCATCAGCAGGCTGCGGCCAAGCAGCGACTTCGGCACGAACCTCTTGATCCAGCCCAACCCTGGTATGCGCGCGCGCATCTAATACCAGCGGCCCGGACGATCGACCGGTCGCGCCACCCCCACTACGTCATCCCCGGACTTGTTCCGGGGACCGGAAGCGGCAGGGTGGCGCGACCGGTCCACGGGACAAGCCCGTGGATGACGTTGAGGGGTAAGAGTCAAGCCTTTGGACCCCTGGTACAAGTGGACATGTGCGATCTGGGATGGCGACTCATCGGGGGGCCTCCTGCCGGGATGCGCGCTCCATTACCACGAATCGGCGGCGGCTTGCTCAGGTGCCTGGTTTCAGCACGTAACCGCGCCCCCGCACCGTGTGCAGAAAGCGCGGCTCCCGGGGATCGGCTTCGATCTTACGCCGCAGCCGCGTGACCTGAACATCGACAGCTCGTTCACCCGCGTCGTCAGTTCCAAGCGCTGTGGCGATATCCTCGCGGGAGAGGATTTCGTTGGGACGGGTCGCAAGCGCCATCAGCAGCGCCGCCTCCCCCCCGGTCAGTCGGATCGGTCCCCCCGGGCCGGCCAATTCGCCACGTTCGAGATCGAACCATGCCGTGCCGATGCGCACCGGGCCGGATGGCGCTGGCGCGGGTGGCACAGGGGCCGGCGCGCGACGCAGCAGGGCGCGGATTCGCAGCACGAGTTCCCGCGGCTCGAACGGTTTGGGGAGGTAGTCGTCGGCGCCCGCCTCGAACCCCGCGATCCGGTCTTCGGGCGCGCCGCGCGCGGTCAGCATCAGGACCGGCAGGTCGCTGCCCTGGTCCTCCCGCAAGGAGCGGGTCAAATCGAGTCCGCTTTCCCCAGGCATCATCACGTCCAGCACCAGAAGGTCGGGGCTGATGCCGCGCATCCGGGCACGCGCGTCGGCCGCGTCGGCGGCGGCGGTGACGCGGAACCCCTCCCCGGTCAGGAATCGCGCGAGCCGGTCTCGCAGGCGCGCGTCGTCCTCGACCACCAGGATGTGCGAGTCGCCGGTCATTTTGTCCTGTCGGGCGCGCGTGAGCCCTGATCCACCCAGGCGCGTGCGCTCTCGTCCATGATACCGCGCATGACCTGACGGAAGCCCGCGAGGGCAGTTGGACCCGCCGCCTGAAATGCCTCCGCGAGACACGCCTGCTGCCGCGCGAACAGTCGTTTCTCCAGAGCCGCCCCGCCGCTGGTCAGGCTGAGCAAACGTTGACGCCGGTCGTCCAACCCGGGGGTTTGGGCCACATAGCCGCGTTCGACGAGTTCATTGAGCACCCGCGCCAGGGATTGCTTGGTGATGCGCAAGATGGACAGCAATTCGGATACCGCGATGCCGGGGTGGCGGCCAATGAAATGCAGCGCCCGATGGTGGGCGCGGCCAAGGCCGAGTTCCTCCAGGATCACGTCCGCCGCATTGGTAAAATCCCGATACGCGAAGAACAGCAGGTCCTGGGCCTGGCGGATGTCGGAGTCGGGGACGGGTTCGGACGCGGTGGCGACGACGTCATGTTCTCGCGTGTCAACCATGTTTGGCGTGACCCGAGGACATGCCGCGATCGCTGGCCACGCGCGCCCCTCCAGCCAGGGTTTGGGCATGCCTGGGCGGTCGGCGCAAATGTTGCCGTCGCAGGATGTCAGGGTGGGAGGTTCGTGGCATCCACGGCATTATGCCGATGCTTGGGCGGGAAGGCGAATTCGAATCCAGATCGGATTTGCGCCGCCCTTACCACGCCGCGTCGAGCAACTCCCTGACGACCGGCGGCCCGTCGATCTTGCGCGGATTGGTGTGAACCCACCGGTCATGCATCGACTGCCGCGCGATCGCGTCCATCTGGTCAGGCCTCACCCCGACACTCCGAAGAGTCGCTGGCAGCCCCAGGCTCGCGATCAAGGCCGCCACGGCGTCCGCCGCCTTCATTCCGGGTTTGCCCAGAGCCTCCGACACCATCGCCTGGCGGGCTCCGTTCACCGGTTCGTTGAAGCGCAGCACGTGCGGCAGCATCACGCAGGAGGTATACCCATGCGGCACGTCGGCGGTGCCGCCCAACACGTGGCCGATTCCGTGGCTGGCGCCTTTGGTGACGCCATTTTGCGTGCCCATGATCGACATCCACGCGCCCAACTGACAATCCAGCCGCGCCTCCAGGTCGGAGGGATCGGCCTTAACCGCCGCCAGCCCGCGCGAAAGGAGGCGCAGCGCGTGCATCGAGGCGCCGTCGGAGAACGGGGTCGGGTTGATCGAGCACAGATCCTCGACCGCGTGATCCACCGCGCGGATGCCGGTGGACAGGAACAGCCACTCCGGCGTGTGGACGGTGACCGCGGGGTCGAGGATCACGGCGGACGCCATGTTCAGCGGCATGCCGAAGCTTTCCTTCACGTGGCGCGCGGTATCGGTGCAACCGGCGCCCCAGGTGAACTCGCCCGCGGACAATGTCGTCGGCACGGCGATAAAGCGCACACTGGGCTCTTTCGTGGGCGGGCGTTCCGTCTTGCCATCCGGCGTCACCACCGCGCGGAAGGCGTCGAGCTGCCCGGCCGCGGTCACATCGTTGCCCAGACACAACCCGACCATCTTGGCGGCGTCGGTGACGGAGCCGCCGCCGACGGTCAGGATCAGGTCGGCCTTCGCCGCCCGCGCCTCGTTCGCCGCGGCGAGGACATCGACGCGCGGGGTGTGCGCGCCAATCTTCGCGCACACGCCCGCCAGGCGATTGCCGAGTACGCGGCGGACATTGTCGATGACGTCGGTTTCACGGTTGAGCGTGCCGCTGGCCATGACGTAGACGGCGCGGGAGTCGCGCTGGCGGATTTCCGCGTCCAGCGCCTCGGCCACGGGGATGCCATAGACGACGTGGTCCATGGGCGGGAAGCGGTGGATGCCGCGATACATTCGGGTCAACCTTTCTTGGCGACGAAGGCTTCCAGCATGGCGGTTTCCTTGTTCGGCCCCTCGAAGTCGGCGGCGATGCGGGTGTAAAGCTCGGCGGCGCCTTGGTAGAATTTGGCGGCGGCCGGGTCCTCGCCCACGAAGGCGGCGATTTCCTCCATCTCAGCGACCCAGCGATAGGCTTTGGAATACATCCGCGGCATCGAGCGGGAGAGCCAGCCATACAAAGCCGGTTGGCTGCTTGAGAGTTCCGCCTTCAATGCCTCGGCGGTGCCCGCGCGGGTGGCGGCGAGCATCATGCCGGCGGCCAATGCGGTGAAGCCTTTGGTGATGCCGGCATAGGACATTTTCATCGCCGAGGCGGCACCGATCGGACCGGGCTGGATTGGCATGTACAGGCCGAAGTTCTCCAGCACCGCGGCCTTCGCGGCATCCGGGCCGGAGAGGTAGATTTTAGTGGCCTTCGACCCCGGCTCCGGCGGGCCGCCGATGATGCCGCCATCGACAAAGGTGGCGCCGGATTCCTCGACCACGCGGGCGATGCGCAGGACCGAGGCGGGATCGAGCGCGTTGCAATCGACATAGACCGGCTTCTTCGCGGCGGCGCGCAACGCCGGGGCGAGCTTTTCCGCCAGCGCGAGGGCGCTGCCCGGCGGCAGGATCGACAGAATGATGTCGCAGGCGGCGATCTGGGCGTCGGAGGCAGCGGTCATGCCGGCGGCTTTCGCGCGTGCCAGAGAGTCCGGTCCGCGGCCGTCAAGCGAAGTGCGCACCTCGATGCCATTGACGGTGAGGCAGTTGGCGACGGCGCTGCCCATCATGCCCTGTGCGATCACGGCGACGATCGGTTGCATGGTTCTCTCCTGGTCATGTGGGGGAGGGGCTTTCGGCCTCCGGTCAAATCGAGACCCATTCTGGACCTTGGCCGCGTTGGCGCCAATCCCGCCATGGTCCTTTGGGGCGGTATCCGATCAGGCTGCGCCGGGCCATGACGGGGAGATAGGGGGCCGTCTCGGTGCGGTAATATTTGGGCCTTGCCTACGAGCCGGACCAGGGCGGGAGGGTCGTCGTGGTCGTGTTGTTGCCGGCGGTCCAGCCGGTGGTGTCGATGACGAACATGCGCTCGGGCTCCACCAGCCGGTGTGTCGCGCGCTTGCCGTCCAGTTGCCACTCCACGTAACCCGGCCGAGGCAATCGCCGCCACCGCTTCAGACCCCCACGCACATTCACCATCGCGGTCGGCGGCGCCCACACGATGTCCATCCCGCGATGACGGTGACGCCGGTAAACGTGCAGATGCCCGCACGCGATCACCTTCACGCCGCCCGAGGCGCAGGCGTCCAGGAAATCGGCCCGCGCCGGAAACGGGATGACCGACGTCGAGCGCCGCGCGTCCTCGGGATCGCGGTCGAACGGCGGCATATGGACGAACATCATCACCGGCCGGCCGCCTCTTGAATCGAGGGCCTGATGGAAGAATTCGCGCTGCTCGGCCTCCTCCGGCAGATCGCTGGCCATGAGCGAGGTATCCAGTCCGATCAGGCGCCAGTCGCCGATGTCATGCGACCACCATTGCGGCCCGACGTGTCGCCGCCAGGCCGCGATCCTCGCCGGTGTGACCGGCTGATCGAGGCGCGAGAACGGCGGCGCCTCGCCGATGTCGTGGTTGCCCGGGATGGCGCGCCATGGCAGGCCGAGGTCCGCGACCGCTTTGGCGGCGAAGGCAAGGTCGTCCTCCACCTCCGGCGCGTTGAACGCCAGATCGCCGCCGTGGACCAGGAAATCCGGCGGGGACGTGGCCATGCCGGCGCGAAACGCAGCCCAGTTCATGGCGAAGTAAGCGTGGGTCGGGGAAAGATGCGTGTCGCTGACGTGAACAATTCGCACGGAAGCCATGTGTCACCCAACGTTGAGATTTTTCGGCCGGCGTTCCGGCGGCTCGCGGCTACTGCGCCGCCATCATGCGTAGTTCCTGCTCCGCCGAAAGGATCGGCACGCCTTCGATCGACGTCGAGGGTTTGCCGTCGACGCCAATGAGCGGCTCGCCGACCAGCGTGATCCGGTAGAGCTGGCGGTCGTAATCGGACTCGAAGATATCCGTCGGCGCCAGATGCGAGGTCGAGCGATTGTCCCAGAACGCGATGTCGCCCTCGTTCCACTTGAAACGAACGGTGTATTCGGGGCGCGTGACATGCTCCCACAGCATTTCGAGAATCTTTTGACTTTCGCGCGGGGTCAGTCCGGCGATCGATTTCACGTAGGTCGGGCTGACGAACAGAACACGCTCGCCGGTCTCGGCGTGGACCGTCACCAACGGGTGCTCGCTTGCCAATGCGCGGCGTTTGAGGCGCTCGTTGTAGACGCTCCCGGCCTGGGGATTTTCGCGCGGCACGTATTTGTGGATGCCGCGCAGCCCGTCGACGAAGCCGCGCATGGTTGGCGACAAGCCTTTGTAGGCGGCGGCGAGATTGGTCCAGAACGTGTCCCCGCCGTAAGGCGGGATCGTCACCCCGCGCAGGATCGAGGCACTGGGCGGATTGACCGCCGCCGTGATGTCGGTGTGCCAGCCGGACCAGGGCGTCACCATCGTCGCCGTCCGGTTCTCATTGGCGGTGCGGTTCTTGGCGACAGAATAGATCTCGGGATGGCCTTCCACGTGGCCGAACACCGCGTGGCCGATCGTTGGTTCCCCAAACTGGCGCGCCATCGCCACATGCTGGGCGTGATCGAGGTGCTGGTCGCGGAAGAACACGACCTTCCATTTCAGGAAGGCGTCGCGCACGTCCTTCAACTGTTCCGGCGGCAACGGCCGCGAGAGGTCGGCGCCACGGATTTCCGCGCCGATGTGCAGGGTGAGCGGGGTGACTTCGATGGCCTCCGGCGTATTGGCTCCGGCGGTCCTCTGGGGTGAGGCGACCATTTGCGTGTTCCGTCCGTTGTTTTGGTCAGGCGGGCACAGGGAGGGGCGGCTGTCAATGTGGTCCAATGGAGGCCAGGGGAATTTCTTCGCCGTGATCCAGCGCGGACAAGGAACGAACGAGCCGAATATCAGAACAACTTCGTCAAGACCATGGTGCCGGTGAGGGATTTGAACCCCCGACCTTCGGTTTACAAAACCGAGGATAACCGCTTCCGTCAGGTTCCGCGTCCATCCGCAGGTTACCGAAATCCCAAGCTATATGCCAAAATTAGAAGTAATCGATCCCGGCAGGTTACGTCACTTTCCGCTTGCCTCCGCATCAAATGTCCGGTCAATGTCCGGTTAGGCCGGTCTTCGAACAGGCGTCCGATTTTGGGGGCGATGATGAAGGTACTTCGGGAAGGGCCGACGAGAATAACCAAGGCAACGATCGACACGGCTTGGCGCCGGCGGTCGGCCGACCAGCGGATCGTGATAGGTGACTCGGAATGCCGGGGGTTGGCGCTGGTGGTGAACGCGACCGGCCTCACGTGGCGATTTGACTACAAACCGCGCGGGATCGACGCGGGGACCGGGAAGCGGTTCGCGTCACGCTCCATCACGATCGGGAATCCGGCCGATCATTCTCCCGACGATGCGCGGCAGGCGGCGAATGCCCACAAGGGCCTCGCGAAGGCCGGAGGCGACCCAGCCGCTGTTCGTAAAGCGAGGATCGCGAGCGATGCCGCACGCCGCTCACGGACCGTTGACAGGCTGGTGCATGCCTACATCAAGGATGTTCCGAAGCGTCCCCGGCTGCGCGGGAGCGGCATCATCTCGCCCGGACACGCGAGCGAGGAAATCTCACACGTCAAGGCCGCCGTTCTGGCGATGGGCTGCGGGGCAAAGCCAATCGCGGATATCGGAGCGCCTGACCTGCGGAAGTTGCTGCGCGCCGACCCCCACCATCCTAACGCCGCGCGTCACAGGTTCGGCGCCATCAGCCGCTTTTTCGATTGGTGCCGGGACGACGGGTTGGTGCAGGCGAACCCGTGCAGCATGGTGGCGAAGTCGCGGCGCCCGAAGGCTCCCGCTTCACGGGCTGAATATCTCGAAACCGACGAACTGGCTCGGTTGTGGAAGCTGGCGGAGACGGCAATGGGGCTCGATGACGTCCATCGCGATCTGATCCGGTTCCTCATCGTTGTACCTTGCCGCCGAAGCGAGGCCACGCACCTGGAATGGCCGCACGTCGATCTGGAAGACGGCATCTGGGCGCAACCCGGGCATATGACCAAAAACCGCGACCCCCACCGGCTGCATCTGCACCCGCTGGCGCTGGACATCCTGCGAGGGCGGCACGAGACTGCGGGTAAGCCTAAAAAAGGTCTTGTGTTCCCCTCGCCCCGCGCGGGAAAGGCGATCGACACGTTTACCAAGATTAAGGCCGCGCTGGCGAAGGCTGACCCCGGCCTGACAGGATGGCGGTTCCATGATGCCCGCCGCAGTTTCGCGTCGACGCTGGGCGAAGCGGGGATCCCCGAGGCTGTCGCTGACGCCGTGCTGAACCACCGACAAGCAGCGACGCGGGGTGGAGTACTTGGCGTCTATCAACGTTCCAGCCGATGGCCGGAACAGGTCAAAGCGATGGAGTTGTGGGGTCGACTGCTGGTAGCCGAAATCGGTGGCAAGGAAGCTTCTGGGGCCGAGATCGTAGTATTCGCGCAGAACCGTGCATGAGCAACGACAAAACCAAGTCCGCCCTGGTTGCGGCTGCGTCAGTCCAGAGAGACGAAACTGACAAGGCGCGCAGCCGCCTCTCGCCTGAAGATTTTCGGGACCTGATTACTGTCGTCAAACTCCGCGAGAGATTAAGAGAACTCACTCCAGAGGGGTCACTTTCCACAAGCTTCGACCGCAGGACCATCGTTACCATCTTAGAGGCTATTGCCGAGGCGGTCGGCGCGATAATGGAAACCAGCTTCGCCACCGACGATATAGTAGTCGTCGTAGAGCACCCAACGAGCCAGTTGGTTGCGGAATTGGCGAAGGCGCTTGGCGATCTTGACCATGGGCTCGTCGACGAGCGGCTGAAGCGAAAAAATGTCGGTGGCACGGCGCGGTATAACAGTCGTCAGAAGGATACGATTGACTCTTGCCTCGAATTCGTTGACATGTATCAAATGGTGAATTGCGTCACCCAATCAGAGGCAGAAAAGCGGGTTTCTGTTTATCTCGGGAGGATGGGCGTCAAGGTGCGCGACAAGCGAATCACCCCCACGTGGTTGAAGAGTTGGAGACGCTCCCGTCCCGGCTCGCGATGATTCCTCACAATAGCCCCGTGGATTGTGAGTCCCCCGCGTCAGTAGCCTCCGTTGCGTCGCGTAACGCCACGGAGTTGACGTACGATGCCTTGTCTTCGAGAGAACCTGGCCGTTGAGGCCAATTCGGTAGTACTACCACCTGAGCTTGAAGAACTGTTGCTGACACTGCCCGTGAGGATGGATCGTCGAACCCTCGCTGATGTCATCACCCGGCATTTCTTTCCGGTTTCGTATCGGACCCTTGAGGCGTGGCCGCTGCCCACGCAATGCGTGAACGGCAAAGCGATCGTCCCGACGATCAAGGGGCTCCGGATCGCATTCGCCATGCTGAACGCGGCTCCGGTCGTCATGAGCGGCCGTCGCGCGCCGGTGGTACGAAAGGTGCCGTCATGAGTGCCGTCGTCGCCGCCGATGACACCGAAGACGGCATCGTTCTCCTCACCGTCGTCACGCCCAAGGATTCCCGGCTCACGAAAACGCTACAGCGGGTTGATGGTGCATGGAAAGTCGCACGAGACTTTGGCGGCATCACTCGCGTCAACGCGCGCGAAATCCCGGTCCACGATATTGCGTCATTGAGCGACGTCCTCGGGACGGCGGCACGGGATCCGAAGACCTGCGTGATCCGGGGCGGCATCCGCCCGGGTTTCGAGGAGATCGCGGTTCGCCCCGGCGGTGTCCGGCGGCTGGCGTATGACCGGCCGGATGAGATCGCGGGTGTTTCGGTGTTCGAGGAACGCGCCAGGCGCTGGATCGCGCTCGATCTGGATAGCTTTCCATTGCCCGCTCATATCGATCCGATCGAGGACGCCGAACACGTCATCGACGCCGCGCTCGAACGGCTGCCACCGGAGTTCGGCAGGGCGTCATGCTTCCGCCAACTCACGTCCGGGCATGGCATCAAACCCGGTGGCCGGGTGCGCCTGTTCTTCTGGCTGTCGCGGCCCGTCACGAACGCGGAGGCAAAGCGATGGATCCCAGCCTCGATCGCCGATCCATCGGTGCATGCGATCGTGCAACCGATTTATGTCGCCGCGCCGATTTTCCCGCCGGGTCAGCGTGACTTTCTGACGGAGCGTCATGGATTGCATCTCGGCATCGACGATGAGGTCCAGGTTCCTGACCTGGAAACGTGGACGCGAGACGGCACAGGCGGCACGGCGCACGGTGAGGGCCTGCACGTGGCGAGTGTGGACGAAGCCCTGGAGTTGATGGGCGATCCTCCGGAATGGCCGGACGGGCGCGGTTTCCACGCGCCGATCGACGCCGCGTTCAAGGCGGCGACGCAGGAGTTTGGTTCCAATCTGGATCAGGAGGCACTGCTTGCCCAGGTCGAAGCAAAGCTGCGCGAGCGGATCGGACGGCGCGGCGACGCGTACCTGAACCGTCGGATACGCGATGCGAGGCCATGGTTGACCTGGTTCATCGAGAAAGCCGCCGAACGCGAGACACGTGGACCGACCGTGGCGCCGCCGGGACACGGTTTGCTTCCTTACTACCCCAGCGCGACCGAGACCCGCGACGCCGCCCTGGCGCGTCAGAACGAGGTGATCCGTAAGGTCATCGCTCAGGCGGGTCGTGACGCCGCGATCCGGCGAGCGGTGAGAGCCGAAATCAAGGCCGAGAACGCAGGGTCGTGACACTTGGTCAGGCCCCGGAGACCAGCCGAGCGATCCAGCGACGCATTCCACGCGCGGTTCTGGCTTGTGAGAGATTGAAACGGCCGCCGCCAGGTCAACGAGTGCTGCTGACCGGATCGCAGGCTACCGGCAAGACCACGGTCGCGCTGGAAGCCGTCGCGGCGCTACTTGGCGACATGATCGTGTGGTGCGCACAACCGACAACGTCAAAGGCAGACGAGGTCGCCGATCAATATCGCGCGATAATGCACCAGGCTTCCTTGCCGATCATGGTGATTCGCGGCCGGCTCGCCGAAGATCCGCATGGGAAAGTTGGCGAGAAAATGTGTCCGCGCCACGCGACAATCGGGAAATTGGCGTTGATCGGGATCGCGATCCAACAGGTCATTTGCAAAACGTGTCCCCTCAGGGGTAGCTGCGGGTATATAAGACAAGAACGCGAAATCGCGGCGCTCGGAAATCGGGCATTTTTCGTGCTGTCACGGGAATACCTTTTTGTGCGATGTCCCGCACCAGCACCTGATCTTATTGTCGCTGACGAAGCGGTCACCATGATCGCCATCGAAGAAATACATCTGCCTGTCGCGAGCAATGAGCAGATCCCGCTTTGGCTTGGAATCGATGACGACCTGTCCGAGGCAGCCTCCGCCGCCGTCAGAACGCTCACAAAGCTCCTGACAGCCCTACGCGGTCCGCGACCACTTGCGGCGCTGCGAGATTCAGGGGTTGCGGCCGCAGACCTGAAGTGCGCATCGTCGATCATAACGCGCGGGATTGAGTATTGTAAAATCTCGATCAATGGCTTCATGTCGGATCAGGAGATAAATTCGGCTATCGACATGATGAAGGGATACGAGGCACTCAAAGTACGCGAACTGATCGCGGCGATCGCTTTGGAGATTGATCTTGGGCGAGACACCCTGACTGGCGTCGTATTGCACTCACGCAACGAGAAACGGTCTGAATGGGTCACCATCCATCGTCTTCGGCCCACGATATCGGTCCCCCCGTACGCATCGATCCTTGTTATGGATGGCACCGGATCGCGGGGCCTGAATGAGGCCGTCTTCCCGAACATCGAACATATCCACATTTCCGTTCCCCGAGACGCCGATATCACGGGTACTCTGGGACGGAACTATTCGCGACAATCGCTGTCGGGCCAAAATCGCTCTGAGACCGGGACCTCATCGTTAGTTGAGAGTAGCGCTCGGATGCGGAAGGAGATCATCGCGATCGCGGAGCGTTCTCCTGGTCCCGCCCTGATCGTCAGCAACAAATCGGTGGCGGAAAAAATTCGGCAAACTGTCGGACGGGGCGATCAGGTCCGCTGCGCCCATTTTGGAGCAGTCCGCGGGCTTAATATCTGGGAGGACTGCCAGTCGGTACTGGTGGCGGGGAGAGAAAGCCCCTCAATCGACATGGTGGAAAACCGGGCTCGCGCCTACATGGCAAGGGACTCCGCGCCGTTTGTGTCGATGGCGATAGCGCCGCCACCTGATTGGCTTTGGCCTTATTGGCCATACCGTGCCACGCGTGGGCGGCGCATGGCGGATGGAAGCGTTACAGCGGTCGAGGTCGAGGTGCATCCCGATCCGCGTGTTCAGGAGGTGCTGGAGCAAATTCGCGAGGCCGAGATCGTCCAGGCCGCCGATCGGGTGCGGCCAATCTTCAACCGGAGGACGATCACCCTGATGAACAATCTCGCGCTGGACGTGACCTACGATCGGATTCTCAGGCATGCGGATCTGGCTGCGGGCGGCTCTCGCTGGGACCGGGCCTGGGCGGCGACGGGCATTGTGCCGTTGGGCGCCTCCGATCTGCACAAAGCCCATCCCGGTTTGTTTCCGTCTGTCGAAGCCGCCCGTTTGGCCCTGAAACGCGAACCGCCGAATTGGGGTCAAGGTTCAAATAGTAATTCTATTTGGGCTCCGACCCCAATTATACCCCGACTCCCCCAAAACCCGAAGGAATCGCTTGCCAACCGGATCGAAAACTATTCTGCTTCCATCCATGATCCGGCGCGGCTTCCTCGACAGCGAATCACGACAGGACCTGATCGAACTGGCCCGCGACGGGTCGGCCGCCCAT
>SHWL01000089.1 GCA_009693865.1 Acetobacteraceae bacterium | reverse complement strand
TCTCACGCACCTTCAACACCATCGCCTGGGCCTGCTGCCCGGCGGACTTCACCGGAACGAAGTGCATGCCGGGGCGCCCGGCGGCCTCACAGATCGCCTCCGCGTCGTTACGGTCGTTTTTGCCGCGTTTGACGTACGGTTTTACGTATTGCGGTGGAATGAGAAGCACCTTGTGACCAAGGGCGATCAGTTCACGGGCCCAGAAATGGCTGCCGCCGCAGGCTTCCTTGGCGGTCGCGGTGGGGGGAAGTTTCGTCAATGCCCCAGGACAGAACCGCGCTCAACGCCATTTCTGAGCGGATCATCGGCTGCGCCTTTACCGTCGCCAACACGCCGGGACACGGGTTCCTGGAAAATGTTTACGAAAACGCGCTGGCGCATGAACTCGCCAAAGCCGGGATAACCGTGGCTCAGCAACTTGGCGTCGTGGCTCAATATGATGGCGTGACCATTGGGACATATGCGGCGGATTTGTTGGTGGAAAGCACAATTCTGCTCGAGTTGAAGGCCGCCCGGGCATTGGACACGGCTCACATGGCCCAATGTTTGAATTACCTGAAGGCCACCGGGCTGCCGCTTTGCCTGCTGTTGAATTTCGGCGCTCAGCGGCTGGAGATAAGACGCCTGGTCAACCGCCCGTAACGGCACGCGCTGAGTCATGATTGGGCCCGCCGGCCCGAAACCCGTCACCGATGAGCCGAAAACTCAGCCAGTGCTCGGAACAACCTCACGCCAATATTTCACGATGGGATCACGCAGCCCGTTCACCATGATCCAGTCGACCGGCATGGCGCGCGCGACGCGGGCGGGTGTATTGGCGGTCCGCAGCAACGCAGACTCGAGATACAACGCCTTCGCGTTCACGGGACCGAGATACATTCGTTCCACCATCGTCTTCTGCGCATCCGGCCCCAGCGCATGCGCGATGAACTGACGGGCGGCCTCCGGCTGACGCGCGCCCTTGACGAGGTTGATCGTGACGATGCGGGAGATCGTGCCCTCTTCAGGAAACGCCACCCCCAACCGTCCGGCCATCCGGTCGGCGTGGATTTGCGCCATCATGTTCCAGCCGACGCCGTACCGGGCATTCCCTTCCGCGACAAAATGATACACATCCGGTCGAGGATCCCAGGTCACGATCCTGGGCCCCAACTGGGCGATCGCGGCGATTCCACCCTGAAGCATCCGCGGCACGTCGCCGCCACTGAACAGACGGCCCGCCACGACCGCGAACGCGATGCCAATCGGATCGGGCGGCGCGGGGACGGCGATCTCCCGTTCCTCCAATCGCCCCCACAGTAATTTCCAGAACGGCGGCGGCTCTCCCTTGGTCGTATCGAACAGCATCACCAACGGCTCGGTGAAAACCGCCGGCCCGGCGATGTTGGCAAACAAAGCGCCCGGATCGAGGTCGGCGAGAATCGGGAGCGATCCCGCGGTGAGTGGCTCCAGCAGGCCCTCGCTGGTCGCTGCCCATGCGGTGCCGACGTCCAGCAACACCACGTCGATCTCTGGCCGTTCGCGCTGCCGGCGCAGGGTCGCGAGCGCCTGCATGGACGATGGGATCGCGTACCAGAACACCTCGGTATCGGGGCGAGCCGCGACGAATGGCGCGACAATCGCGGGTTCGTACATGTCCTGAAACAACCGGCCGAACGCGGCGAACGTCAGGCTGCGTCGCGCCGCGGCGGCACGGCGAATGAATGGCAGGCCGAGGCCGATCGGGGCCGTCAGCAGATGCCGGCGGGTCGCGGGCATGTAACACAGTCTCCCTGGCACGGGATCGTGTGCACGGTCCGCCGCCTGGCTTCAAGGCGTCTACGCAGGGATGTGGGGTGGGGTCGGAGGGGCGTTGCCACCGCCCGGGCCATGGGCGGGACGATATCTCGCCGCCCGCCCTGATCCTATGCCGGCTGGGATGGCCGCGTCATGCTGAACCTGAAGCAACCTGGCTGAATGGCGATTTCAACGTGTTTGCATGGCAGTGGTGTTCGGTTCTGACGGCGCGATGTCCGCCTTCACCACAGGGTTGCCGTTGCCGGCGACATGGGTCCAGGATTCCGGCATTCCCATGTTCATGATGCGCACGCTCACGAACAGAAAACCCAGGATCACACTTAGGGCCAGGGATATCTCGGCCAGCGAAAGGCCTCGCCGTCCGGCGCGAAGACGGCCGCCACCAAATCGCGGAATAGCCATGAATGAGCCTCCATTGAATGATGCTGCTCAGATGTGAAAGCGGGGATTGGCCGATTGGTTACCGATTCATATCCAATCGGCGGTCACGCCACGCCTCAGAGCGAGGTGCCGATACCTGAAAACCCGGTGGACAAATTGTTTGCCAGGACCGGGAAACCCGTGAAGACAGCGCCAAACAGAGCGCTGCCGATCAAACCATACTCCAACGCGGTCAGACCTCGGCGATCCGCGCACAGAGCTTTCAACGAGAATGCGTATTTTATCAGGATCATTATCTCCTAATTAGTCGGTCGCGATTGAGATAAAATCACAATGTAGGTTACAATGTGGTTTCGTGTTTTCAGGAAGGCGCCGGCGACGACGGTGCTCGGTTCAACCGCGCCATTTGACCGGACGCAGCGGCGGATGCGCCCGTATGACGTCCTCATTCACGTCAGCTCCCCAACCGATCCCCGTTGGCACCAACAGCTCGCCGTTTTCGATCCTGGGCACCACGGTCACGAGGTCGTCTTTCCATGGCACGTCCTCGATATCGATCTCCATGACGCGAAAATTCGGGATCGCGGCGCAAAGATGCGCGCTCATGAGCGAGCCGATGTGGCCGTTGAAGTTATGCGGCGCGACATTCACCTCATAGGCATCGCACATCGCCGCGATCTTGTAGGACTCGAGAATGCCGTTCCACGCGACGTCGATGATCGCGACGTCGACCGCCTGTTTTTCCAGGAACGGACGGAACTGCCGGCGGCCATAAAGCGACTCGAGCGAGGCGACGGGGGTGCGGCTGCTTCGCCGGATCGTGGCGAGGGCGTCGGAATCGTAAGTGTCGATCTCCAGCCAGACGAGGTCGAACTCCTCCAGCGCCTGCGCCAGCCGGATATAGCCCTCGGTCTTGAAGTTGAAGTTCAGGTCGAGGTGAATGCCCACGCCCGGTCCGGCGCCGCAGCGGAAGGCGGACAGCTCGGCGCGCAAGGCGTCGATCAGGGGTTTGTCGATATTGCACTCCGGCGAGCCGGACCCGGTGAAACCTGGCATGTGAATCACCGGCGGGTCGACGTCGAACCGCATGATGTTGGTCTTGAGCCCCTTGAACCCGCGTTCCGCGACCTCGGCCGCAGCGCGCTCCACGTCGGCCAGCGAGCGGATCGGGTCGTAGCCGGTCCAGCCTTTGATCCGGTCCGCGAAGCTGACGCGCCAGGTGCCGCAATGCGACCAATACAGCCGTAGCCGGTCGCGGATTGGACCGCCCAGAAGCTCGTACACGGGAATGTTGAGCGATTTGGCCTTGATATCGACCAATGCGTTTTCAATCGCGGCGATTGCCTGTTGGTTGATGCCGTACGGCGTTTGGCGGGTCAGGCCGTGCAAAAAGGCCGTGATCTTTTCAACCGGCCGGGGATCCATGCCGATCAGGCGCTCGCCGAGACGCTGGATCACGGTGGCGAGGCCCTCGGCGCCAAAGTTTTCCATGAATTCGGACCAGCCGACGAGACCGTCATCGGTGGTGATCTTCAGAAAGGAAAAATCGCGCCAGCCCGCGTTGCAGTGCAGGTCCTCGATTTTGGCGATGCGCATGATGTTTCCTCCGGCCGTTTGGCGGCCTGTTCAGGCGCCCCGGTGTGGGCTCGGTTCACCTTCCTGATGGGGAGGAGATGCGTCAAGAGGCGCCTGGCACGCGAGACCTGGGAAGATCGCGCCGATTGCCCCGCGTCCGCGCCGCCGGTATTGTCGCGGCCGGGCGGATCGAGAGGATGGTGCCATGACTGACCTGGTGATCCGCGACGTTCGGCCGTTTGGCGGCGATGCCGTGGACGTCCTGGTCCACGACGATTTGATCGCCGGGATCGCCGCCGGTCTTAATGCGCCGCCCGGCGCAGCGATTGAGCATGGTCATAACGCACTCCTTTTGCCAGGCCTTGTCGAGGGGCATACGCATCTCGACAAGACGCTGTGGGGAGGTTCCTGGTATCGTAACGAGATTGGTCCGACTCGTAACGACCGCATCGAGAACGAACGCGCGTTCCGGCGCGATGGCTCGCACGATGCCGCCACGCGTTCTTTGGCCCTCGCGCGGGCGTATATCGCGCATGGCACCACGCGCATGCGCACTCACGCCGATATCGACACGGAAATCGGCCTGCGTCACGTCCATGCGACCATGCGGACGCGCGAAACCCTGGCGGGGGCGATCGAGATGCAAATCGTCGCGTTTCCGCAGTCGGGGCTGGCTTGCCGCCCAGGAACGGAGGATCTGATGGACGCGGCATTGCGGGAGGGGGCGGATGCGGTCGGTGGCATCGACCCCTGCGCGGTGGATCGCGATCCGGTGCGTCAGGTGGACGCGTTGTTCCGGCTGGCGGAGCGGCACGGCAAGCCGATCGATATTCACCTGCATGAACCGGGTGAGATGGGGGCGTTCTCGCTCGATCTGATACTGGAACGGACAGCGGCGTTGAGCATGCGCGGCATGGTCACGATAAGTCACGGGTTTTGCCTGGGATCGATCGCCGATGCCGAGCGGGATGCTTTGCTGGCACGCATGGCGTTGTGGGATGTGCGGATCGCGACGACGGCACCGGCGAGCAGTCCGGTGCCTCCATTTCGGGTTTGTCGCGCTGCAGGCGTGACGGTTTATGGCGGCAACGATGGCGTGCGCGATACGTGGACGCCTTATGCCAAGCCGGACATGCTGGATCGCGCGATGCATATCGGTCTGCGTAACGCGCTCCGCCGCGACGACGAGTTGGACTGGGCTTTGGAGTGTGTGACGTCGGCGGCCGCGGTTGGTTGCGGTTTCGAGCGTTATGGGCTCGCCGTGGGATGCCGGGCCGATCTCGTACTGCTCGAAGCGGAAACGGTGGCCGAGGCGATTGTTTCGGCGCCACGGCGCCGGCTGGTGGTCTCCGCTGGCAAGGTCACGGCGCGAGACGGAGTGTTATTGCTGTAGAGAGGGTTCCAATCTCGTTGAATCGAAAGGTCATACCTTCATCGTCATGGTACGGCTTGACCGAACCATCCGCCGCGGCAACCTGCCGATTTGGGTGGCCCGGTCAAGCCGCATGTGCATCAGGATAAGGGTTAGACGTGGGCGGCATTGGCCCAAATCGTCATGGCCCGGCTAGATCGGGCCATGACGATGAAAAGAGAATATCCGTCTCCGCCCCGCTCTTATCCCGATGCATATTCGGTCAAGGCGTTCCATGACGGAAATGGGCGATCCAACCGATCGGAAACCGCGCTGGCATTTCATCGCGCCAAGACGATCGTGTCACGCGCCCAAATGAAGCAATCCAACAAGGAGTCGGAACAGATTCGGCCGCCGTCCTATCCCTTCAAAACCCGAACATATGATCCAGCGAAAATCCACCCTTATCGTCCATCAACCCGTGATATCCGAACAATCGGCAGGTCGTGTCCCGCACCAGCACGTACCCATTGGGTCCCGCCGCGGTCAGCGTGGAGACGCCGAACACCTCATGCGGCAAGACAGTAACTGAACCGGAACAAGGGATCCGGATCGCCTCAGCCGCGATCCGCCGCCCTCCGCCATCGTGCAACTGCAACTCCGTCGCCGAGTGGTCATGCCACGCGGCGGAGGCGGGGTAGATCAACACCGAGAAACTCTGACGCCCAGGATCGCCAAGCTTCAGGAACAGGCGCGTGGTCAGACCGGGGGGCGGGCCGGTGTAGGATTGCGGCTCGTCCCGGAATGTCATCGCGGTGTTGAAGATATGGGCGCCGAAGCTGCACTCGGCTTCGTGACCGGACTGGCGGTTCTCGTAACGGAACAGCGCGTGCAGCCATCCATCCGCCTCGCCGCCGTCGCGGAAATCGTAGACCAGTTCGGCGTGTCCTTCAGCGACGTCCTCGACATCGACGGCGATGGCATGATCGCGCGGCAAACAGCCGAGAAATCGTTGTGCCGCGAGTCGGCCCGCGGTGTCGAAAATGTCGAGACGCACTGGTAATGTTGTTTGCGCTGTCGCCATCGGCGTCGGTTGCACGATGGAACGATACCGGGCGCGATCCAGGATCGGGAATGGCAGCAGATAACCCCTGCCCAAAAGTGGAGATAAGGCAGGGATGCCGGGGTCGGGGCGCAGGTTGTCCCGTTCCACGTTCACATGCGCGATGCGGGTACGCCCCGCCCGGGTGACCTCGTAACGCGGACGGACGACGTGGCGTCCCGCGCGGATTTCAATCTGGGCGGGCCATGCGATCCCGGGCAACATGACGCCCGCGTCGAGCGCGACGGTAGCGAAAGGGCCGACCTCGCGCTCCAACGGCACGGGCCGTTCCGCGCCCATGCGGTCGAGCGCGATACTCCCCGCCGGGATCGCGACCGCATGACTGTTTTGCAGCCATAACGTCACGGTCTCGTCCGGACGAGGCGCCGGCAGGCCCGCGAAACGGTCGGAAGGCCAGGCGTTGGCGTCATGTGTGCAGGACAGGCTGGCACCGTTGCCGGACGCAAACGTATCCAATGCGTATTTCACGACATCGTGGCCGGACACGCCGATCGCATGGATGAACAACTGACCGGTGAAGGGGCCGAGGCCGAACCGGGAGCGGACCTCGCGGCTGTCGATGGAAAAGCCGCCGCCGTTATCCGGCAGGGTTTCCTCCCAGGTCGCCAGGGGCGTGCCGTCCTCGCCGAACAAACGGAGCCAAAGCCGTACAGTGCCTGCGCCGTCGTTCGACCAGTAGTTCGCCGAAACGAGGCGGGTGCACATGGCGCCGTCATCGCGGAAGAACGCGAAATTGGTCGCGAAATTCAGTTTGTCCAGGTAGCGGCCACGCTGGGTCAGCATGTCCCGGGGAAGCCGGACCTCGTCCAATGTCATGATTTGCGCGCCGGGGGGCAACAACCCGCGAATGCGAGCGGCCGTTCGCTCGGCATCGAAGGCGGCGATCAGCACGATGGCGGCGGTGGAGCCCGGCAACCCGGTCAACGCCCGTGCCGTCTGGCCGGCGCGGTTCTGGCCCAAAAGACTTACGTCGTGGACGTAGACCGCATCGATCTGGCGCGGGTACATCGCCAGCAGAGCCTCGGCGATACCTTCCGGGTCGTAGATCGCCACCGGACCGGCCGTGCTGGCGTAAAGACGCTCGATCGCCTCGCCCGCCAACGGGTGCGCCAGGGCTTTGTACAACACGTTTCCGCCGGCGCGGGCATCGAAGGTCTGGATATTCAGCATGCGCGCGGGCTCTACAAACCGAGCCGCTGGCGCATGATCGCGGCGGCCTCGGGCGTGTCGTTCATGGGCGTCACCGGGAACGGAGCGAACCGGCCGTCGAACCGGCGGATCCGGCCCTCGTCGCGCATGGTCCGCAGAAATAATCCCTGGCGGCGGGAGCTGCCGGGAAGTTCCGCGACCAGAACCGGCGCGTTGGTCGCGGCAGCCTCGGAGATCATCGACACGCTGTCCTGGGTCACGACGATCAGGTCGGCCAGCGCCAACATGCCGAAATACGGGTTCTCGCCACCGCGATCCCAGACCCGGCCGCCCAGAGGCACCACGGCCGAGGCGATGAGGGCGGTGACGGCGGGATCGGTGCGGCGGGAGGGCGTGACCATCAGCCCCACTTTGTCGCGCCGCATCATCGCGGCAAGGTCCGCCGCGAGTTTTCCTCCCGCCGTGGCATCCAGGCGATACCGCCCGTTATTACCGCCCAGAAGCACGGCGACCAAAGGGCGCGGCAGGGAGGCGAGCCGGTCGCGCCAATGCTCGGCCTCCGCGGCCAGGCGGTCGGGGGTGACGCGGTGGAGGGCCGTGCGAGTGACGATGACGTTGGGGCCGGTCAGCTCATCGTGACGGTTGGCGACGATCAGGTCGAACCGGCCGATATCCATGCGCGGGTGCTGTACCTGCACGACTGGCCGGGACTTGCCTCGCAGGGACGCCAGCACGGCGGCCGCCATGCCTCCGCAGCCGATCACGAGGTCCGGCAACGGGGCGCCGATCGCCCCCGCGACGACCCGTAAGGGACGCGGCCAGAGCCGGGCCGGGATCCATTTCCATGGAGCGGACGGTTTGAGCACCCGCACATCCGCCCTTAACCCCGCCGCCTCCGCCAGCCCCAACGCCTGGGCTTGCAGGCCGGCGAGGCCTTCGCTCAGAATCCAGGGGGCGATCGCTTGCGACATGGCGGGGGGTTTTGGGCGTGAGGCGGGGCGCCGTCAATGATCGCCGGGGTCTGTCGCGGGCCAATTGCTTGAACGGGGACAATGTCTGGGCGCTGCCCTGAAGCCCGCCAGTGGGCAGAGCCACTTGGTGGGGTCCGGGGCAAGCCCCGCTGCTGTCCCGTTTAAGCGGTCACGCCGCTTGAGGCCTCGGCCCGCCTGTGACAGCCTGATCGAGACATTCCCCGTGGGTCGTCCCGCGCGGCGCGACAGGAGCCTGGGACAATGCGATTTGGACTTTTCGGCGGCGCGCGGACCTCGACGGGTGAGCAGCCCAGTGACAGCCAGCAGATTCATGAGTTCATCGATTATGTGCTGGAGGCGGAAGATCTCGGCTTCGAAAGCGTGTTCCTGGTCGAGCATCATTTCACCGGCTTCGGGCAGATCTCGGCCGCGCTGAACCTGCTGTCGTATCTCGCGGCCCGCACGCGGCGCATGCGGCTGGGGACGGCGGTCACGGTGCTACCGTGGCACAATCCGGCGTTGCTGGTGGAGCAGGCGGCGACGGTGGATGTGGTCTCAGGCGGGCGGCTCGATCTGGGGATCGGGCGAGGGTATCGCCATACCGAGTTCGCCGGATTCTGCATGAGCATGGATGAGGCGGAGGCGCGGTATCAGGAATGTCTCGCCTTCATCCGCGCGGCGTGGACGTCTCCCGGGCGGTTTTCCCATCACGGGACGTATTGGCACTACGACAACGTTGTGATCGAGCCCGCGCCGTTGCAACGCCCGCATCCGCCGCTGTGGATCGGGGCAAACAGCGAGGCGTCGATCGTGAAAACCGCGCGCGACGGGATGAACCTGCTGATTGCACAGCATGGGACGCCCGAGGCGGTTGGAACGAAGATCGCGGCTTTTCGACATGCGGTCGAGGCCGCGGGCCGGACCTACGATCCGTTCTCGGCTGGTGTCACGCGGGCATTGCATGTGGCGCACACGGCGGCGGAACGGGACCGCCAGCACGAATTGCGCATCCGGTTCATGCGGAATGTTCAGGACCTGTCGCTGCCGCCGTCCGGTCCCGTCGCGGGCAACCATTTCCAGGGTCATGGCGACGCGGAAAACATGCGCCGGATGACCGAGACCGACGCATTGATCGGCACGCCCGAGGAAATCGTGGCGCGTCTGAAGGTCTACGAAGCCGCCGGGGTCCGGCACATGCTGTTGATGGACGTTGGCGGCTCGTTGGAGGCGCTGCGGATTTTCGGGCGGGAAATCCTGCCGGAGTTTCGCGAACCGGTGTGATGGAGGGAGACGCGGCCACGACCGTGGGTCCGATAGTTCAAAACGGGACCATTGTCGATGGCTCGGGATCGGAGCCATGGCGTTTGATATTGGGTACGGCGGGGGAGCGGGGTGGCCCGAACGCGCCAGCATTGCAATTGACAGATCGGGCCACACTGGCGACGCTTCATAAAACACTGGGTTTCGATCATGGTAAAATCGATATTTTGCGGTAGAAATGAGGAATTGAGCTGGCTGAAACGCGAATGGCGCCTCGCGACTGAAACGCAAGGCCATCCGCAGGTGGCCGTCCTGCTCGCCGATAATGGTCTGGGCAAAACTCGATTGGTGCAGGAGTTTTTCGGCTGGTTGTCCACCACGCTCGATCCGATCGGACCCGGCGGGTATTGGCCGGACGAGTTGGAAGTCCTCGGGGACAATCTTGAGTGCAATCCGCCCATCGATCCGAACCAGCCGGCGCGAGAGCCACCGTTTCTATGGTGGGGATTGCGATTTTACGACGTTCGGGGTCGCAACGCCGCCAGCCCCGGAATGGACAAATCGCTTGACGCGTTATCCGTGCATCTCAATGCATTGCTGAAACAAGAGCGATCGCACGGTCGAACCCGGCGTGCCGGGGAAGCCGCCGGGGACCTCAAGACTCCCCTCCCTTGGCGATATTAAAGAGCAGGAGCATCAGTCCAAATCCGCCAGTGTCGTGGGCAGTATATGCGAGGCCGCGCGACGCCATCCTCGGCTGCCGATCTGCGTCTTCGCCGACGACGCCCATTTCTCGGATCCCGACCCCGATACTGTTGACCTCTTGAAACGGCTGTTGGATGCCGCTCGCGCGGATCGTTGGCCCATGCTGCTGGTTGTGACACATTGGCAGAACACCTGGAATGCCGATGCATCCGCGGTGGCGCGATGGCTGAAGCCACAGGTTGAACGACTCGCGGTATTACCGCTTGGCAAGCTACGGTCACGGACGCTCGCCCCGTTGCTGATGCAATATTTCCCCGGTCTTCTCACCAAACAGACGGAAACAATTCTGGATCGCGCCGACGGCAATCCGCAATTTCTTGAAGAAATTGTCAAACACATGGACATCAATCGGCGCCTGTTCGTAAATCTGGACAAAACTGCACCGCTAACCGACCAAGGATTCGCCGAGATCACGCACCTGACGGTCGAACGGCACCGTCTGAACACACGCCGCTTCCTCGACCTACCGGATTCCACCCGCGCGGCGCTGGCGATCGGTAGCCTGCAAGGTCAGCGTCTGCTGGAAGACCTGACTTTGGAAGTCTGCGCCGTCGTGGGGTACCCAGATACAGTCGAGGTCCAGCGCGGAATCGGCCTCGCCGAAATGCCACACAGCCTGATCAAGCGGGAGGGCGCCTGGGCCGAATTCCTGCAGCAGCTCTACCGCGAGATCGCCGAGCGGGATTTGCCGAACGTCGCCGATCACGCTGAGGTTCGAGCCGGCATCGTCGCCGCCCTTCGGCGCCGCATCGACGATCCGGGCGCGCTTTTTGCCCTATCGCCCGACGATAGGCTGGCGACGTTGGGCATCGCGTGGACGGTCCTTCGCGACGCACCGGACGACGAGGCGACAATCGCGGCCATCGCCGCCGCCATGCTGATCGAAGAGCGCGTTGCCCGCCGTGAATTCCTTGGCGCGGGCGCTCAGGCCCAGGCGTTGGTCGATGCGATGCGCGCGCGGACGGTTCGATCGCGGGTTACTATACGCTATCTTCCACGGCCATTCCGACCCCGGAGCTACCGCCGGACTTTGCCCGCAAACTCCCTCGTTACCCCCTGATCCCGGCCACCCTCCTGGGCCGCCTCGCTGTCGACCGCCGCCACCAAGGGATGCGCTTCGGCCGCTTCCTCCTCGCCGACGCCCTGTTCCGGTCCGTCAAAAGCGAAATCGCCTCCTTCGCCATTGTCGTCGAGGCCAAG
Source organism: Acetobacteraceae bacterium (assembly GCA_009693865.1). Taxonomy (GTDB): domain Bacteria; phylum Pseudomonadota; class Alphaproteobacteria; order Acetobacterales; family Acetobacteraceae; genus Rhodopila. Next base: position 7,157 of record SHWL01000089.1, on the reverse strand, counting down.
GACGACGGCGCCCGCCGCTTCTACGTGCGGGAGAGTTTCCTCCCGTTCCCCGATCACCCAATGAGGCTGTTCCGCCCGATGGCGGATATCGCGGCGCTGTTTTCCTGAATCCGACCCAAAGCTGAACGGCCAGGATACCCCGGCGTTGTCTCGTACGGATGAAATCCGTATAATGACAGACAGAGGTAACCCATGACCCGAACCCACACCGGCAGCGGACGCGTCGAACTCCGCCTTCAGCCCGAGGACAAGGCTGTCCTTGCCCGCGCCGCCGCGCTGGAACGTCTCGATCTGACCAGCTTCATCCTGCGCGCCGCGATGCCACGCGCCAAAGCCGCCATCGCGGAAGCCGAGCAACTGAAACTCTCGGAGCGCGACTCGTTGCGCGTGCTCGACCTGCTGGAAAACCCACCCGCGCCACCCGAGCGTCTGTTGCGCGCCGCGAGAGCTGGCTTCACCCTGGAATGACGCCGCTGGTCTGGGAAGAAGCGCCGCTTGGCCGCCCTCATGACCGCGACGCCTTCGACTGCGAGGATGACGACCTGAATACATATCTGAAGCGTTACGCCCGCCAGAATCACGCGAGCGGCGGCGCGAAATGCTTTGTGGCGGTCCCTGGTGACACGCCCTCGCGCATCCTGGGTTTCTATACGCTCAGCCCGGCGTCGATTGAATTCAGCCGCGCGCCGTCCGTCGTGACGCGTGGGCTGGGCCGCTACGACCTGCCGGTGTACCGGCTCGGCCGACTGGCGGTGGACCGTAGTGCGAAGGGCCGAGGACTCGGCGGCCGGCTGTTGTGGCGCGCGTTGGAACGTTGTCTGGCGGTCGCGGCCGAGGCCGGCGGCGTGGCCCTGCTGATTGACGCCAAGAACGACCGGGCGGCCGCGTGGTATGAGAGCCATGGCGCGGTTCGTCTTCTGGATGCACCACGTTCGCTCGTCCTGCCGTTCTCCATGGCGGCCAAAGTGTTGGAGCAGAAGTAGCCATGACAAATACGGGCCGGACTGCAAAATTCCGAAAGGGGACCAGTGTCGAGAATGAACGGCCAGGGTCAGGCGCGACCCGGGAATCCGCGGGAACCAAGGCACCCGGCCGGATGGCCGTTACCATTCCGGCAAAGGGCTGGGCGCCTTTCCTGGCCTGGATCGAGCGCCCGCCCGAGGCAATAGCCGCGTTAACTTAACTCTCGCGCCGAACGCCGACCCGGGAAGGCCGATCGATCGCGGCAATGGCCGGTAGCCGCTTCGCCCAATTTCCCAATTCCCCAATCCCCCCTCCCCACGCTAAACTCCCCCCATGGAACGCGACCTCATCGGCTACGGCCCCAACCCGCCCGACCCTCAATGGCCAGGCGCTGCCCGCCTCGCCGTCAACTTCGTCCTGAATTTCGAGGAGGGATCGGAACCCTCGATCGGCGACGGCGACCCCGCCTCCGAGTGGGGTCTCACCGAGTATGGCGCCACCAGCCCCGGCGTTATTGGGCGCGATCTGGCGGCCGAGGGCATGTTCGCCTACGGCTCCCGCGCCGGGTTCTGGCGCATCATGCGCCTGTTCGCCGCGCGCAACCTGCCGATGACGGTGTTCGGCTGCGCTCTGGCGTTGGAACGCAATCCGCCCGCCGCCGCCGCGATCAAGGCCGCCGGCCACGATATCTGCTGCCACGGCTGGCGCTGGGAAAAGCATTTCGAACTCGACGAACCAACCGAGCGGGCGCGCATCGCCCGAGCCGTCGCCTCCATCCAGCAAACGATGGGGGAGCGGCCGTTGGGCTGGTATTGCCGGTCAGGCCCAGGAGTGAACACGCGGCGATTGCTGGTGGAGGAAGGGGGGTTTTTGTACGATTCCGACGCCTACGACGACGATCTCCCATACTGGACGCGAACCGAGGGCAAACCGCATCTGGTCGTCCCATACTCGCTGTCAACCAACGACTCGAAATTCGGCCGCGGCGTTTTCGGGACCGGGGACGACTTCTTCCATTACTGCCGCGACGCGTTCGACTTCCTGTACCGGGAGGGCGCGACGCACCCAAAGATGCTCTCCATCGGCCTGCATATGCGCGTCATCGGCCACCCGGCCCGCGCGGCGGGATTGGAGCGGCTGTTGGACCACGTTCAGCGCCACGCCGGCGTCTGGGTCACCCGGCGCCTCGACATCGCTCGTCACTGGGCTGCCCATTTCCCCGCGCCATCAGCCTGAGCGTGGCGAGTCCCCTGACGCGGGCCCGGCGGCTGGCCGCGGCGTGGTTGGGAGACCGGCGGCAATTCCGCGGTGGGCGGCTGCCGCGGACCTGCCCCATCTGCGGCTACCACGGCATGTTCATCAGCGTCGGGCATCCCGGCCGTTGGGATGCGCGCTGCCTGAACTGCGGGTCGCGCGAGCGGCATCGGCTGCTACATCTGTGGATCACGGAGAACGGGAACGACAAGCTCGGCGGCAAGCGCATCCTGCACTTCGCGCCGGAGAAAGAGTTCATGCGGCGGATGCGCGGTAATCCGCTATACGAGACGGCTGACCTGATGCAGGCAGGCGTCACTCACCGTCTGGACATCACCGCCACCGGGCTATCGAACGGCGTCTATGATGTGGTGATGGCCAATCACGTGCTGGAGCATATCCCGGACGATCGAGCCGCGATGCGGGAACTGTTCCGGGTATTGAAACCCGGCGGCCTCGCGCTGTTGACCACGCCGATCAACGCCACGCGCCAGACCACCTACGAAAACTCCTCCATCACCACTTCCGCCGCGCGTTGGGCGCATTTCAGCGCCCACGACCACGTCAGGTATTACGGCCGTGATTTCACGGACCGGCTGGCCGAGGCGGGGTTTCAGGTAGAAACCTTCCGCGTTTCGCCGGAACAGGAGGTCAAATACGGTCTACTGCGCGACGAGTGGATCTACCTCGCGCGAAAACCCTGAGCGACGCGACGCGAGACCCTCCCATCAGGGAATTACCGCGACCAGGTAAGGGATTGCGATCTTTTTCGCGGGGTTCCGCAATCCGAACCGGTCGCCGCCGACGTAGCCTCGGTCCGGCTGGTAGGAGATCACGTCTTCCCGCCCAATACTTCCTGAGTGACGTGGCTACGCCCAGCGCCGGCGCGACTTCGAACCCCCTGGTCCAATCGCGTGTATGCGGGCAGCCTCCGCCTTCGCTGGACGCCGCGACGGCCCATGGCACGGGGATCAGTGAGCGCCGTGTGGCCGGGCTGCCCTTCGGCGATGCAAAGCCGGCTCGCCGGTCCGATGGCTCAACCGCTGAGGTGCCGCCCGGTTGTTGTGAGCAGGCCGCGAGACCTATACAACCGACGAACATGGACACGGCACGCATTTGGGATGCCCACATCGATCCCGTCTCCCCATTCGGGCGGTATCCCCTACCGAGAGGCTGGGATCGCCCAGGACCAACAAACGCAGTCTTTAAACCACGAGAATCTCATACGACGATACTGACTTCGCACCAAGGGGATTCCTCGCGTCTCACTGAGATTCCTCGAAAGAGGCGCGTTCCCGACGCCCATCACCGTGCCTGACCCCGCCATCCTCATCATCAAGCTTGGCGCCCTGGGCAACGTGATCCTGTCGCTGAACGCTTTCGCCGCCATTCGCGGCCATCACGCGGCGGCGCGCATCAGCGTGTTGACCACCGCGCCCTACGGCGCCTGGTTGCGGCAGGCGCCGTTCTTCGATGAGGTTCTGGTCGATGACAGGCCGGGTTGGTGGAACCTGCCGGGCGTTCTCCGGTTGCGGCGAATACTGATTCAGCAAAAATTCGCGCGGGTCTACGACCTGCAAACCTCCAGCCGTTCATCGCGATACTTCCGGTTGTTCCCGGCGTCCTCGAAGCCGGAGTGGTCGGGGATCGCGCCCGGATGTTCGCATCCCGACCGAGACCCGAACCGTGACCTGCTGCACGACAACGACCGTCAAATTGGCCAGCTTCGCCAGGCCGGAATTACCCCGGTTCCGCCCGCCGATCTCACCTGGAGCCGAGGCGACATTGGGCGCTTCGGCCTGCCGCGGGATTTCGCCCTCCTGGTGCCAGGCAGCGCGCCGCACCGGCTGGTGAAACGCTGGCCCGCCGCGCGGTATCAGGAACTGGCTCAGACATTGCGTGCCCGCGGGCTGACCCTTGTCGTCCTTGGCACCGCGAGCGAAACGCCGATCGCGCGGGAGATTCCCGCTGCGCTGGATCTCACGGGGCAGACCAGCTTCGGCGACCTCGCCGATCTGGCGCGGGCCTCGCGGTTCGCGGTGGGCAATGACACCGGACCGATGCATCTGATGGCCACCGCCGGTTGCCCATCGGTCGTCCTGTTTTCCCACGATTCCGATCCGGCCCTGTGCGCCCCGCGCGGCCCCGATGTCCGGGTGCTGCGCCGGCCCGACCTTGGGTCGCTGGAGGTCGAGGCGGTCCTCGCCGCCCTCCCCCAACCCGTCTCCGCCTGATGTCGGACGCGCCGCAGCCGGACGGCCTGCCAATGCCAAGCCGGTTCTGGGCCATCCTGACGATCGCACTGGGACTGGTTCTGGCGGTGCTGAACGGCGCCATCGCCAATGTCGCGTTGCTGTTCGGTGCGATGCCCGCGGGCGGCGCGTCGTTGACTCTGGTCCTGTCGGCCTGTGCGGCGGCGCTGGCAGCGGCGGTGAGTTTCAGCCGGCTGGCCGCGTGGTAAGCAAAGGAGACCGTCCATGTCCCTCGAACTCAGACGCATAGGCGGCGTCATCGGCGCGGAAATCCCGGGCGTCGATCTCGCGCGCGACCTGCCAGCCGAAACGATCGCCGCGATACGGCAGGCGCTGCTCGATCATCTTGTGGTTTTCTTCCCCGGCCAAGATCTGACCTCGGCCCAATACCGGACATTTGCAACCCGGATTGGCACCCCGATCGAATACCCGTTCGTGCCGGGGCTCGACGGCTTCCCCGAGATAACGCCGGTCCTTAAACTCCCCGAACAGAAGGTTGCGTTCGGCGGCAACTGGCATTCCGACACCACCTATTTCGCTGAACCGCCGATGGCCACGATGCTGCTGGCGCGCGAGTTGCCCGCCCACGGCGGCGACACGATGTTCGCCAATCAATATCTGGCATACGAGACATTGTCGGATGGCATGAAATCGATCCTGTCGGGACTGCGCGGCGTGTCGCGCTCCGACAAGGCCGAGGCCAGCCGGACGCGGGAAGACCGGGCTGGTTCAGCCGGCAGGAACCGTGAGATCATGATCGCGGAACATCCCGCGGTGCGCACGCATCCTGAAACCGGGCGAAAAGCATTATATGTGAACATCGCGCATACCGCGTATTTCGCCGGCATGACCGAGGATGAGAGCCTGCCGATCCTGCGCTTTCTGTGGCAACACCAGACCCGTCCTGAATTCACCTGCCGGTTCGCCTGGTCGCCAGGCGCGCTGGCGCTGTGGGACAATCGTTGCGCGCAGCACCACGCGATCAATGACTACGACGGCCAGAAGCGGTTGATGCACCGGATCACGCTGGCGGGCGACGTGCCGCGGTAACGGAGGGCGACGCCGGTCAGGCCGGCGCGTTTTCCACCGGCGCGAGCCGGCACGCCGCGAGATGTCCGGGCGCGATTTCTCTCAGGGCTGGATCGGAGGCGGCGCAAGCGGGCTCGGCGAACACGCAGCGTGGATGAAAGCGGCAGCCCAGGGGAAGGTCGAAGGGGGGCGGGACGGTGCCTTCGATGGCGAGGAGGCGATCGCGGTCCTCATCGATCTTCGGGATCGAACCCAGCAATCCCAGCGTGTAGGGGTGTTGCGGGTCGTCGAAGATGTCCGGGCCGGAGGCGCGCTCGACGACGCGGCCCGCGTACATGACCGCGACCACGTCGGCCATCTCGGCGACGATGCCGAGATCATGCGTGATCAGCAGGATCGCCATACCGGTCTGTTGTTGCAACGAACGCAGCAGGTCGAGAATTTGTGCCTGCACCGTCACATCCAGCGCGGTGGTCGGCTCGTCGGCGATCAGCAGATCCGGCGCGCAGGACAGCGCCATGGCGATCATGACCCGTTGACGCATGCCGCCGGACATCTGGTGCGGATATTCGTCGAACCGGCGGGCCGCGGCGGGAATGCGCACCCGGTCCAGCGCCGCGATCGCCCGAGCGCGCAACGAGGCGGCCGAGGCGATGCGATCGTGCGCGCGCATCGCCTCGACGATCTGGTCGCCCGCGGTGAAGGCCGGGTTCAGGCTGGTCATCGGTTCCTGGAAGATCATCGCGATTCTCCGGCCGCGGATGGCGCGCATCTCGGCAGGCGGCAAATCGGCGAGGTTCTGGCCCTGGAACACGATCCGTCCGGCGGCGATCCGTCCCGGTGGCGGCACGAGGCGCATGATCGACAACGACAGCACCGACTTGCCGCAGCCAGACTCACCAACGATGCCGAGCGTGCGGCCTGGAGCCAACGAGAGATCGACACCATCGACGGCGGCGATCTCTCCCGCGTCGGTGTGAAAAACGGTACGCAGGCCTTCAACGGTGAGGAGGTCGGTCATTGCGTTACGTGGTTCCTGGTGCTGGTCACGATACCATCCGGGTCCGCGTTGCGCGATGAGGCGGTAGACGGCATCGAACAAATGCGCCGTCAGAGCGATTTCCGATCTGTTCGAACAACGTCGGTCCATCATGGTCCTGCTCGAGCGACGGCTGTCCGGTTAAAAACCTCATATGTCCCCACCTCTGGCGATGGTCCCAGGCTGCCGTGATCGCCGTCAGTGTCCAGAGCGCGCCGGAGACACCAGTGAAAATAATCTCCGTGCGCCCTCCATCGTCCACCGTGATCTCCGTGCTAGACCCTTTCTTTCTTGACCCAACACGGCGCCGGATTTCCGGTAAAGCAAGAATCTCGCACGGAGATCACGGTGGAAGATGGAGGGCGCACGGAGATTATTTATACCAGGACTCCTAAGGTTTGACTCCTACCCCTCAACGTGATCCACGGGCTCGTCCCGTGGGCCGGTCGCGGTACCCTGCCGCTTCGGGTCCCCGGAACAAGTCCCATATGCGCTAACTTAATTGTTGACAAGGACAAAATACCTTGAATCAATGGGGACATGGCACCGATTCCCCTCCCCCAGGATTGGACCTGGGACACCGTCGTCGAGCGGCTCGAAGAGCGGCTCGACCTGGAAGC
>SHWL01000088.1 GCA_009693865.1 Acetobacteraceae bacterium | reverse complement strand
GAGCACTGCACCTTCCCCGCAGTGAGCACCATGGCATGCTCGGCACCAGTCGGACGTTCAGGCCTGCCGCACATGCCAAAAACCGGAGGTGGATAAAGCAACCCTCGTTACGAATGCCGGGCGACAACTATCTTGACACTCACCGCCGCTGATGACTCTGCCTCCGGTTCCTGGATCCCAGGGCGTGGTCCTGCTGTTGCGCAATCCAGCAGGCCGCATCGTCGGCGCCGCGGAATTGCCGCCAGTCCGTCCCTCGTGACCCCGGGTCAGCGAATGGTGGCGATCGCCGTGCCGATCAGGGCCGGCAACGAATTCCATTCGGTAATCAACCAGTAGCCGACCAGCAAAAGCACGATCCCGGCGACCGGGGCCGCGTAACCGTGGTTTCCGTTGCCAATCTTTCTCGTGTCAGGCATTCAAAAACTCTCCCGAGGACGTCACGCCACCGGAAGCCGGTAGACCTAACGCAAGAAAACAATCGCCGCTCATTGTGGCAAATCTTAGCGCGAAGTGAATGGAAATGGCGAGAGCGTGGGTATCTGCCAGACCGTGGATGCATGGCTTACATCACGCCATAACGTGATATGCGCGGACAGTCACGCTGTTTCGCGCGGCGCCAGCCCGAAAGAAGACCATGAGCGAGAACACGTTGCCAGCCGCCGCGATCGCGCGAGCCACCATGGTTCAAAGCGCGGCGGCACCCACGGTTCGCCCGGCATCGGATACAGGCGCGACCTTCGCGATCCTGGTGTCGCTCAGCGTGTGTCACATGCTGAACGACCTCAATCAGTCGTTGGTGCCCGCGCTGTACCCGACCTTGAAAGAGTCGTACAACCTGGATTTCGCGCAGATCGGTATGATCACGCTGGCGGTCCAACTCACCGCGTCGATGTTGCAACCGGTGGTGGGGTTGGTGACGGATCGCAAGCCGCAACCTTTCTCGTTACCCATCGCGATGAGTTGCAGCCTGGTCGGACTGCTGCTGCTGGCGGTGGCGAATTCCTATCCGATGCTCCTGTTCTCGGCCGCGTTGGTCGGCATCGGCTCGGCGGTGTTTCACCCGGAGGCGTCCCGGGTCGCGCGGATGGCCTCCGGCGGACGTTACGGCTTCGCGCAATCGCTGTTTCAACTGGGCGGGTCCGTCGGGTCAGCGATCGGGCCGCTGCTGGCGGCGTTCGTTGTCGTACCGCGCGGACAGGGCAGCATCGCGTGGTTCTCCCTTGTAGCGCTGCTGGCGATGTCGATGCTGACCTATGTCGGCATCTGGTACAGCCGCCATCCCTCGATGGCGGCAAGGCGAGGACGGCGGACGCCACCACCCGCCGCGACCTCCCCCGTGCCGCGCGCGACTGTCATCATGGCGATGACCGTGATCCTGATCCTGCTGTTTTCCAAGAACGTGTACACAGCCAGCCTGAGTTCGTACTATACGTTCTACCTGATCGAGAAATTTCACGTCTCGGTCCAAAGCGCCCAGATGCATTTGTTTGTCTTTCTGGGCGCTGGGGCGATCGGAACCTTCCTGGGCGGACCGATCGGCGACCGCTTCGGCCGCAAACCCGTCATCTGGTTCTCCATCCTGGGCGCTTTGCCCTTCGCGCTGATGCTCCCGTATGCCGGTTTGATGTGGACCGGCGTGCTGACGGTTCTCATCGCTCTGGTCATGGCGTCGGCCTTCCCGGCGATCATCGTATACGCGCAGGAATTGATGCCAGGCCGCGTCGGCATGGTGGCCGGGATGATGTTCGGCTTCTCCTTCGGCCTTGGCGGCCTTGGCGCCGCCGTACTGGGCCGGATCGCGGACACCACGGGGATCGAGGTCGTTTACCAGGTGTGTTCATTCCTCCCGGTGATTGGCCTGCTCGCCGCGTTCCTGCCGAAGATCGACGAAAAACGCCCCTGAGCAGGCATTGACGCGGGTTCGCGCCACGTGGGTCGTGCTCGCGGTTCTGGCCAGCCACGCGACGCTCGCGGGTGAAACCTGCCGGTACACCGGGACGGCCAGTCACGCCGGGCGGATCGAGGTAGAGTCCTCGGCCGCGACATCGAAGGGCGAGACGACGGTCGACGTCACCGCGCGGGTCAGCGCCCGATCGTTCGGGCTGATCGAGTGGCGGTACCTGTATCAGGAGATCGGCACCTGGCGTCGCGGGGAACTCCGCTCGGTCGCGGTCAATCACCGCTACAGCGTCGCGGGCCGGATACAACGGCAACAGTGGGACGTATTCAATCGCACAGCGGAGGGCATGATCGCCTTCCGGGTTCAGGCGAAAACCCTGCCAGACTTTCAGGCCCATCATCCCGGCTTCGTCCGGCATTGGGAGCCCGCGTCGTTCGGCCAACCCTGGTTGCCTGATTATCCCGCTGCCGCGGCGCAGCGGCGGGCCGACCTGGACTTGCCTCGGGCTGCGATGGCACCAGATCTTGGGGTGCCCTTGGCGCTGGCGTTCCATTGGGTGAGGTGGGCGGGCCAGGAATCACGGAAAGTTCCCGTGTTCCTGCCAGGCTTCAAGCGCAACGCGCGGGTGGACGTTCCGGTTGCGTTTCTGGGGGTTGATGGCGCGGGCTCAATCCATCTGCGGTCCACGACCCGGCATCCTCAGCTGAGCGAGACCGAGCCGTCGGTTGGCGATGCCTGGGTCACCGCGGATCATCGTCTGATGCGGGTGACGTTCGATGCGCGCGGGACATACGGAAACGCCCAAGGTGAATTGCGCCTGGAGGGGTGCCGGGGCGATCCGTCCGCGCCGTGAACCGGCCAGAGCCTCGCGACCGGGCCCGAGGAAGATCTTTTCCGGCGCGTGCGGCGGAAGCCGCCCATCGGACACGATCGTCGCGTTCATCGTGCCGAACTGGAAACGATGAAACATCATCCGATCCGAGCGCAGGCCGCCGCCAGCCAGGCACGCACCGGGGGCTCCACATGCGGCCCAACCGTGGTCAGCACACGGGTGTGATATGCGTTGAGCCAATCCAGCTCCCACGGATCGAGCAGCTTTGAATCAAGCAGATGCCGGTCGAACGGCGCCAGCGTCAGCGTCTCGAACCGCAGGAACGGCCGCGTCGCGCCGGGCAATTCGGCAGGTTGCGCCAGCAACAGATTTTCCAGACGGATTCCGTAATGGCCGGGCAAATAATACCCGGGTTCGTCGGACAGGATCATCCCGGCGCCAATCGGCACCGGCCGGGCCAGGCGGGAGATGCTCACCGGCCCCTCATGCACCGACAAGTAACTCCCGACACCGTGACCCGTGCCGTGATCGTAATCGATGCCCATCTGCCACAACGCGCGGCGCGCGAAACTGTCGATATGCGCGCCACCCACGCCCTCGGGAAACACCAGCGTTGCGATGGCGATATGGCCTTTCATCACGCGGGTCACATGGTTCTTGATGTCAGCCGGTGCCTGGCCGGGACCGGTCCAGACCGTGCGAGTGACATCGGTCGTGCCATCGGTGTACTGCGCGCCCGAATCAATAAGATAGACCTCGTCCGGTTTGATCGGCCGATTGGTTTCGTCCGTGACCCGGTAATGGATGATCGCGCCGTGCTCGCCCGCGCCGGAGATCGCCGGGAAACTCTCCCCGCGAAACCCTTCGATCTCCTCACGGCACGCCAGTAGCCGGTTTGCCGCCGACATCTCGGTCTCGCGGTTCGAGGGCCCGATCTCCGACAACCAATGCAGAAAGCGGCATAGCGCCACGGCGTCGCGGGCATGGGCGTCGCGGGTGCCCTGTTGCTCCACCGGGTTTTTCTTCGCTTTCGGCAACAGGCACGGGTCGGGTCCCGCCACCACGGTCGCGCCAGCCTCCTTCAGCCGTTGTGCGAACCATACGGGCGAGCCAGCCGGATCGACCCGCACGGTCTTTCCCTCCATTCGCGCGAGCGCGGCGGGCAGCGCATCCCGCCCGGAGACGGACACGGCGTTGCCCAGCCAGGCGCGCGTCGCCTCAGGCAGTTTCGTGGGGTCCATGAACAATTCGGCCCCGCCATCGGCGTGTGCCAGCGCGAACCCCAGAGCGAAGGGCGTGAACGGCACGTCGCCACCTCGGATATTGAACAGCCAGGCGACCGAGGCTGGATCGCTCAGCACCGCCGTGTCCTGCTTCGCCTCCCGCAGCAATGCGGCGATGTCGTGGCGTTTGTCTTCTCCCGAACGGCCGGCGAGGCTCAGCGGATGCGGCACCGCGATGGCCCGGGGCGCCGGCGGCCGGTCCGTCCACACCGCGTCCACAGGGTTGGTCTCGACCGGCGTCATCGCGATCCCGGCTTTGGTGTACCGCGCCAGCCCCTCCTCGCTCACCAGCCACGGATCGAACCCAATCCGCGCGCCCGCCGGTGTCTGCTCGGCGATCCAGGTCTCCGGCGGTTGCTCCGAGATATGCAGCCGCTGCCACAACGCCGCGTCCGTCTGAGCGGCGAGTTGCAGCACATAGCGCCCATCGGTGAACACCGCGGCGTTGTCCGCCAGCACCACCGCGAGGCCAGCGCTGCCGGTAAAACCGGTCAGCCACGCCAAACGCTCAGCCGAGGCGGGGACGTATTCGCCCAGATGTTCGTCCGCGCGCGGAACGATGAAACCGTGCAGGTCGCGGCGGGCCAGTTCGAACCGCAACGCGGCAAGGCGTGTTTCGTTCATTTTATTCTCCCTCGCCCTGTCGCGGCGAAATTTCATACCAAGTCACGGTCACATGCGTACAGCGCATGCCGGCCCGGGGTTTTTCACACTTATCCACAGTCGCATCTCAGCCTATGTTGCGTTGCACCAAAACCCGGGGGCGCCCCGCCACGACGACAGAGCGTTGGACCCAGGTGAATTTTGGAGAGTGAGCCATGAGTGCACCGATCGCCAAGAGCCAGATGGCCTTTGAACTACCGAAGTTGAGCTATATCGACACGCGTTGGGAAGAGCCAGACTTTCAGCCAGCCGTCGAACCCGCGAAAGAAAGCCGTCTCGCGGCCTGGATCGCCGCCCTTGTCGAGACATTCCGCGCACGGCGCACACGGTCACGCGCGTTCGCCGAACTGAGTGTCATGACCGATCGCGAATTGTTCGACGTTGGCATGACCCGTGGCGATGTGGCCCGGATCTTCGACGACCGCTACAACAAGGATCTGCTGTTGCGCGCGCACGGTTTCTGACGTTCGCGGCCTCTTCCCCCCGTCGTGGCACCCAGGTCGGAGCCACGGCTTGGGTGGAGATGTCGCGATCAGGGTGGCTTGGTCAGCAGCGCCACGCGGCTCATGAAGTCGGGCGGCTTCCCATCCGCGAGTAACGGCGCCGCGTCGGCGATCGCGTCCAGCAGCGGGATCAGCCAGGTCACGTCGTCCTTGGAAAAATTCCCCAGCACGTAGGGCAAGACAATGTCCTTCGAGCCCGGATGCCCAATCCCCATCCGCACTCGCCAGTAATCCGGCGTCCCGAGCTGCCGGTCCATGCTGCGTAGCCCGTTATGGCCCGCCGCCCCACCGCCTTGCTTGACGCGCATCTTGCCTGGCGCGAGGTCGAGTTCGTCGTGAAACGCGGTGATCGCCTCGGGCGGCAGTTTGAAAAAAGCCGCGGCCGCCTGCACCGCCTCCCCCGACGCGTTCATGTATGTCATCGGCTTCAACGCGAGGATTTTCTCGCCACCGACATTGCCTTCGGCGACCAGCCCCTTGAACCGGTTCCGCCACGGGGAAAACCCATGGCGGATAGCGATGACATCGAGCGCCATGAAACCGATATTGTGCCGGTTTCGCGCCATGCCCGGTTCCGGATTGCCCAGGCCGACCCAGAGCAACATGGTGAGGCCCCTGTCATAGCGATGAACCCGGTTCCGCCGCCCAGGAGGCTCAGCCCCGCTTGGCCGGGGCTTTGGCGACCGCTGCCTTTGCTGGTGCCGCCACGCCAGGCGTGGCCACCGCTTCCTCGACCTTCGTCGGCGGCACGACCGTCGCGACCACGAAGTCGCGGGTATCGACGGGCCGCGAATTCTCCGTGCCCTTCAGATCGTTCCAGCGGACGTTGTCGTTGAAGTCGAGCGGCCCAAGATCGGCGGTGAACTGCTCCGGGATGTTATCCGAGTCGCAAAACACGTCCACCACATGCCGCACAACGTTCAACACCCCGCCCCGCTTCAATCCCGGGCTGGTTCCGTCGTTATCGAAGTGAACCGGCACCTGGACCTTGATACGTTCTCCGGGGACAAGGCGCTGGAAGTCCACATGGATCGGACTGTCAGTTACCGGATGAAACTGGACGCCGCGGATCAGCGCGCGCACGGGTTCGGTTCCGGTCTGCACCTCATACTGGCGCGACTGCCAGCCGGCGCGGTGCAGTTCTTTCAGCACATCGCGTGGTTCCAGGGAGATCAGGCTGGGTTCCAGCTTGCCGCCATAAATTACCGCGGGTATCTTCCCCGCTCGCCGAGTCGCTCGCGCCGCCCCCTTACCTGCCCGCGTGCGTGTCTCGGCCGCGATCGTCACGATGTTGGCCATGGTCTTTCTCCTGAATGACATAACGCCGGCCTCCAGGGGTGCCGGCGAAGTGCGGGCGTTTACAGGAGCGTCGGGACGGCGGCAAGAGGATCATCCTACCGCACGCTCATGCGGCCCGACGCCGGTTGGCCAGGTACCGCGAAGCGTTTGCCCGTGTCGGTCACATCGGTGCCGTTGACCTTCAAAATCGAGAAGTCCTTATCGAGGAAATTCCCGACATAGATGTACTGCCCGTCCGGCGTGAACATGACTGCTTCCGGGAACCTTCCGACCTCGATGGTCTTGATCGGCGTGACCGTCTTGCCCTGGATGCTCAACACCGTGACGCTGCCGTTCTTTTGGTGGAACCACGCCTGAGGCATGTTCGAGCCGTTCACGTTGACCACCACGGCGAGGTTGCCTTTCGGCGACATCGCCAGGCCCTCCGGTGCGTCCCCCACGGAGATATGCGCGATGACGTGCGGGTGGGGTCCTTCCAGGTCTATCACGCTGATCGCGTCGATGTTGCCGTCCGACGAGCCCCCGTTGCCGTTGTCGGCGGTGATCGCCAGCTTGGAGTCCGGCGAGACCACGACATTGTAAGGGAACGCATAGGTCGGCATGTCGAGCTTGTTGTAGGTGACTTTGTCTCCGTCCACCTCCAGCACCGCCACCTTATTGTCCGGCGACCTGATCGCCAGCGCGCGCTTGCCATCCGGCGTGAACTCGACATGCGAGACGCCCGGGCTGACCGTGACAGTGCTGGTCTGGGTCACTTTCGCGCCGTCGATTTTCAACACGCTGATCGTGCCGTCGGCGCGGTTGCACACCAGCGCGATGTCGCCTTTCGGGCTGAACGAAAGGCCGGAGGGCTGCTTGCCGAGATGCAGCGTATCCACCAGCTTCGCCGGGTTCGATTTCAGGTCGATGACGAACACCTTGTCGGTCGGCACCAGCTTACGGGCGCCGTCAACCTCCGCGACGGTCATCGAGTTCGCCACCAGCGCGATACTCCCGTCTGGCGAGATCGCGAGATTGGTCGGCGGCCCGGCGATCGAATTCTCCAACGCCAACTGGGCGACGATTTTCGGTGCCTCGGGGTTCGCCAGATCGACGATCACCACCGAGTCCGAGCCAGTCGGATTAATTGTCTGCTTGCCCTGGGCGTCGATGCTGATCTTCTCGTCGTTGCCGACGATCATGAAGGGCGCCGCGCTTACCGCGGATGGCAAGGCGATGGTGGCCAGCAGTGCGAGCATGGACGTCGCGCCATGCTTCCACATCGATGACGGCATTGTTTCTCTCCCATTATATTTTTCGCCTGGCGGACTATGACAGAATCCACGACGTTCACAACGATGGCGCCGCGGAAGCAGCAATTCTCAGTATGGCTGCTGACGTCTCCCAGATCGTCATCCTCCGGTCGCGCCGGAGGATGACGAAAAAGCCAGCGTCAGCAGCCAAAATGAGAATTGCCGCCGCGAACGTGACGGCGAACTAATCTCGACGGCTCGCGATGGGCATTTCCAACACGACCTTGCCCATGCCTCGGCGGCCCAGTACCGCTTCCATCGCCGCGCGGAACTCGCGCAAAGGAAATCGGTGGGATGTGAAAGGCTTGATCTTGCCGGCGTGGTACAGCGTGAAAATCCGCTCCATCACCGCGCCCATCTCCGGCCCATGCTGACTGCGCCGGGAGGTATCGCGGGTCCAGCCGATATAGCTTCCGAAGTTGAAACCGAGGATCGCGACATCCTTGACCAGGATAATATTGGCCGGGATCTGCTGAATGCGCCCACCCGCGAAACCGATGACCAGAATTCGCCCGCTGTTGGCGACGCATCGCAACGAGAGGTCGAAGACGTCGCCGCCAATCGGATCGAAAATCACGTCCGCGCCACGCGGCAGCAACCCTCGCAGCTCGTCCAACGCCGTCGCGGAGGGCAAAATCACAGTCTGATCCGCGCCATGCGCTCGCGCCAAAGCGAGTTTTTCCTCGGTTGAAGCGGTCGCGATCACGGTCGCGCCAAGCGCCTTGGCAAGCTCGACGGCGGCGAGCCCGACCGCGCCCGCGGCGCCATGGATCAGCACGGTTTCACCCGCCTGGACGCGCGCCCTCTCTGACAGAGCGGCGAAAGAAGTGCCGTAGGACTGGGGCAATTGCGGGGCGATGTCGAACGGAAGCTCGTCGGGCAGGCGATAGGCGGTGGAGGCGTCCGTGACCGCGAACTCTGCGTGGCCGCCCCAATCGACGGAGGCGGTGACCCGGTCCCCCACCTTGAGGCGGGTGACATCGGGCGCGACCTGGTCGATCACCCCGGCGATCTCGGTGCCGGGCGAGAAAGGTAAAGGTGGTTTCCTTTGGTACCGGCCCTCGGTGACGAGACTCGTCGCGAACGACATTCCCGCGTAATGGACCGCGATGCGAACCTCACCCTTGGTGACAGTTGGGGCCGGAACGTCCTCGATGTTCAACTGCCCGTACGGCATCCATGTATTGCAACGAACGGCGAGCATGACATTCTCCTGGTCCTGAACCGAGGGAAGTCCTGACTTGCGTGATTGGCCGCCGTCAACCCCCGGGTTCGAGATTGACGGGACGATCCCCCTTGTGCCGCTCGCCCGTGATATGGGTTAAGTGATCTGAAACAGACCCAGTGGTAGGACGCTCCATGCCTGACACACTTGCCCCTTCTGGCGCGCTCGCCGCGATACCGCGCCTGATCGAAGCCATTCGCGGGGTCGTTGGCGATCGCGGTCTGTTGACCGGCCCCTTGGATACCGCCGCTGCCTCGGAGGATTGGCGCCACCTTTACAAAGGCCGCACCAGTGCCGTCGTGCGGCCCGCCAATACCGCCGAAGTCGCCGCCGTCGTGCGGCTTTGCGCCGACGCCGGCGTGCCGATCGTGACGCAGGGCGGCAACACCTCGATGGTTGGCGGCGCGGTGCCGAATGAGGATGGCTCCGAACTCGTGCTCAGCACCGCCCGCCTGAATCGCGTTCGTGACCTCGACCCGGTCGACATGACGCTGACGGTTGAGGCGGGGGTGACCCTGAAAGCCGCCCAACTCGCGGCGGCGGAAAGAGGCTGCATGCTGCCGCTATCGATCTCGTCGGAGGGCACCGCGCAAATCGGCGGCGTGCTGGCGGTCAATGCCGGTGGCAACAACACCGTCCGTTACGGCAATGCCCGCGACCTGGTACTGGGCCTGGAAGCGGTGCTGCCGGACGGCACGATCTGGAACGGGTTGCGCCGCTTGCGCAAAGATAACACCGGCTATTGTTTGCGCCAGTTGTTCGTCGGCTCCGAGGGCACCCTGGGCATTATCACTGCCGCCGTCCTGAAACTCGTGCCGCAACCGAAAGAAATCGCGGTGGCGTTTTGCGCGGTGGAATCCGCCGCCGCCGCACTGGAATTGTTTGCCCGCGTCCAGGCGCATGACGCCGCGGCAATCAGCGCCTTTGAATTAATGTCGGGACTGGGCACCGATTTTGTCCTGAAACATATTCCCAACGCCGTTCTGCCGCTGGCAAAGCCCGCGCCTTTTTACGTGCTCGTGGAACTCGCCACGCCACGGCCAAACGCCGGGTTGCGCATCTCCCTGGAAACCGTGCTGGAGGGCGCGTTCACGGACGGCATCGTCCAGGATGCCGCCATCGCGGAATCGGACGCGCAGAGAGCCGCGATCTGGCGGTTGCGCGAAGAACATTCGGAAGCACAAAAACGCGAGGGTGCCAGCGTCAAGAACGACGTTTCGGTGCCAGTATCGAAAGTGCCGGCTTTCATCGATGAAGCCACCATCGCCTGCGAGAAACTGATCCCGGGCGTCCGCTGCGTCCCCTTCGGTCACATGGGCGACGGCAATATCCATTTCAATCTGGAACAACCCATCGGCGCCGATCCCGCCTGGTTCCTGGATCAGGACCATCCAATCATGGAAACCGTGAATGAGGTCGTGCGTAAATACGACGGCAGCTTCTCGGCCGAGCACGGGATCGGCAAGCTGAAACCCTATATGATGCCGGACTGGCGCGGCGGCGCGGAACTCGCGCTGATGCGGCGGATCAAGGACGCGCTCGATCCGCGCGGCCTGATGAACCCCGGCAAAGTTCTTCCGTGAAGGAGATGAAGACCATGTTGACCTCAGAACAAATCCGTCACTTCCACGAGGAAGGCTACCTGTTCCTGCCAGACACTTTCACCGCGGAGGAATGCGCGTTCCTGCGCGACGAGGCTGTCGAAATTTACCGGCACGATCGCCCGGAAGTCTGGCGTGAGAGATCCGGTGCCCCGCGCACCGCGTTTGCCGCGCATCTGTTCAACGAAGCCTTCGGACTGCTGGGGCGGCATCCTCGGATGATCGAACCGGTTGAGCAATTACTTGGCGAACAAGTGTACATGCACCAATACAAGATCAACGCCAAAGCCTCTTTCACAGGCGATGTCTGGCAATGGCACCAGGACTACGGCACCTGGGCTCGCGACGACGGGATGCCGGAGCCGCGGGCGATGAATATCGCGGTGTTTCTGGATGAGGTGATGGCGATCAACGGGCCGCTGATGCTGGTGCCGCGCAGCCACACCGTAGGCGTTCTGAAAGCGGAACATGACGTCACCACAACCTCTTATCCGCTGTGGACGCTGGATGAGGACACCGTGACGAAACTCGTGGACCAAGGCGGCGTTGTCGCGCCCACCGGAAAACCGGGCGGGCTGCTGATGTTCCATGGCAATCTCGTGCATGGCTCGGCGGGGAATATCACGCCGTATCCACGGAAGATCGTATATCTGACATTGAACGCGGTATCGAATTACATCCGCACGCCGACCCGGAAGGAATGGATCGCGCACACGGACTTCACCCCGATCGTACCGACGGATGAAGGCGCCCTGGGCCGCCTCGCGCGCGAGAGACAACGCAAGGCGGCATAGGCCCCGACTCAGACCGCCTCCAGCGGCGCATGCAGTTTCGCCCCCGGACAAATGATACCGCCGCGGTCGCCGATTTCAACACTGCCATACCGCTCCGCGTAAACCGGCGGTAGCGGGCGCGCGCCGGGTGCCGCCAACCACAGGCGCAGCAGATGCCGTTTGCGTTCCGTTTCCGGCCAGTCGACGAAACTCGTGCGGTCGTGCAAAATCGTATGATTGTGGACGAGCTGAATATCGCCTGGCTGAAAGACGATGTCCAATCGCAGGTCCTTGTCTTCAGCCAGAGAGTCGAAACAATCCAGCGCGGCCAGGTCCTCCTCGGTCACCTGCCGCGCTTCGGGAAAACGTTGCGCGGAGCGGATATAAGTGCGCGAATAAATCGCCGACAAATATCCCTGATGATCGTTGAACACCGGCATGTCGAACCACGGTTTTTTGCCCTCAGGGATTTCCCCCCTCCGGTCGGTCGCGAACGGCTGGAACAGCCGCCAGACCAGATCCGGATGGCGCTCCGCCATCACGTTATAAATCTGATTGGACGAGGTCAGCGACGACATTCCCCCCGACTTCGAGGTCTTCAGGCACAACAGCCCGACAATGTCGCAGGAATCGGTGTGGAAATGCTGCCGCTCCGTCGTCTGGTAGGTCCGGACATTCGGATCTTCGGTCGCCAGTCCCAGGTCGCGGACATGGCCGAGCACATGGCCCTTGGCATTTTGGGACCGGGCGGAGCCGATGTAGGTGCCGATACCCCAATAGGCTGTCGCGCTTTCCTCGATCGGACGGCCCTCGACCGGCAGCCCGCGTAACAGCACGAAGCCACGTCCGTTCAACACCTCGTCGCGCAGCCGGTCCAGAACCACGCCAAATTTTGGCAGCGGAAAATCTTCCCGCCGGATCGCGGCGATGTCGCGGCCTCGGCAGGCTTCGGTCGCCGTCGCGATCTCCGCGATTTCGGCTTCGGAGAGGGTGTACGTCCATACCTCGGGACGTTTGGCGAGGTCGGCTCCAATCCAGGCGGACGGTCCATCGACCAAGGGACGGGGTGGTGCAAGGGAGTCTGCCATGGCCGCGGCCTTCCAACTATGATGAGTGCAGGGCGATTGCGGATATAGTGCATGCCATGCGAAACTATGCAAAAGCGCGAAACGGAGGACGCATGCGCAGGCGTGATATCATCGTGGGGGCTGGCGCGCTCATTGGGCACGAGGCAAGCGCGGCGACGATGCCGTGGCTGAGCCCCGATCTCCCGGATGGAACCAGGGCCGAAGCCCATTTGGTTCAAACGCCAGGCAAACAGCCGTTGATCCAGCTGAGCGATCGTCCGCCCAATCTTGAAACCCCCATTCAGGCGTTCCGGACGGCGATCACTCCGAACGACCAGTTTTTCGTGCGCTATCACCTGGCCGGGATCCCGGATGAGAAGTCGTTGGACACATGGAACCTCGAGGTCGGTGGCGACGCGGCGGAGCGGACGGTCAAATTGACGGCTCAGCAGTTGAACGACCTGCCGCAGACTGAGATCACGGCGGTCTGTCAATGTTCCGGCAATGGGCGTGGGTTAGTGCAACCGCATGTTCCCGGGGTCCAATGGGGCCGTGGCGGCATGGGATGTGCAACCTGGCACGGGCCAAGATTACGCGACGTTCTCGGACGCGCGGGCGTTAAATCGGAGGCTGTCGAGGTCTGGGTCGAAGGTGCCGACCTGCCGGCCATGCCGGGGACTCCCGAATTTCGCAAAAGCCTGCCTTTAAGCAGGGCGCTGGCGGCCGAAACGATTGTCGCGACGACGATGAATGGCGGGCCGTTGCCGCTGCTGAATGGCTTTCCAGCGCGGCTGGTCGTGCCGGGCTGGACCGCGACTTATTGGATGAAGCACCTGACACGCATCACCATCAGCGCGAAACCGCTCGACAGTTTCTGGATGAAAAAGGCCTATCGGGTGCCGGCCGGCCTGTTTCCGGTGGCCCAGGGCTTCGCGACGCAGGATGACGCCTCGACCTGGCCGATCACCGACATCGTGGTGAATTCACTGATCGCGACTCCCATCCATGGGGAGCAGGTCGAACGCTCCGGCTTCACGGTGCGTGGTATCGCATGGGACAATGGGAGTGGGATTCAACGCGTCGACGTGTCGCTCGATGGCGGCAAAAGCTGGCTGAGTGCCTTGCTCGATCGCGAACTGAGTCTTTACTCGTTCCGGACCTGGCGTCTTGAATCCGGACCATTGCCACGCGGTACCGCCGAACTACGGGTTCGGGCCACGAGTAACAGCAAGCGGACTCAACCGGAGGTATGGCCGGCGAACCCGGCGGGGTACCACAACAACGTGCCGCAACGGCTGACGGTGAAGGTGGCGTGATGGACCATCGGATATTGGGGTCATTACTACTGATGGCCAGCCTGGCGGCGCCAACGGCGATGGCGCAGCGAGTGCCGCTGGCACAGGCGCCCGGGAAGGACATGGTCGAGGCTGCTTGCTCGAGCTGTCACTCGCTGTCCTATATCCCGATGAATTCCAGGTTCTTGTCCCCGGAGGTTTGGAAGGCCGAGGTCACGAAAATGCGCACCGTGTTTGGCGCGCCGATCGACGATGACGCGGCGAATACCATCATCGGGTATCTTGTCTCGCAATATGGCGCTCCGAAAAAGCCCTGACGCGTGGTGGTTACCATCTCCACCGAAGGTAGACTGATGATGGTGGCATCGAGGCGCGCGGTACTCGCCGCGCTGGCAGGAGGCATCGTCATGGCGGCGGGGAACGAAAAACTGGCCTGGGAGTTCGTCTTTCCCGAGATTGAGGGTGGCACCCTGGATTTCCGGGCGCTGGCGGGCCGCGTGCTGCTGGTCGTCAACACCGCGAGCTTTTGCGGCTACACCCATCAGTACGAAGGGCTTCGGAAGCTGCACTCGGCCCGATCGGCGGAGGGTCTGACCGTCATCGGCGTGCCCAGCCAGGATTTCAATCAGGAGAGTCCAGACAACAAGACGGTCAAGACGTTCTGCGAAACGCAATTCGGGATCGATTTTCCCCTGGCGGGCGTGTCGCATGTCAAAGGGCCGTCGGCCGCGCCGTTCTATGCGTGGGTGCGGGATGCCGCTGGCTGGGAACCAAGGTGGAATTTCAACAAAGTGCTGATCGGACGTGACGGGCGAATCGCGGGAACCTTCGGTGCGGGCGATGAACCCGCGGGCGCGAAGCTCACCGGGGCGGTCGGGGCGGCATTGGCGAAACCCGCGCCCTGACAGCGCTTCTACGAGAGATAGCGGGTCCGGAGATGGGTCAGGAAAAAGCCCGGATCCAGCGGTTGCCCGGTTGCCGTCTCCAACAGATCGTTGAAGCCCATGACGCTACCGTGCATATGCACGTTGACCCGCAGCCAGTTCATCAAAGGCGACAGATCGCCAAGCCCCATCGCGGTCTTCAGGCCTGGGCCATGCTGCCGCGCTGTCGCCATGAATTGCGCCGCCGCCATGGCACCCAGCGTGTAGCTGGGGAAGTAGCCGAAGGCGCCGTCGTACCAGTGAATATCCTGCAAGCATCCATGCGCGTCATCTGGCGGCACGATGCCCAACAGGTC
The DNA here is from genome assembly GCA_009693865.1 of Acetobacteraceae bacterium. Lineage (GTDB taxonomy): Bacteria > Pseudomonadota > Alphaproteobacteria > Acetobacterales > Acetobacteraceae > Rhodopila. The sequence continues at coordinate 3,858 of SHWL01000088.1, read as the reverse complement.
CCGCAGGGAATCGTTCCACGCACCCGGAAGGTCGCTGATCGACAGATTGCCGGACACCAGGGCGCGTTCCAGCCGGAAACGCATGATGACATGCGCCGGATAGGTCATTTCGTCCGCTTCGACCCGGATGAAGCCGCGCTCGACCCGACGCCAGACCCGGCTCAGGTTCTCCACCTGATACTGCCGTTGCTCACCGCCGAATCCCGCGTGCAGCACCCGGCCCAGCCAGGCGAGGTATTCGTCATCCCGGCAGGCCAGCATTTCGACGATCAGCGATTGGCTTTCGTGGATCGCCATGCCGGCGGCTTCACCGACCGGCTGACGCGCATGGCCGGCCGGCAGGCCTCTTTCGTATAACGCGTGGCCGGTTTCGTGGATGACCGCCATCACCGCCTGGGTGAAATCGGCGGTGTCGTAGCGCGTGGTGATTCTCACATCGGTTTGTGTCCCGCCGGAGAAAGGATGGGCCGACCGGTCGAGCCGTGCATGGTCGAAGTCGAGGCCCATGCGCTCGGACACCAGGCGGCAAACCGCCTCCTGCGCCGAAATAGGGAAGGGACCCGAGGGCTTGACCGGGGCGGGCGTTCTTGCCTGGCGTTCCTCGGCGGCGGGCAGCGCTTCCGCCAGAAACTCCTCATAAGCTCCGAAGATCGCGGCGACGTCGGCGGTCCCGATTCCCCTCTGATATCCATCCATGAGCGCGTCGTAGTGGCTCAGACCCAGTGCTGGGCCAAGCGCGGATGCTTGTCTCCGGACGAGGTTCACGACCTCGGTCAGATGCGGCCGGACGAGGTTGAAATCGGAGGTGCGTTTGGCTTCCCGCCAGACCTTTTCGCAATTGGAATTCGCGCGCGCTTGTGCCTCCACCAGATCGGCCGGTACCGCGGTGGCGCGAGTGTGGGCGTGACGCATCAAACGGAGGTTGGCAGCGGCCCAGGGATCGGGGCTGACTGGCATGGCCTCGGCTTCGGCGAGATCGTCCGCGACGTCCTTGGCGATCATCTGGGCATGGGCGAGGCCCGCCAGCACGGCCAGTTGGTCGCCGCGGGCGGCGGCGCCTCCCGGTGGCATCATGGCGGCGGCGTCCCACCCCAGAACCGAGGCGCATTCGTTGATGGTCGCGTGGCGTTCGAAGCGCTTGGTCAAACGGTGGTAGGCGGACGAATTCTTCATGCTGACGGTCCCTTTCTGGCCCAGACAACGAATATGGCCAGGAGCGCGATCGCCAGACCATACCATGTGATCGCGTAAGAAAGATGACTGTTTGCGGGGCGCGGCAAATGATGCGCCGGGTCCGGCCAGCGATCTCCCGGGGAAACGCCGCCGGAACCCAGCGCGACCAGCACGAAAGGCGGGACCCCCGGCTCGCCGACGGCGGCGCCTATCGCTCGTGCATCGAGCGTGTAGAAGCGGCGGGTCACAGGGTCGTCCTTGGCGCTGAACCAACCCGCGGCGTCACCGGCACGGGCATACCCGGAAACCGCGACGATCCCATTCGGCCATTCGATCGCATCGGCGCGTGAAATCGGAGCCCAGCCACGATCGATCAGAACCATGGCGCCGTTGGTTTGACGCAGGGGCACGATCATGCGCGCGCCCATCGCCGGTCCGGTGGCGGTTGGCCTCACGTCGGCGCCGTACAACGCTGTTTTCTCCGGCAGGAATGTGCCGATGACCGATATTTTCGTAAAGGGCGCCGGTGTGAACAGCGCGAGCGTGGCGGGCAGCGGAAGCGGGGCCGCCGACTCGGCCTGCTCGATCTGGGCCAGCAGGGCCTGCTTCCAGACCAGGCGGTGCACTTGCCATGTTCCGAGGCCAAGAAGAACCGTCAACATGGCGGCGGTCGTCAGGACGGGTATAAGCAGTCGCCGCACCTCGCCGTCACAGCCCCATCTCGGTCGCGCGATGGTGGTACTGTAGCGCGATCAGGGCCGCTTTCATGGGTCGGATCATCGCGATCGCCAAGGGTATGGTGACCACTGGCCAGATGATCGCGTGAAGCCACAAAGGCGGAAAAAACCGGAACTCGACCCAGAAAGCGAGGCCCGCGACAAACGCACCCAGAAAGAGGATCACGAGCGCGGCCGCCCCATCGCCAGAATCGCTTTGGGCAAGGTCGAGATCGCAATGTTCGCAGCGGGCGCGGACTTCCAGGATTCTGTGGAACAACCGGCCCTGTCCGCAGCGTGGACAGCGGCACCGAAGCGCCGCTGTCAGCAGGGAGGGCGGGGTATCGGTCACTCGGCGGCGATCGTGCCGGCGCCGTACCAGTAAATGCAGACGAACAGGAACAACCATACCACGTCGACGAAGTGCCAGTACCAAGCGGCGGCCTCGAAGCCGAAATGCCGCTCGGGCGTGAAGTGATCGGCGCGGGCGCGGAACCAGCAGACGGCCAGGAACAGGGTGCCTACGATGACGTGGAAGCCGTGGAAGCCGGTCGCGAGGAAGAAGACCGAAGGGTAGACGCCGCCAGCAAAGGGGAACGGCGCGTGCGAATACTCGATCCCCTGGCACAGCGTGAACGCCATCCCCAGCAGCACGGTCATGCCCAGGCCATTCACCAGCAACTTCTTGTTGCCTTCCAGCAGAGCGTGATGCGCGAACGTCACGGTGCAGCCGGACAGCAGCAGGATCATCGTGTTCAATAGAGGCAGATGAAACGGATCGAATGTCTGGATCGTGGACGGTGGCCACACGGTCTGCCCGTTCCCTTGGGTTTCCGGGAAGATCAGGAAGTTAAAGTACGACCAGAAGAAGCCAACGAAGAACATGACCTCGCTGGAAATGAACAGGACCATGCCGTAACGCAGCCCCAATTGGACGATCGGGGAATGCATGCCCGGAGTCCGCGCTTCCCGCACGACCTGGCGCCACCAGAAGAACATGGTGACTGCCACGACAATCCCGCCGGCAGTGAGAACCACGTAGCTCTTGTAGTGCGCGGCCAGAATGATCCCGAAGACGGTCAAGAATCCGCCAAAAGCGCCAATGATGGGCCACGGACTTGGGTCCGGCAGATGATAAGGATGTTTCAGTCCCGACCCATGTGGCGCCACATGTCCTTGAGTCACCTGGGCGCCGTGCGCATCACTGCTCATGCCAAATCCACACTCTCATAACCGGGGAAAACGCCCGGCACGCTGGGCGCATCATGGTCAATTCGGGCGGTAGTTCAAGGGGTGGCGGGCGATGCTCCCCGAACGGGGACAATCGGCCGGGCTCCCACGCGGTCAGTGGGTCGTTCAGGAATTGCGAATAGGCACATACATTGACAATAAATCGCGGTCGATTTATTGACCAAAAGTGGTGTTTCTGAAACATCGGCCGGGCTACAAGAATATCAGGGCACTTCGGGGGAAATCAGTATGAAAATCGTTGGATTCGCCGCGGCGATTGGCCTCGCCGCGCTTAGTGTCGCACCGGTCGCGATGGCGGCAGATAACTTTACGGTTACCGTCACGTCCAACGGCAGTTCAGCCACTCTGGGCTTTGCTTCGGCGGAGCCAACGCTCAACCAGCTCAAGAACTCCGCGCTCAGCACGACGCTTCCGGCCTATACGACGACATCGATCGCGAACGCCGTGATCAATTATCGCGGCGTGACCGCCACGGCGTCGTATGGGAGCGCGGGCACGGCGCTTAATTTCACCATCCCGGCGGTTGGCCTCAACCAGACCTTCACGGGCGCGACCCGCAACGACAGCCAGCAGGGGTGCGAACCAAAGTTGTGCGCTCAAGCGGCGACGTCCAGTGACATTTCTGGGCGGTTGAAATTGGCATTTGCGGGCGGGTTGGCAGCGAGCCTCGCCCAATAGGCGTCCCAATCTCCGTTCAGGCGGTTGATCCGCAACGCGA
>SHWL01000087.1 GCA_009693865.1 Acetobacteraceae bacterium | reverse complement strand
ACGATCGACGCCACTCTGTCGCGAAGACCCGGATGGGATTGGAAGAACGCCAAAAGCGCTTCGTCGCTGAGTTTCACCGTCGCCATGGGTCGATTCCCTCGATTGTCGAGGCGGCAGCCTACTCCCCACAGCTTCGACTCGCACCCGTCGCTCCGGATGGACTGGCATGTTGTCTGCCTGACCGGTATCCTGACGTCCTCGATCTGGATTCTGGCGATGGCGAATCACGCGGGTCATCACCGGCATTTTCTGTACCGGCATCTGTTTTTCGCGTTTTTTGTCATGGTCCTGTTCGGCGCGGTCAGGATCAGGCGGCTTTGGGTCGAGGCACGGATGCCCGCGGCGCGTCGTCGGATTTTGTCCCAGTCCCGCTCATGAGCAAGGCATCCATGACACAACGTCCACCCGCCGAATTCGACGCTTATGCCAAGGGTTATGATTCCGGCATGGACGCTCCGTTGAAGGCGCTCGCGGGCGGCGGCGCGGATGATTTCGTCGCGGTCAAGGTCCGCTGGCTGCTGCGCTGGTGGCCGGAATTGCGGACCCGGTCCGATCTGTCGATCCTCGATTACGGCTGCGGCGTCGCGACCCTGATGCGTCTGATGCGGGCGGCCGGGATTTCCAGCCCAATGACCGGCACCGATGTCTCCAGCGGCATGCTGAGCGAAGCGGCGCGGATCTGGCCGCCAGACTCGCCGCCGCCGTTGTTCCAGGCCCAGGATGGCGCCGGCACCGGGCTGGCGCCGGAGCAGTTCGATCTGGCCGTCATCAGCGCGGTGCTGCATCACGTCCCGCTCGACCAGCGAACCCTGGTTTACGCTGAGCTGCATCGTCTGTTGAAACCAGGCGGGCGTTTGGTTGTGTTCGAGCATAATCCCTGGAACCCGGTCACCAAGTACGTCGTTACGCGGACGCCGATCGACGCCGGCGCAATCCTGTTGCCGCCGCCCGAGGTCACCACTGCCCTGCGCGGCGGCGGATGGCGCGATATCCGTTCATCGCATTTGATGTTTCTGCCGCCCAGACTTGGGGCCGTGGCGACGGCGGCCGAGCGCCTGTTCGGATGGTTGCCGATGGGCGGCCAGTACGCCGTGACGGCGAGCAAATGACGGAGCTTGCCCTGGCGGCACGGAACATTCCGACATCGAGACGCCCATTCCTTTGGCCACCCACCGGTATGTTCGCGGTGTCGTCGGAACGGCGGCTCGATCTGGCGTATGGCGGTTTACTGGTGGCGCTGACGGCGGTCATGCTGTTGCCGGGCAGTCTGACCCTGCCAATGGAGTTGTGGGACGAAAGCCGCAATGCCAACAACGCCCTTGAAATGGCCGATGGCGGCAGTTGGCTTGTCACGACCTTTGGCGGTGTGCCGGATCACTGGAACACCAAGCCGCCATTGCTGATCTGGATCGTCGCGGCGTTGTTGCGCGCCGGCATGGAGCCGATGCTGGCGCTTCGCCTGCCATCCATTCTGGCCACGATGGGCTCCGTGCTGCTGGTCTACGTGGCATGCCGGACCTTGGTCCGGGACCAGTTGGCGGGCCTGTTGGGCGGATTGTTGCTGATCTGCTCGGTGCTGTTCATGGGCGATCATTCAGGCCGCACCGGCGATTTCGACGCCCTGCTCGCGTTGCTTCATCTGGGTTTCGTGCTGTGCCTGGGCCGTTACATCGATCTTGTCCCGGATCGTTCCGGTGTTTGGATCGCCGCCGCCGCCGTCCTGCTGTTTCTTGCCGCGATGACCAAGGGCGTGGCGAGCGGCCTGGCCATGCCGGGTCTGCTGGCCTATGCCATCGCCCGCGGCCGGTTTCTGGCCATGATGCGCGACTGGCGGCTCTGGGCCTCGGTGTTTGGCGTGCTCGCCGCTTTGGCCGGCTGGCTCGCGTTGCGCGAGCGGTTCGATCCTGGTTATCTCGCCGCGCTGTGGGGCAACGATATCGGCGGCCGGATGCTGAACGTGCTGGATGCGCATGACGAGGGGCCGTTCTTTTATCTCGTGTTTCTGACGTTGACGTTCCAACCGGCGGTGCTGTTGCTGCCAACGTTGCTGGCCGCGCGGCGCGACCCCGATCCGGCGCGCCGGCATGTGTGCCTGCTGATGATCCTCACCGCCGCGTCATGGCTGCTGGCGTTGTCCTGCGCGCGGACGAAACTTTATTGGTATGTCGCGCCCGCGTTGCCCTTACTCGCCATCGCCATTGGCGTCGCGACCACCACGTATCTCCGGAAGGGTCAGCCGCCGTTGCCGGGCCGCGTGGTGCTCCGCCCGATCGCCGTCGCGTTGCTGATCGCGTTCTGGTATCTCAACATTCGCGCGCACGACGCAGGCAGCCCCTATACCGCCGATCAGGTCTGGTATGGGCCGTTCCTGAACGAAATCCGCGGGGAAGCGCGCCTTGATGGTGCCTTCATCGTCGATCACGGGCTGCCCAACGACGCCGGGTTTCAAAACTACAATCCCATCGCCGCGTTTTACGCCAGGGAAGCCCAGACCCGGGGCGAGCACATTCGGGTTGTCGCGCCGGGCGCGCAAATCCCGGTGGAGGCGACACTCATCAGTTGCGATCCCCTGGTACGGGACTGGCTGAAATCACAGAGTTTCTTCACCGCGATCCGCGCCAACACGCATTGCGTCATGGGGCGCGTGGCCGTTCAACCCGATCCTCAACCAGGGTAACCGATCATGTTTCTGTCCGTTGTCGCCCCTTGCTTCAACGAATCCGCCAATCTGGGGGAGTTCCATCGCCGCGTTTCGGCGGTGTGCGCTGGTCTCGGGTCATGGGAACTCATTCTGGTCAACGATGGTTCGACCGACACGACGCTCGCGGGGATCCAGGACCTCGTGCGCCGCGATCCGCATGTCGTGGGCATCAATCTCGCGCGCAATTACGGCCACCAGATCGCGCTGACCGCGGGCCTGCGGCATTGCACCGGCGAGTATATCCTGATCCTGGACGCCGATCTGCAAGACCCGCCGGAGTTGCTGGACGACATGCTGCGGTTGATGGACGATCAGGACGCGGACGTCGTCTATGGCCAGCGGCGCGGGCGGACCGGGGAAACCTGGTTCAAGACCAAAACGGCCTCGTTGTTCTACCGCCTGATGCGCCGTCTGGTGGATATCGAGATACCCCTGGACACCGGCGATTTCCGTCTGATGAACCAACGCACCGCGGCCGTGCTGAACAACATGCCGGAACAGCATCGTTTCATCCGCGGCATGGTGAGCTGGATCGGCCTGCGCCAGGTTCCGCTGCTATACGATCGCGACTCCCGCCACGCCGGTGAAACCCATTATCCGCTGCACCGGATGATCCGCCTGGCGCTGGACGCGATCACCGGGTTTTCCGTCCTGCCCCTGCGGCTCGCGTCCATGACCGGCACCGCGATCGGCGGCGTGGGGCTGCTGCTGCTGGTCTATACACTGGTGGGCTGGATGACCGGCCGCGTCGTCGAGGGCTGGACCAGCCTCATGACCCTGATGCTCATCCTGGGCGGCGCGCAATTGCTGCTTCTGGGCGTGTTCGGGGAGTATCTGGGCCGTTTGTACATGGAATCCAAACGGCGACCCTTGTTCGTGGTCGATCGCGTGCTCACACACCAACCCTCGGCGGCGGCACGGCGAGAACGCGTCACCCTTGACATGGCAACCATCCTGTCGCGCACTCCTGGCCGAGACGAAGGACAAGACGCAACCCGGGGAACCAGCGATGAAATTCGGAATCTTTTATGAACTGCAACTCCCGCGTCCCTGGGGCGTGGACGATGAACGGCTGCTTTATCAAAACGCGCTGACGCAGGTCGAGCTCGCGGACAAGCTCGGCTACGATTACGCGTGGGAAGTGGAACATCACTTCCTTGAGGAATACTCGCATTCGCCGGCGCCGGAGGTGTTCCTCGGCGCGGCCAGTCAGCGCACGAAGAACATTCGTCTCGGCCATGGCATTGTGCAGTTGACGACCAATCCGCCGCAGCGCGTCGCCGAGCGGATCGCCTGCCTCGATCTGGTGTCCAACGGGCGCGTGGAATTCGGCACCGGCGAGTCCGGATCGGTCACGGAACTCGGTGGTTTCGGGCGGGAGATGGAGACCAAGCGGGAGGTCTGGGAAGACGCGATTCGTTGTATCATCCCGATGTTCCAGGACAAGGGCATCGAGCTGGACACCAAATGGCACAAGATGCCACTGCGGAACGTGTTGCCGAAGCCGGTGCAGAAGCCGCATCCGCCGTTATGGGTCGCATGTTCGCAGTTGGATACGCTGGAAATGGCCGGCCGCCGCGGCCTTGGCGCGTTGGGCTTCCAGTTTCTGTCCGCCGACGCGGCTTTCGCCTGGGTTCATGCGTATTATAACGCGTTCACCAAGCGGCAGGATAAACTGTGCGATTACCAGACCAACCCGAACATCGCGCTGGTCAGTTATTTCATGTGCGCGAAAACCGACGAGGAAGCGCGTAAGCGGGCCGAGGGAGCGACGTTCTTTCAGTTCGCGTTGCGGTTCTTCGGGTCGTCCTCGGGGCGGAAGCGGCCCGATCCGTACACGGTGAATATCTGGGACGAGTATAACAAGTGGAAGGCGGCCAATCCCGAAGCCGCGGTGCGCGCGTTGTCGGGTGGGTTGATCGGAACGCCGGATACCATTCGGCGGAAGCTGCGCCGGTTCAAATCGTCGAACATCGACCAGGTCATTCTGCTGAACCAGGCGGGCCGCAACACGCACGAACATATCTGCGAAAGTCTGGAGTTATTCGCGAAGGAAGTAATGCCGGAATTCCACGCCGACGAGCCCGCGCATCAGGAATGGAAACGCCAGGTTCTGGCCCGCGAGATCGAGCTGGAGGAAATCGACACGCAGCCGTTCAAGGACCGCTTTGGGCCGAATTCCGTGCAGCCGGCCGCGCAGGCGGCGGAGTAGGTAAGGAGACGAAATTCCTTGACAAAGGGCCGGGCGGGGCGTCTTGGTCCGGTCCAAATGGTACCAAGGGGTCGTCACAGGGCTCCCCGGGCGTACGATTGTCCTCTGTACGAGGATTTGTGACCGCGGACGGCCGGGTGGCTTAATCCTGGCCTCGATAGTCAGGTGACGAGGCAGCGCGGTCTGCCTCGCGATGCCATTGGATCGAACTGCCGATAGATCACAAAGGGGGGCCGAGGAAGGAAGGAAAGTGGGTCGGCGGCCTGATCTGCGATACATTAAGCCGCCAGACGATCTGAAGGCCTTCCCGGATGCCAGGAGAGTGCGCCCAAAGACGATTCTTGGAGATGGAAAGTTGCGCAGGCGGTGGAAAGATGGACGGACCGGACATCTGCTCGAGTGGGACTACATGCACGGGACGGTCGAGGTCTACGACGCCCGTGGCAACCACCTGGGCGAATTCGATCCGGATACAGGCAGCCAACGTAAGCTACCTGATACGGCGCGAAGAATAATCCCATGAATGTCAGTCTTCAAATCCGTTCTGATGGCAGTACGTTGGCGGCGCATCATCAGATCGTTGCTTACGACCGCCAAACAGACGAATTGGCTTTCGAACTACCGGTTCCCGGGTTCCTCGATTCGTTGGCGATAAAAATCGCGGAGGCACCCCAGGATGATTCGGAAGGCGCGTTCTCCTATGGTCTTGGGTCTCACAAGGTGGAAGCATTCCGCTTCCTGTTGGGATTAAGATCGGATTTGGCTCGCTTCGATTATTTCCTGGAGCCCACCAACAACCAATCCACGCGGCGAAATGTGGTTGACGCCATTGAGCCAACTTCCAACCGTGTTCGTCAGTCAGGCTTTCGCGCAAACGATAAATCAAACCCTGAAAAGGACCGATCTGACGCGTTGGCGGCTTTTGAAAAGCTCGCGGCGCGGACAGTAGCCAGGAATCGAAAGAGCCCGCGAATTACGGAAAGCGAGCTCATTGTTCCGACCGTGAGGATTCTGGAGGACTTCGGAGGCGAATGGGTGAAGCCGTCCAGGCTGGTCGAACGGCTCACGGAATTGTTTAAGCCATCTGGATCCGGGGCCGACAATTCGGCCGGACGGAATGACAACTATTTTTCTCAGATGGTGCGGAAAATGATTTCCCACAGAGACGACCCGGAAAGCTTTATTCGCCAGGGCCTGGCAGAATATAACCGTCAGGCACAGGGTTTGCGGATCACGACAATTGGATGCCGGCTGGCCAATGGGCTTCGTGTCTGACTGATTTCTGATTTGGAATCGGATTCAAATCGACATAACCCGCGCGCAGCCAATTTGCGCCGGCTCAACTGGTTGGGCCTACTGCCTCCGTAACGCCTCGCGCAGAGTCAAAAAAGGCCGAGGCGGTGAAGTCCCTGACCGCGCCAACTGGTTCCCGGTCGATCATCCTACCAGCCGACGCAACTTCCCCCCAACTCAATCCGCGATCGCGGCGTAAACCAGATCGCGGAACAGCAGCCGGTAGTGTTCACGCTGCACCGGAGCCTGGATCATCAGCACACCGAACAACCGCTCCGCCGGATCGACCCAGAACGACGTACCCGCCGCGCCGCTCCAATAATAATTCCCCACTGTGCCCGGAAACGGCGCCATTCCCGCGGCCGTGCGCACGGCAAAGCCCAGGCCGAAACCGTGGCCGGGAGGCAGCAACTCGGGATTGCCGGCGATGGCGCCGAGATGATCGGATGTCATGAGTTCCAGCGTCTTGCGGCCAAGCAGCCGCGTGCTGTCCAATCGCCCGTTGTTCAGCAGCATCGCGCAGAATCGCGCGTAGTCCATCGCCGTCGCCACCATTCCGCCGCCGCCCGACTCAAAGATCGCGGTCCGCCTCACGTCCAACAGAGAGATATCCGTTTTATTCTCCGGGTCCTTGGCGAACGGCTCGGCGATGCGCCCGCGGTCTCTCTCCGGCACCGTGAAGCCCGCGTCGGCCATGCCCAGAGGTCCACAAATACGTTCGTTCAGGAAGACGCCGAGGGTTTGACCGGAAATGACCTCGATCAACCGCCCCAGCACATCGGTGGACCGGCTGTATTCCCATTTCGTACCGGGTTGATGCAGCAGCGGCAGCGAGCCAAGCGTCGCCACCTGATCCTCATTGGTTTGTTTCAGACGCGAGACCTTCGAGTCGATATACGCCTTGTGCACCGGCGTATTGCCGCGGAACTCATATGTCAGCCCGGACGTATGCCGCAAAAGATCCTGCACCGTGATGGATCGGTTCGCCGGCGTCGTGGTCATCGACTCGCCGGAAATCACACCGACGTTGGGTGAGGCGAACGCGGGCAGATATTTCTCGATCGGGTCGCTCAGCAGCAGGCGGCCTTCCTCCCACAGCATCATGACGCCTACCGACACCAGCGGTTTCGTCATCGAATAGATGCGAAAAATCGCTTCTTTCGTCATCGGCGCCCGGCTCGTGGGATCCTGAACGCCAAGCGCCTCGAAATACGCGATCTTGCCGTGCCGTGCGACGAGGGCGACGGCTCCTGGCAGGTGGCCGCTCGCGATCCGCTCCCGCAGGGCGGCGGACAAACGGCCCAGGGCGGCGGAGGAAAGGCCGACGTCTTCGGGCTTGCAGACGGGGAGGGCGGCGGACATGTCGGGCGTTCCTTGCGGTTTCCTGGCCGACTATCGCCGCAATCGGCCCGGGATTGAAGCCCGCGATGGTGGCCCCCGGCACGTGTCGCCGTCTCGCGGGTTTGCTTGCGCGCGCGCTTGCGGTAGACGGGGCCGCTCTCAAGGCCGGTTCACATGCCCAACACCACGCCGCCCCCGACGAAGACGACCGAGGCGCCCGCACCGGAAGAGGGTTGGCGTCCCGACCTTGGCGCCTTGCGCGCACGGCTGGACGACATCGACGACAAAATCCACGACCTGCTGATGGATCGGGCCCATGTGGTGGAGGGCGTCGCCCGCACCGGCAAGGCTGCGGCGTTCCGTCCGGGCCGCGAGGCGTCCATCCTCCGCCGCCTGCTGTCCCGTCACACCGGCGCGTTGCCCGCGCGAACGCTGGTGCGCATGTGGCGGGAGTTGCTGGCGGGCACCACCGCCATGCAAACGCAGGTTACCGTATCCGTCACGGATTCCGGCGCCATCGCCGCGCTCGCCCGCGAACACTTCGGTTTTCTGACCCCGATCGTCGTCGAGCCGTCGGTGACCGCCGCGTTGGCCGCCGTTCGCACCGGCGCCGCCTCCATCGCCGTCCTCCCGTTCCCCTTCACCCCCTCCACCTGGGCCGCGCTGACGACCGGCGAGCCGCGGCTGTACATCACTGCCCGCCTGCCGTTCTGGACGGCCCGCCCGGACCATGTTCCCAGCGGCGACGCGCTGGTCGTGACGGCGAGCGCGCCGGACGCCAGCGGGATCGACCGTTCCTTCCTCGCGCTGACCAAGACCCCTGACCGCGCCCGCCTCGCCGATGCCGGCCTGACCATGACCGCCGCCCATGGCACCGTCGCCGAGGTCGAGGGTCTTGTGACCGAAGACGACCCAAATCTGCCCGAGGGTGCGATCGTGCTTGGCGGTTACGCCGTTCCGGTGGCAGGAGAGACCGCATGACGTCGCCAACCCCGCGTCCCGAAATCCTGACCATCAGCCCCTATGTCGGCGGCGAGGCCTCTGTCCCCGGCGTCAACCGCTCCTACAAACTGTCCTCGAACGAGGGCGCGTTCGGCGTTCCCCCGATGGCGCAACAAGCCCTGCGCGAGGTCGCCGCCGAGGGTTTTCGTTATCCCGATGGCGGCGCCGACCGGCTGCGGGAGGCGATCGGCGCTTACTGGAACCTCGATCCGGCGAAGATCGTGTGCGGAGCGGGCTCGGACGACATTCTGTATCATCTGTGCCTGGCCTATGGCGGGCCGGGCCGCGACATCATGATGTCCGCGCACGGATTCACGATTTATCACATCGCCGGAGTTTACGCGGGCAGCGAGGTCATCAAGGTTCCGGAGGTAAACCTCCAACCCGATCTGAACGCGATGCTCGCCGCCGTCACCCCCGCGACCAAGGCCGTCTTCCTGGCCAACCCTAACAACCCCACCGGCGCGATGATCACCGAATCGGACATGGCCGAATTTCGAAAAGCGTTGCGTTCCGACATCCTGCTGGTCATCGATTCCGCCTACGCCGAATACGTGACGCGCGACGATTACAACGCTGGCGAGCGTCTGGTCGACGCCACCGGTAACACCATCATGACCCGAACATTCTCGAAAATCTTCGGGCTGGGCGGCATCCGTCTGGGTTGGAGCTACGGCCCGCCCGCCGTGAACGACGTGCTGCACCGGGTACGCGCCGCGTTCAGCGTCTCGGTGGCCGCTCAGGCTGCCGGTATCGCCGCGCTGGCGGAGCCAGGCTGGGTCGAGAAAGGCCGTGAGCATAACGCGCTGTGGCGGCCGAAACTCGCCGCAGGGATTGAGGCCGCGGGCATCAAGGTCTGGCCGGGCGAGGGCAATTTCGTGCTGGCCGATTTCGGCACCGCGGAATTCGCCGGCAAGGCCGATCAATACATGCGCCTGCGCGGCCTGATCCTGCGCCGGGTCGGCTCGTACGGCCTGCCGCAGTGCCTGCGCATCACCGTCGGAACCGCCGATGAATGCGGGCTCGTCATCGAAGGTCTGGCTGAATTCATGAAACAAACCCGTGGCTGAGCCTGTCTTCAAACGCCTGGCGCTGCTGGGGATTGGCCTGATCGGCTCCTCGGTCGCGCGCATCGCGAAGGCGCAGGGCGACATCGCCGCCGAGATCGTGGTCAACGCCCGCACGCAAAAAACGCTCGACCGGGTAGTCGAACTGGGCTTCGCGGATCGCGTCGAACCGGACCCCGCGAAAGCGGTCGAGGGCGCGGACTGCGTCATGCTGTGCGCCCCCGTCGGGGCCTTCGCCGCGCTGGCCGAGGCCATCGGCCCGCATCTGGCCCATGGCGCGGTCCTGACCGATGTTGGCTCCACCAAACAATCCGTCATCCGCGATGTGGGCCCATTCGTTCCGTCTGGCGTGCATTTCGTGCCCGCCCATCCCCTGGCGGGCACCGAGCACTCGGGCCCCGATTCCGGCTTCACCACGCTTTTTCAGGGCCGCTGGACACTGCTGACTCCGCCCCCCGGCACTGACGAAGCTGCGATCGAGAAAGTGGCCGAACTCTGGCGCCGCTGCGGGTCGATGGTCGAGCGCATGGAACCCGGGCATCATGATCGCGTGCTGGCCATCGTTTCGCATCTGCCGCATTTTCTGGCCTTCACCATATGCGGCACCGCCGACGATCTGGCCGAGGAAACCCGCCGGGAAGTCACGAATTTCGCTGCCTCCGGCTTTCGCGATTTCACCCGTATCGCCGCGTCGGACCCGGTGATGTGGCGCGATATCTTCCTCAACAACCGCGAGGCGCTGCTGGAAATGCTGGCGCGCTTCATGGAAGACGCACAGGCAATGGCGCGCGCGATCCGATGGGGCGACGCCGCGTACATCGAGGACAAGGTCGAACGCGGCCGCAAAATCCGCCGCAGCCTGATCGAGCTTAAACAGGCATGATGACGGTTCCGTATCTGGCCTGCATGCTGGCCACCGCGCAACACTACCATCTGCCGCCCCGCGTGCTGCCCGCGATCCAACGTGTCGAGGCCGGACAACACGGCTCCATCTCCCGCAATTTCAATGGCTCCGCCGACCTGGGCGTCATGCAGGTCAATACCGCGTGGGTGCCTCGGCTCGCGAAGGCGTGGCAAATGAAGCCGGAGGAGGTGGCGGCGCGCCTGATCGGTGACCCCTGCTTCAACATTGCCGCCGCCGGCGCGATCATGCGGATTTATCTGACGGAGGCGCGCGGCGACGTGGTCCGGGCGGTGGGTTATTATCACTCGCATACGCCGGCGCGGGCGAGTGCTTACCAAATGAAGGTCATCCGCGCGTCGGTGACGCTGTTTGGCCGGCCAGTGCGAGTCAGGGCACGGCGGGCGAGGTGATGGGGCAAAGCCCCATTTCCTACCCCATCCCGAACGTCTCCTGCGCCATGCCAATCAGCGCGCGAAGATAATCGTCGCCCGTCGCGGCCCATTCGCCAAACCCAAACATCTCCCGATAGTCCTGGGCGCGCAGCATGAAATCCGAAATGCCGTCGGATTCGCTCAACCAGTTGCAGACGCAATGAAGCTCATCGAGTAACTTCGCGTTGGGCTCGCGCCGCAGATCGTCCGCGAGTTTGCGTAGCTGCCGCGCGGCCTTCGCGCTTTGCGCATCGGCCTTGCGCTCGCGCCATTCCGCCGCGTGTTCGAGTTCGAGAATTTCGGGTGTTTCTTCATCCATCCGCGTGGTCCTCCCGCGCGGGGATGATAACTCAGGTTCAGGCCGCCGCCATTGGGAATGTGACGCCGCCGCGCTTTTGCCGGACGACGAAGTAGTCGCCCATGACCCGGGCGAAGACCAGGATCGACCCCAGCGCGATGCCGATTTTCGATAATGGGATCGCGACGCTGATCATGGTGGCCAGGCGGGAGGCGCTGGCGTCGCGGGCGAGCCCATTGCCTCAGCCCGCCTTCCCCCTAAAATCCCCCAACCCAGCCACCGGAGGACCCTGACGCCCATGAGCAGCTCCATCACCGTCGCGGGCGTGACGCTCGAAGTCGAGGAGGCCGGTAAGGGACGCCCGTTGCTGTTCCTCCACCCCGGCGAGGGAATGCAACCCCACCGCCCCTGGATCGAAGCCCTGGCGCGCGACCACCGCGTCATCGCCCCGCACCACCCGGGTTTCGGCAACTCCAGCCTGCCCGACTGGATCGCTACCGTGGACGACCTCGCCTACCTGTATCTGGACCTCGCGAAACAACTCGGCCTGAAAAACGCCGTCCTCGCCGGCGCCTGCTTTGGCGGTTGGATCGCCGCCGAAATGGCCGTGCGCGATACCAGCCGCTTCGCCGGACTTGTCCTGTCCGCGCCACTCGGCATCAAGGTCCGCGGCCATCTCGACCGCGACATCGCCGACATGCACTCCATCCCACGAGCCGAGTTCCTCCGCCTCTCCTGGGCAGACCCCGCCAACGGCGCGATCGATTTTGCGACATTACCGGATACCGAGCTCGCCGCAATCGCGCGATCCCGCGAATCTCTCGCGTTGTTCGGCTGGAAGCCCTACATGCACAATCCCAGACTGAAACGATGGCTGCACCGGATCGATCTGCCCACGCAATTGATCTGGGGCGACTCCGACGGCATTGTTTCGACGTCATACGGCGAGGCGTGGCAAGCGGAAATCCCCGGCGCGACGATGCGGATCATCCCGGGCGCGGGACACTACCCGCACTGGGAACGAACAGAAGAATTCGCCACCGCCGTCGCCGCGTTCACCGGCAAGCTATAGACAACAAGGAGACGATCCATGCGTACCTGGTATTTCTCCGAAATGGCCTATCACCCCGCGTGGGAAAAAGGCCTTGCCCGCGGCTCGCTGCGCGTGAACTTCCCCTCCGAAAACGTCGATCCGAATGAGGCCGGCACACTGCTCAACCGCTACCTCGATGAATTCGCGCTGTGCGACGATGTCGGCATCGACATCATGGTCAATGAGCATCACAGCACCGCGACCTGCATGACCGTGTCCGTGCCGATGGCCCTGGCCGTCATCGCGCGCGAAACAAAGAAATCCCGGCTTCTCAGCCTTGGCAATCCGATCGCCAATCGCCCCGATCCGGTGCGCGTGGCCGAGGAAATGGCGTGGCTGGATTGCCTCTCCGGCGGGCGGTTGGAGATGGGGCTTGTGAAAGGCGCGCCTTATGAGATCGCGCCCGCCAACTCCAACCCCGCGCGGCTGATGCGGCGGTACTGGGAAGCGCACGACCTGATCCTGAAGGCGCTGTCAACGACCACGGGCCCGTTCAACTGGGAAGGCGAGTATTACCACTATCGGAATGTCAACATCTGGCCGCGGCCGATCCAGCAACCGACGCCGCCGGTGTGGATGACAGGCATGAGCGTGGATACCGGCACGATGGCGGCGGAGCGCGGGCACGTCGTCGGCACGCTGCTATCAGGTGGAACCGCGAAACCCATGTACGATGCCTATCGCAAACGCGCCCGGGAACTGGGCTGGGAGGCGAGTCCGGATCGTTTCGCTTATGCCGCGATCATCGGTGTCGGCCACACCACCGATGAAGGCCTGCGCCGCGCCGATATCATCGCCGATTACGTCCGCACAGCGCCGGTGGTGGCGGAGCCGTTCACCAACCCTCCCGGGTACAACTCCATCGCCGCGAACACGATGATCCTGAAGGGCGGCCCCAGGGCGAACCGCTTCGTGACGGATCGGAATGGCGAGCCGATCAATCATCGCACCGCCAGTGTGCAACAGTTCATGGATACGGAAACCGTCTTCGCGGGCACGCCGGACGAGGTCTACGAACAGATCAAGACCTTCGACACGCGAATGGGCGGAGTCGGACATTTGCTGTTCTTCGGTCAGGGCGGCTTGTTGGACCATAAGGACGCGATGGAGAACATCTCGTTGTTCGGCAAGGAAGTCGCGCCGCGATTGCTGGAACTGCACGCGCCGAAGCGGGCGGCCGCGGAATGAGGATGGATACCACCATCGTGAAAGGGACCAGATCATGACCACCGAACCTTTCGTCCGCGGTCACTGCCTCTGCGGCGCGGTGACCTTCACAATCCATGGTGAGCCCATCGGCACCGGGCAATGCCACTGCAAGGATTGTCAGCGCTCATCCGGTACCGGCCATATGTCGCTGGCGCGATTCAAGAAAGAGGACGTACGGCTACAGGGGGAAACCGCCTCGTACGCCGCGACGGCCGACAGCGGTAACATCAATACGAGACACTTCTGCCCGAAATGCGGCAGCCGCCTGTATGGCGAGAACTCGGCCTTTCCCGGCATCATGAACGTCTCTGTCGGCTGCATGGACGATAGCAACTGGTTCGTTCCCGGTCGTGTCGTCTATGCGAAAGACCGGCCGTCCTGGGACGCGACGTCCACCAGCGTTCCCAATTTCGATCGAATGCCGCCGTAAGACCACGCATGACGGACCAGGTCTCATTACGCATCGAGCGATCCCCGATTTCCGATCTGACCGGGATCGGACGCATGACCTCGTTGCGGGAGCTGGTTATTATCCGCACGCCCGTCAGTGACCTCGGCCCGCTGGCGGCCCTGACAAACCTGGAAACTCTGGGCTTGCGGCTGACGCGGATTGTCGACATCGCGCCGCTCGCCGGCCTGAAACGGCTGAAAAACCTGATCCTGTCGTTCACGGAAGTCGCCGATCTGACGCCGCTGTCTGGTCTGACCGCGCTGGAGAGTTGTCATCTGACCGGAACGTTGGTTTCCGGCATTGAACCGCTCGCGGGCCTTATTAACCTGACCCGCCTTGACCTTGGCGGCACAAGGGTCGCCAACCTGGAGCCGCTGAAAGGCCTGACCGCGCTTCAGGGTTTGCAACTCGCCGGGACCCGGGTGACCGATCTGTCGCCGCTGTCGGGGTTAAAGTCGCTGCGGTTTCTCGATCTCGGCGACACGCCGGTGTCGGACGTGACGCCATTGCGAGGTCTGACATCGTTGCGGGAAATCGATCTACGCGGGTCCAAGGTGACCGATGTGTCGCCGCTGTCCGCACTGACGGATTGCGCGATCATCACGATGACGAATCCAAGACGGCGGCGGCGGCGTTAGAGCGCTTTCCGATTAAGCTGCATCAGGTCATCCCTCCCTCGTCATGGCCCGGCTTGTCCGGGCCACCTGTTCCAGCACAGTTCCGCGACCGGTGGCCCGGACAAGCCGGGCCATGACGATTTAGAGAATACCGGCCCCACGCAACCAAGCCGGGCCATGACGATTTAGAGAATACCGGCCCAACGCGACCAGATCGGCACCGGCTAACCCGCGTCGATGCGCCTGACGCCGCCCGCGGACGCAACCAAGGCCGTGGTCGCGAGACCGATGAACAATCCGGTTTCCACCACGCCCACCGTCATCGACAAAGCGCGTTCGGTCGCGGCCGGATCGGAAAGATCGTTTATCCGGCAGTGCAAAATCAAATTACCGCCATCCGTGCGATATGGCCGGCCCGCGGAATCGCGCTTTAAAATCGTCTGATACCCCATGTGCGAAAGTCTTGCCGCGGTCGATTCCCAGCCGAATTCGACGATCTCGACAGGCACCGGAATTCGCCCGCTCAGGCGCGGCTGGAGTTTCGTTCCGTCCGCGACGATCACCATGCGCTGGCTCATGGTGGCGACGATCTTTTCCCAAAGCAGTGCGCCGCCCAGACCCTTGATCAGACATAAGTCCGCCTCGGCGATTTCATCCGCGCCGTCGATGGTCAAATCGATCGGCGTGCCGGCTGGCAAATCGATCAATGGGATGCCGTAGGACCGGGCCAGACCGGCGCTCGCCATCGAGGTCGGAACGCCAATGAACTTAAGTCCGGCGCGGTACTGTTCACCCAGCAGCCGGATGGCATGCTCAGCGGTCGTTCCTGAGCCCAGTCCGACGAGCATGCCGGGCTCGACAAGCTTGATGGCTTCGGCGGCGGCCTCACGTTTGCGCAGATCGAGACTCATGCGCCGCGCACCGCGCGGAACACCCGCAGCCAGTTGCCGGAGCACACTTTTTCGACCTCCTCCCCGCTCAGTCCATGGTCCCGCAGGGCGGTCTCCAGTTCGGGATGGCGGGAGAAATCCGGCATTTCCGTGCGCGCCACGCCGGCCGGCATATCCGTGCCGATTCCGACGTGATCGATGCCCAGAGTGTCGATGGCGCGGAACATGTGACGGATCATTCCCGGGACTTTTTCGCGGTTCAGTGTGGACAGCCAGGCACCGACAACGCCGCCGGTATCCGCCACCATCTTCGCGTAGTCCCGGCTTATGAAGCGCGGATGTTCGCCATCCGGAACGCCGGGCTCAAGCAGGTTCGCATGCGTGCACAGGATCGGTTTCGAGGCAGCCGCGACCACGCCCCGCACCGTGTCCTCGGAACAATGCGCGACATCCAGGATGATGCCCACCTGATTCATGCGCCGCACCACGTCCGCGCCGAATGGGGTCAGCCCGCCATGCACCGGCGGTGCTGTCTGAATGTCGCCGGTTTCGTTCACGAGGTAGTGCGTCAACTGGATACTACGCACGCCGCGCGCTTCCATCGCGTTCAATCGGTCCAGATCGCCGTCGAGGAAATCGCAGCCCTCGATCGCCAGCACCAAAGCCGGATCGTCCACCCGGATATCGTCCGGTTCAAGCGCGATGCGCATGCCCGCCGCGGCGAAACTGTCGAGGTAGCCCTCGGTCGCTTCCAGGCACTCGCCAGGCACGGGATCGCGCACTTTGACCAGGCGTTTGGTGTCCGGATCGCGCCGGATCACGGGAATGTCGGCGATGGCCGCGACGACGGCGGCGCCAACGCCAGCGGCGCGCATCGTGGCGAGCACGGCGCGATCCACATCGCCGGTGCGGCGCGGCCGTCCGGCATGCGTGTGCATATCGATGATCATGCCTCGCCTTGTACCGGATTGCCCGGCCGGTGGCCATTGGGGTCCGGGGTGAAACCCCGCCCTTACCCACCACCCACGCCAGCCTGGGCCAGCGCACGGTAATCGAACTGCTTCGCGTCGATGGCGACGCCCGACTCGAGGTTCGTCAGGGTCACCCGCGTCTGCTTGCCTTGCTGATCCAGCACGATCCATTGCCACAGCGTCAACGGTGGATCCGAGAACATCAGGGTCAGCGTTCCCTCGCCTGGGGTCGCGGCGCGCACCAGGCTGACCTGCGTCTGCCCAGGGGTGCGAAGGAACCTGGTGACGGAGATATCTCCGGAGAGCGAAGCGTTGTCCGACAGCAGGATTCCAAGCGGTGTGCGGCTCAGCGGAATATTGGTGGTCTGTTTCAGTTCGGCGTCGTGGAAAAACAAAATCCCCTGATTGGCGATCAGCAGAAACGGCGAGGGCGGGTCGTATTGAAACCGCATCCGTCCGGGCCGTTGCAGCAGTGCGACTCCCTGCGTGATGTCGCCATCGGGCGCGGTTTGCACGAAGCGCGCCCTCAGGCTTCGAATGCTGTTCAGATAGGCCTCGATCCGCGTCAGATCGGCGCGATCCTGGGGAGACGTCTGGGCTGCCGCGGTTTGCGGCAGACCCCAGATGCCGGCGAGTGAAAGTCCTGCGGACAGGATGGTGCGTCGTGCGATCATCGCCGCGATTTGGTCCTTCCGCGCGGGCCTGACAATGGGGGATAAGGCATGGCTCGGTTGCCCGCGGCCGTCCCTTGGTCTTGCGCCGCGCCGTCAGGGTGCGCATCTTGGCGTTCGACATTTCATGTTCGCGAGCAGCGGGAGACTGGGAACCATGGACGGCGGGGGTGACGCCAGACGGATAACGATCCATGCGCCGGAGGATTTCGCGGGCATGCGGGTGGCGGGCCGTCTTGCGGCTGAGACCCTCGATATGATCCAGGCCTATGTTCAGCCCGGCGTGACCACGGCGTCGCTGGATAAATTATGCCACGATTTCATCGTCTCGCACGGCGCCATTCCGGCGCCGCTGAACTACCGCGGGTTTCCGAAGTCGATTTGCACCTCGATCAATCACGTCGTGTGCCATGGCATTCCGGGCGACCGGCGGCTGATCGCGGGCGACGTGGTGAACATCGATGTCACGGTCATTCTCGATGGCTGGCATGGCGATTCCTCGCGCATGTACGCGGCGGGTCAGCCCTCCACCAAGGCGCGGAACCTGATGGATGTGACGCATGAGGCGCTGTTGCGCGGGATCGCCGCCGTCAAACCGGGCGCGACTCTGGGCGATGTCGGGCACACGATCCAGGTGTTCGTGGAGGGCCACCGGTTCAGCGTGGTACGCGATTTTTGCGGCCACGGCATCGGACGGCGATTCCATGAGCCGCCGAACGTCCTGCATTTCGGCCGTCCAGGTGAAGGACCCGTGTTGAAACCGGGCATGTTCTTCACGATCGAGCCGATGGTGAACGCCGGCCGGCCCGAGGTGAAAGTGCTGGACGATGGCTGGACCGCCGTCACGCGCGACCGCTCGCTGTCGGCGCAGTTCGAACACATGATCGGCGTGACCGAAACCGGGTGCGAGATTTTCACGCTCTCCCCGGCCGGACTGCACAAACCGCCGTACGGCGTTAGCTGATCCTTCATATTTGTCCGCCAATGTTCCCCCCGGTTGGGAATATGAGGCGGCATGGCCAAGGGGACGCATTTCAGAGAGACGGGGCCAGGACGGACGAACAGGCGCGGCGTTTCGGAAGCACCGGCCATGCCGGCTCTGTACGACGACCTCTTCGGCCGAACCCTCGTCGAGCCCACCACCGAACTGGGCGCCGAGGGGCACCGGCACCGCATGCGCTCGCGCTTACTGACGGCGGGCCCCGAGTCCCTGGCCGATCACGAAATGCTGGAAATGCTGCTGTTTTTGGCGTTGCCGCGGCGCGATACCAAGCCGGTCGCGCGCGCGTTGCTGGACCGGTTCGGCGGATTTGGGCCGGTCATCTCAGCCTCGCCCGACGCTTTACGGGCAATCGAGGGTCTGGGCGATGGCGGCGTCGCGGCGCTGAAGCTGGCGCAGGCCGCCGCGTTGCGTTTGCTGCGCGGGGAACTGACGGTCCGCCCGGTGCTGCGCTCGTGGGAGGCGCTGACCGATTACCTGCGCGCGGCGTTGCGGCACGAAAAGACCGAGCAGTTCCATGTGCTGTTCCTGGACACGCACACGAAGTTGCTCGCCGATGAGGCGATGGGTCACGGCACGATCGATCACGTGTCGGTCTATCCGCGGGAGATCGCCCGCCGCGCGTTGGAGTTGCATGCCTCGACCGTGATCCTGGCACATAATCACCCCGCCGGTACGGAAGCGGCGTCGCGCGACGATATCGCGATGACACGGGATGTGCGGCGGGCGCTCCAGCCGTTGGGCATCGTGCTGTTCGACCATTTGATCGTCGCGGGCGACAAATGCATCAGCATGCGGAATGAGGGGTTATTGACGTGAGCGAGGCGAATGCCGGTTGGAATGCCCACCACCGGACTTGAACCGGTACGTCCTTACGGACCGCGGATTTTAAGTCCGCTGCGTCTACCATTCCGCCAGGCGGGCATTGGGACCCATCTTATACCAGCGCACTTAAGGATCGGCTCTCGGCTCGCCCCCATCGTCATGGCCCGGACAAGCATGCCCCTGCGAAGGCGGGGGCCGGGCCATGACGGG